>JAZRJN010000041.1:0-16427 GCA_045645785.1 Candidatus Aphodosoma sp. | reverse complement strand
AACTCAACAATAAAGAAATATTGGCCATCGATATCGAGGCACATTCCGTTTTTAAAATCAGCAGTAGTAGCCATAAATCTGTTTATATTTAATAGTTTATAAAATTATTCATTTTCAGCCCGCAAAATTACAAAAAAAAATCCATATACACAATACCCAATAAAAATTGAAAATTGAAATGTGTAAATTGAAAATTAAAAGTTGAAAGTTGAAAAAAAATGTGCATTATGTATTGTGTATTGTGCATTTTTCACTATCTTTGCAAATTATTAAAATCATACTCCCTAACTACTCACTACTAACTATCTTGTCTTTCCTATTCGACATAAAAGTACGCCTACAATATACCCTTCGCGCACACTATCGCAAAGGGCATTGGGTACATTCTCCATTCACATTCCACACACTTAACTACACAATATTCGAACGTACACCATATTACAACTTCCAAGCTATCGAAAATCTACGAAAACAACTATCTCACGACAACTCAACTCTCACTCTACAACCACTCGGCACATCCAAAGCCAAAACAACAACAACAATCTCTCGTGAACTAAAAAATAGCACCAAATCACCTCGCCTCGCTCAACTACTACAACGCCTCTGCGCATCAAACAAATCACATTATATAATAGAACTCGGCACTAACCTCGGTTTGTCAACTGCCTATCTCGCATCCAACAACACACAATCACAAGTTTACACCCTCGAAGGTCAATCCGATTTATGTCGCATAGCACAAAACAATTTCAATAAACTTAACATTCATAACATCAACATAATAAAAGGAAACATTGATCACACTTTACCTTCTCTAATCAAGCAATTACCACAAATCGACCTTCTTTTTATCGATGCAAACCACCAATATCAAGCCACCATCAACTACTACAACCTCGCAAAATCAAAAGTCCACAAAAATACTATAATCGTCTTCGACGATATCCACTGGTCTGAAGGCATGCAACAAGCTTGGAACGAAATCCGCCAAGACCCCAACATCCGTCTCTCAATTGACATCTTCCACATGGGCATCGTCTGGTTCAACACCGACATCCCAAAACAACACTACATCGTAGCTTTCTAAATAAAGAATACTAATACCGACAAGTATGTCATTATTCCGCCAAGATACGTCGCAGACGTAGCAAGGCGTATGTAAAAGGAAAAAATATGTCCTTATGTCATTCTGTCCAAAATAAAAACATCTAACTTAACACTCTAAAATATGAAAATCTATACAAAAACAGGCGACAAAGGCACAACATCCCTCATCGGAGGCAAACGCGTACTAAAAAACTCCGACAAACTCAACGCCTACGGCACAATCGACGAACTAAACTCATTCTTAGGACTCCTCCGCGCCAAAACAACCGACGAGAACATAAAAGCCGAAATCCTCGACATACAAAACGCATTATTTAATGTCGGAGCTCACCTCGCCCTCGACGAAAATGTCGAAAAAATTCCCGAATTTGCGCAAATTAGCGACGAAAAAATCAAAAAAATCGAAGATTTAATCGATTTTTTTCAAGAAAATTTACCTAAAATTACAAATTTTATAATTTATGGAGAAAATGAACTCTCTGCAATTTGTCACGTCTGCCGAGCTATTTGCCGTCGCGCAGAAAGAGAAATAATCACTGTAAATCAACAACATAGCACAGATACAAATGTGACAACATACATCAACCGCCTATCCGACTTCCTATTCGTATTAGCACGCGTTTACACAAAAAATGAAGAAAAATGTGATTTTTTGTGGAAAAAGTGAAATATTTGAAAAAAAAATACTATTTTTGCATCTTGAAAGTTATACTGTATCTTCGGGTGTAGTGTATCTATATCAAAATCAAAAATTACAATAAAATAAAACAGAATACAAACAACAGAGTGAAGACAAAAGAATACAACTTTAAACTCTAAACTCTAAACTCTAAACTAAAAATGTATTGGACACTTGAACTTGCATCAAAACTCGAAGACGCTCCATGGCCTGCAACAAAAGATGAATTGATTGATTATGCCATGCGTTCTGGAGCACCACTTGAAGTAATAGAAAACTTACAAGAAATTGAAGATGAAGGAGAAATATACGAATGTATAGAAGACATCTGGCCTGATTACCCAAGTAAGGAAGACTTTTTCTTTAATGAAGAAGAATATTAATCTCCAAAAAACTTTCTATTACCACAATTTTTTACATTCAAACCCGTTAAATACACAATAGAAAGTTACAAAATATAAAAATGCAACTCAAAAAGATATTATTCATCATACTCCTTTCGTTATTCGCAACACAATACATATCAGCCCAATTTGATGGAATATATAGTCAATATATGCACATCAAACACTTTTACAATCCGGCTACTATTGGCGAACAAGAGTTAATGAAAATGATGGTTGCACAACGATTAGATTGGATTGGGATAAAAAATGCACCTAAAACTACACTTTTTACCGTTAACACTCCTTTCAAAATAGGTAAAACACACCACGCAGCAGGAATCCAATTTGTCAACGATATGTTTGGTGTTTTCGCCAACCAACAAATAAATGCACAATATGCTTATAAATTCAAATTTCAATACGGAACCTTAAGCGTAGGAGCAAACATCGGCGTTCTTAATTTAATATGTTATGGTGATAGTATAAAAATGGTCGAAAGCGACTATCACACAGAAAACGATCCAGCCATACCTCAAGGCACTCAGTCTGGCGTCGGATTCGACTTAAGCGCAGGTGTCTATTTCTCAAATACAACCTGGTTTGCTGGCGTTTCAATACTACATGCTCCAGGTGCTAATATAAAATTAGGAGATAAATACGATTTTCAAATAAATCAAGCAATGACTGCTGTTGGTGGATATAACATAAAACTGCCTGACAACAATTATCAATTAAAACCATCAGCACTACTCTACACCGATTTCATATCATGGCAGGCTCAAATAAGCCTACTACTTGATTATAAAAGCAAATTTTGGGGCGGTCTCGCTTATAGCATACAAGATGCAGTATCATTCTCTTTTGGAATGGAGATAATTGATGGACTCCAATTCGGTTATTGTTTTGACCTGCCAACATCTTCAATGATACGAGCGACACATGGGTCACACGAATTGTACATATCATACGACTTTAATATATTCAAACCAAAATACAATCAAAAACACAAAAGTATTAGACTTCTATAAGATATGAGAAAGTTCATTTTATTCACATTAACAACAGCAATAGTTGTTTTGTCTAGTTGTTCTAAACCAAAAGGACAACTCACTGGTATTTATGAAAACATCAGTCCAGAAGCTACTCCATATGGTATGGTTCGTATTCCTCGTGGTTCCTTTGTAATGGGTCCAAATGATCAATCTGCTCTTTGGGCTATACAACCATCTCAACGCGACGTCACAGTCGAATCGTTTTGGATGGATATTACCGAAATCACTAATGGTGAATACAAACAATTCGTATATTGGGTGCGCGACTCTATCGCTCGTACTCAACTCGCTCGCATGGAAGTTGATGTGTTAGGAGTAGAAGCTGAAGATGCTAAATATTTTTCAGTAAAATATGATCCATATAACGAAGCTGCAGACCCAGATACAGTCCTTAATTGGAAAGTTAAAATTCCATGGAATGCTAAATGGACATACGAAGGCGACGAAGAGGAAAATGCTACTTACCTCGCAGTTAATAGCGTTTTCTATCAATCTGGTGACAAAACAGAAGAACGTCAGCTCAATGCTCATATCATGAATTATAGTTACAAATGGCTCGCTCGCGATCAAGCTAAACGTCCAGGTAGATCATTTGATCCTCGCACAGGTAAATATCACGATGGAGTAACAATAACTATTGATACTGCTTATTACGATGAAAATGGTAAAATCATAAATAAAGTTATTGAAAAAGAACTCCGTCAACGTGGTGATCTCATCTCTCGTCGCATCATCAACATCTATCCAGATACTATGTGTTGGATGACAGAGTTCACTTATAGCTACAATGAGCCTGCAATGCTCAACTACTTCTCTCACCCAAGTTATGGCTATTTCCCTGTGGTTGGTGTTACTTGGGAACAAGCTCAAGCTTTCTGTCATTGGCGTAATGCTCAATATCAACATATAAGCAAAATGCCTCGCGCACAAGAATATCGCCTCCCAACCGAAGCTGAATGGGAATATGCAGCCCGCGGAGGTCGCCTCAATTCTGCATATCCTTGGGGTGGTCCTTATCTTCGTGATGCCAAAGGTTGCTTCATGGCTAACTTCAAACCTCTCCGTGGTAATTATACCGAAGATGGTTATTTACTCCCTGCAACTGTAGGTACTTACGATCCTAACGATTATGGTCTATATGACATGGCAGGAAATGTATCTGAATGGACAGACGATACATACGATGAAACTACAAGTTCTTTCGCACTTGATATGAACCCAAGTTACAAATATGAAGCCCGTGAAGGTGATCTCAAAATCATGCGTCGTAAAGTAATTAAAGGTGGTTCATGGAAAGATGTGGGAGCTTACTTACAATGCGGTATGCGTGACTTCGAATACCAAGACGTATGTCGTCCATCTATCGGATTCCGTTGTGTCCGCACTCATATTGGAGATTAATAAAACAACTTTAAATCTATAAAACTAAAAAATTCTATTCTAAAATTATGGCAACTAAAACAGAGCAAGGCCAAGAGAAAAAAGGCCTTTGGGGAAAAGTTCAAGATTGGTATGCACAACCAGGTATTCAAATGGCAGTCGGTATGGTATATTCTATCGGTGCTGCAGTCGTTATTGTTGGTGCTCTTTTTAAAATCATGCACTGGCCTGGCGCAGGTGTCATGCTTACTGCTGGTATGATGACAGAAGCTATCTTGTTTACTATCGGTATTTTCGAAAAACCACACGCAACATACCATTGGGAACACGTATTCCCTTCTCTCGTTGAAGAAGAAGCCAATCCGCTTAACGTATCTGGCAATATAGGTGGTGGTGTAGGTGTTGCTATGCCTGGCATGGAAAAAATGTCTGACGAAGACGCTAAAAAACTTACTGAAAGCATTAAAAATATGAGCGAAACTGCTGCTCAACTTGCTAATATTAGCCGCGTTGCTGGTCTTACTGACTCTTACGCTAACAACCTTCAAAAAGCGTCTGAAGCAGCTGCTCAATTTGCGACTAAACAACAAAACCTTGATGAAGCAACTAATACTCTACTCTCTTCATACAAAGGTATTGCAGACAATATGTTAGCTGCTGAAGATAAAACTAAATCATTCGCTGAAAAAGCTAATGAACTTAGTAAAAACCTTGGTTCTATCAATACTTCATACGAACTCCAACTCAAAGGTATTCAATCTCAAGCTGCTGCTATTGAAGCTCAAAGTGGAAAAATCAACGCAGTTACTACTGAATTCGAAAAATTGCATACTGCTGTAAGCGCTTCATCTAAAAACATGGATGCTTACAAACAAATGACAGACCAACTCGCTAAAAACGTTTCTGACCTTAATAACGTTTACGGCAATATGTTGAATGCAATCAAAGCATAACAACTCATTTTCAATTAAAATATTAAAATTTTAACATCAAAAGTACAACAAAATGAGTGGAGCAAAGAACTGTCCGGAAACCCCGAGACAAAAAATGATTGGTATGATGTATTTGGTGCTTACTGCAATGTTGGCATTGAATGTATCTGCGGATATCTTGAATGGTTTCGACATGGTTAACAATAGTTTGAAAAATTCTATTGAAAACTCAAAAGTTAGAAATCAGGACTTATATGGTGATATGCAATCACTATACGATCTCAACCCTACAAAAGTTGGAGAATGGCTCGAAAAAGCTAATAAAGTTAAAGAAGAATCCAACAAATTATTTGACATCTTGCAAGAATTTAAAGTAGGTATCATCGCTCTTGCAGATGGAAAAAATGCAGATCCAGAAGGAAATGTAATCCTCAAAAGAGATAATACCAACGTCGCTGGTGAATATGCTGAAGTTGGTACTACTAAACAACGAGGCAACGAATTAAAAGACGCTATTGATAATTATCGTAACTTTGTAGAAGATATGTTTGGAAATGATTCTCTCCATACACAAATCTACAACGCTATGTTCAACACAGAACCTGTTAAGAAAAAAGCAGATGAGCCTGCAGTGGAATGGGTAGATAATACATTTGCTCACATGCCTGCTGTCGCTGTAGTTACAATGTTATCAAAATATCAAAGTGACGTACGTAGCACAGAAGCTGAATTGATTCAATATTTCATTCAACAACAAGATGCTGGTGACTTCCGCGTAAATAAAATTCAAGCCCGCCTTATTCCTGATTCTAAAAATGTAATGCAAGGTGGTAAATATCGTGCTGAAATCGCATTGATGGCTGTCGATACTACTAAAGTACCTACTTACTACATTGGAGAAAATCAATTAGATAGTTGTATCATTGATATCCCTTGTAACCAAATTGGTACATTCCCAATCAAAGGTCGTCTTGAAATGATTGACCAATATGGAGCTACACAAACATACGAATTTGAAGATCAATACATGGTTTCTGCACCTGCTGCTACAGTTGCAAATATTGATATGAACGTTGTATATCGTGGATATGACAATAAAATGGAAATTTCTGTACCAGGTATTGCTGATAGTCAACTTCGCGTATCTGCTAATGGTGCTACAATGTCAAAATCAGGTAACCAATATATTTGTAAACCAACTGCTAAAGATAAAATAACAATCTTGGTATCTGCTGACATTGATGGAAAACTACGAACTATCGGACAAAAAGAATTCCGCGTACGACCTGTTCCTTCACCTTCAGCTTTCTTAAAATTGCCTGATGGTAGTCTTTGGAGCCCAACTATGGATCCAGATAAAAGACCTAGACTTAAATACAAAGACTTGCTCGAATCTTCTATAGTTGCTGAATACGAAGATGGTATGCTTAAAGCCGATTTCGTTGTAACTGAATTTACGATTAAAATTCCTCGTGGAGCTGGTTTCGACCCTATTAAATCAAGAGGAGGTAGTTTCTCACAAGAACAAATCGACCGTCTTAAAAAACTTAAAGCAAAACAAGAATTTATCATAGAGCAAGTAAAATACGAAATGAAAGGCGCTAAAACTGCTAAATCTGGTATTCTCAATATGGGTTCAGTTCCAATGCCTTAATAAATATAGATACAATATGAAACACTGCAAATTCTTTTTATCGTTAGCTACTCTTTTTGTTTTATGTGTTAATGCAAATGCACAAAAAGAGATTCCAGATTCTACAGAGGTATTATTTGATAGCAATGGTAGCTTTACACGCGTAATCAATACTCCAGAAGAAGTTGATGCTAAACTTATTACAATCAATCCTCTAATTGATGAGATTGTTTGGCGTAAGGTTGTAGGTCGCGTAATAGATCTTCGCGAACAAGTGAATCGTCCTCTCTACTACCCTAATGGTGATGAAACAAAAGATAATGCAATGGACGAATCTACACAAAAGAATTTGTTTGCTATTATTGTTTATAATTTGTACAAAGGAAACTTAGACGCATATATAAATACTACTATTGGTGGTCCTGATGTTCCTCAATTTACAGATGAGTTTAAGGTAAAATATGAAGACATCAACTTCTTCCACGATACAGAAGATATGCAAGATGAACGTTATACCGAAATTTATGATAAAATTAATTATATAACTTCTGGTATAATCAAATATTACATACAAGAAGTTTGGTATTTCAACAAAACAACATCAACATTCCACAATAAAATTATAGCAATTGCACCTGTTTTTGATGAAAGATATCATGTAATGGAAGGTGCTTCTGGAAATATTGGTAGTTCAGACCCTATATTCTGGGTTCCTTATGACAAACTTCGTCCATTCCTTCAAGAAGAGTTTGTGAAAATGACAGGTCGCAACATTACTCCTCTTGTAAACTTTGATGAATTCTTTACTACTCGTCAATTCTATGGATACATAGTAAAAGACTATGATATGCAAAGTCGTCAACTTAAAGATATTTCAAACGATCCTGTGTATTTAAGACAAGAACAAGAACGTATCGAAAATGAAATATTGAACTTTGAACAAGATTTGTGGAGTTATTAGAATATTTACAAGGACGCACAATTTGTGCGTCCATAAATAATATTTAAACATGATTTTATTTTTGTAGTATGACTAAACAACTGTTCCTCGCTATATTACTTTTTTTAGGATTTGCACAATTTTCAACTTCACAAGAAGTAAGACAAGTAACAAAAGATTCTGAATTTGTAGAAAATAAACAAAAATTCCGCCATTGGTCTATTGCGATGAATGGGGGTATGTCTATTATTGATGCAGACTTATCAGGTGCTAACAAAATTGTTCCTAATAGTAAAATAAATTTTGCATTTAATGCTCAACTTGAATATATGATTACTCCTACGTGGGGTCTCTATCTTCAATATAGTTACCTCCCTTATGGCGGTATTCGTCAAAACATAGAAAAATTCCAAGGTCTTACACATGATGTAACACTTAATGGAACTTTCAATATCCTAAACCTCTTCCGTTCTAATCGTTCTAAAGCAACAAAATGGGGTTTCAATGTTAATATTGGTGCTGGTATCGGTTTCTACAATACTAATCTTTATGGCTATCTAAATGAAGAATATACTAACGAATTAACCGATTTTGCTGTCAATAGCCGTACTTTTGTGTTACCTATTGGTCTCTCAGTTGAATATGCTCCTATTGAATGCTTGGGTATCTTCTTCCAAGCTGAATATCGTATGTACCAAGCTGACGATCTTGATTGTCGTGTACAAGGTCGCAGTAATGACTATATGGGTTATGCAGGTATTGGTCTACGCTACAAAATAGGTGCTAACAAGAAGCGTAATAGCATTAAAACTGTCTCTTTAATGGATCATAACCCTGATGCAACAGATAGAGCACTAAATGCACAAAAACAAGAAGTTACCGATCTTTCTACTAAAGTAGATAACATGACGGATATAATGAATAATAGTATTATCCCTAAATTCGAAGCTATCGCTAAAATTCAAGAAGAAAATAATACAGACTCGGATTTAGATGGTGTACCTGATAGTCGCGATCGTCACCCTAACACTCCTGCAGGCTCTTTCGTTAACTACTATGGTGAACCTTTGACTGAAGCTGAAATCAATAAAATTTTAGGCACTTCTTCAAGCAAACCAGAGGCTACAATTTATTACGAACTCAATTCATTCAACGTAACAAAAGATAGTGAATTAGCAATTGCTCAAGTTGCAAGTAAACTATATAATAATCCTAACTATAAAGCTGAGATAGTTGGTTATTGTGACAATAGTGGTAGCGATGAGTTCAACCAAAAACTAAGTCTCAAACGTGCTGAAACAGTTAAAAATATCCTAGTTAAACAATATGGTATTGATGCAAATCGTCTCACTGTTGTTGGCAAAGGCAAAACTCAAGGTCCTAAAGACAAATTTATCGTAAATCGTCGTTGCGATATATTTATCGTAAAATAATAAAATAGATAAAAAGATTGATAAAAAATAGAACCAAGATACAAATCTTGGTTCTATTTTTTTATGTTAAATTATCTAGAAGTTCTAGAAATTCTAGTATATCTAGTCCCTCTAGAAACACTAGTAGTAACTAATAACTAATAACTAGTAACTAATAACTCCCCCCCCTTCTTCTAAATTCACTACAAACAATCGCTGTAGCCACCGCTACATTAAGCGATTCACTTGTAGCTTCATCAGCAGGATAACTTGGAATAAGCAATTTATCAGATACCAATTTTGCTATCTCTTCCGATATTCCATTTCCTTCATTTCCCATTACAATAATACCATATTTCTCTAATTTTGCACTATATATCGAATTTCCATCCAAAAATGTTCCATAAATAGGAAATTTTTTTGTTCTACAAATTTCCAAAATACTCGTCAAATCTACATAATGAACTTTAACACGAGCCAATGCCCCCATAGTTGATTGTATAGTTTTTGTATTATAAACATCAACCGTACCTTGCGAACAAATAATATTACGTATTCCAAACCAATCTGCAATACGAATTATAGTTCCCAAATTACCCGGATCTTGCACTGCATCTAAAGCAAGTATCAATTCTTTTTTTTGCAATAGTTCATCAATATTAAAATCATATTGTGGTCGAAAAAAAACAGCATAAACAATTGATGGTGTTGACAATTGTGTTATTTTTTTCATCTCTTCTATACTTTCTATCTCAATAATCTCATCTGCCTCTACCCTATTTTTCACTAACCACTCTGATGTAGCAACAATATATTTTGCTCTAAAACAAGACAATAAATCACCAACTAATTTAATACCTTCTGCAATAAAAACTTGCTCATTATCTCTATTCTTCTTTAATGATAAAGAATTAAAATACTTAATTTTATTTTTTGATAAAGCCATAATAAATATAATGTAAAAACGATATGCAAAGATAATAAATTTTTCAAAATTTTTTATTAACTTTGCAACGAATTATGTATTGTGGTGAACAATATTTTTTCATGAGGAAAAAAAGATTTTTTTATTACATACTTTTACTCATAATATTGCCTACTTTTGGTAGTTGCAGTATGACGAAGTATGTGCCAGAAGATCAATATCTCCTTACCAATGTAAAAATAAAAGCCACTGTTCCTGATGTCAATAACGAAGAACTTAAATCGTACCTTCGCCAAACACCAAACAACACTATATTAGGTTTTTGGAGATTAAAACTTGATTTTTACAATGCGTCAGACCCAGATTCTACAAAATGGCGTAATCGTTGGCTTCGCCGAATTGGTGAACCTCCCGTAATTTATGATTCATTAAAAACAACATACAGTTGTAATGAATTACAGAAAGTTATGTTCAACAAAGGTTACCTTAATGCCAAAGTTACTGCAGAAACATCAAAAAACGAAAAAAAACGCCATGTAAAAGTAACATATACAATTAAAGAAAATCAACCTTATCGCTTAAAGAATTATTTCATTACGATACCAGACTCTACAGCATTAGAAGCAATAAACCGCAGAGAAAAAACTCTTATCAAAACAGGTGACCTATTTGATATTGATCGTCTAAATGAAGAACGCGAACAAGTAGCTCGAATATTACGCAACCAAGGATTTTTTAACTTTCGCAAAGAATTATTGTTTTTTTATGTCGATAGTGCACTAAATACCAATGAGATTGATGCAGAATTATCAATTCAACCTCAATATCTTGATAATGATTCAGCCCTACAAATCATTTTCACAAAAAAACAAATTGAAAATGTCACTATATTAGCCGTTAAAGATAATGATTTATTAAAAAAAGATTTAAAATTAGATACTTTCTATCAAAATAATATAAAAATTATCTACAATAAAACGAATAAAGCGTTTAGGCCTAAAGCTTTAATTAATAAAATATCTATTCAACCAAATAGATATTATTCTGATTTCATCGTTGAACGCACATATTCTCGTCTAAACTCTTTGAATGCAGCCAAATATGTTAATATTTCTTTTACAGAAAATACTAACAATAAATTAGATGCACAAATTGTAATAACACAAAATAAACCACACTCTATATCTGCAGAAATAGAAGGTACTTATTCAGGTGGAGACCTCGGTATTGGGGCTGCAATTGGTTACAAAAACAATAATATCTTTCATGGCTCAGAAATATTAAACATCAATATAAATGGAGGTTATGAAGCTATTGGTTCCCTATCTGAATATCAATCGGCATGGGATATTGGAGGAGAAGCTTCTCTCACATTCCCGACCCTATTGATGCCCAAAACCGAAAATTTCAAACGACGAGCTGCTGGTAACACCGAAATTTCGACTTCTGTCAATTTCCAACAACGCCCAGAATATCAACGCAATATAGCAAGTGCTGGTATAAAATATAATTGGCAATGGCACAGAATAAACTTTACATTCAACCTACTTGACATCAGTTATATCTACCTTCCTCAAATGACGGATGCTTTCAAAGATAAATACATGAAACCTACATCAAGCATCCGATTTAGTTACGAAGACCACTTTATCATGCGCTGGGGTTTAGGTATTAATATGTCTAATCGCCGTAAAATGACATTCAACACAAGTAGTTTTTACACATTCCGCGCCAATGTTCGCACTGCAGGAAACTTACTATATGGAATAAGTAACGTTATCAAGCAACCAAAAAACGAAGACGGAGTTTACGAAATATTCAATATCCAATATTCACAATTTGCTAAGGCTGACGTTGATTTTGCATATAATTGGTATTTAACTGACAAATCACGATTAGTATTTCACTCTGGTCTTGGTGTTGGATTACCATACGGCAATGCATCTATTCTTCCTTTTGAAGAACGTTATTATAGTGGTGGTGCCAATAGTATGCGTGGATGGTCTGCACGCAGATTAGGTCCAGGTAATTTCTACAATAGTACAGGAAGTATCGATTTCATGAAGCAATCTGGCGACATCAAATTAGACCTAAACCTTGAAGCTCGCTTTCGCCTTATATGGAAATTAGAAGTCGCTGTATTTTTTGATGCTGGTAATATTTGGACTATCCGTGATTACGCAGAACAGCCTACTGGTGTTTTCCGTTGGAATGAGTTTTATAAACAAATTGCTTGCAATTATGGTGCAGGTTTACGTCTCGACTTTGATTTCTTTGTTATACGCGTAGATTTAGGTATCAAATTATACGACCCTGGTTATCCTGTCAAGAACGAACGATGGAGAACTGAGCTTACTTGGAAAAATGATTTTGCTCTACATTTTGCTGTCGGATACCCGTTTTAATTAAGAATTGAGAACCGAAGGTCTTTGAGCCTTTAGCGATAAAATTGAGAATTGAGAATTGAGAATTGAGAATTGAGAATTTAAAATTGAAAATAATAATTATTCGTCCGACAAGTCTAATAAGTCTGACAAGTCTGACAAAATCTAAAAATCTAAACAAATGAAAAAAAGAATCACATTAGCGGTAGCCTTAATTTTGGCTACATTTGGCATCACTAATGCGTGTACTAACTTCATCGTTGCCAAAGGCGCATCAGTCGATGGCTCAACTATGGTAACTTACGCAGCCGACTCTTATTGGCTCTATGGCTCATTGTATCACTACCCTGCTGCTACTTATCCAGAAGGAGCAATGCTTGACATTTATGAATGGGACTCAGGCAATTATCGTGGTAAAATCAAACAAGTTAGCCAAACTTACAACGTAGTTGGCAACATGAACGAGCACCAACTTACTATCGGAGAAACTACTTGGACAGGTCTTACTGAATTACAAGATACTACTGGTATCATGGACTATGGTAGCCTTATTTACGTTACACTTCAACGTGCAAAAACTGCTCGTGAAGCTATTGTTACTATCGTAAACCTTGTTAACGAATATGGCTATTACTCAACTGGCGAATCATTCTCTATCGTTGATCCTAATGAGGCTTGGATTATGGAACTTATCGGTAAAGGTCCTGGTTCAAAAGGTTTTGTATGGGTAGCTCGTCGTATTCCTGACGATTGCATCTCTGGTCACGCTAACCAAGCGCGTATCACAACTTTCCCACTTGAAAATCGTAAAGATAAAACTACTATCTCAAGCAAAAACCTCAAAAAAATCTATAACCCTGAAGTTACAACTGTATATGCTCACGACGTAATCAAATTTGCTCGCGAAAAAGGTTACTTCAATGGTAAAGATGCTGAATTTAGCTTCTCAGACACTTATAATCCACTTGATTTCAGTGGTGTTCGCGCTTGTGAAGCACGCGTATGGAGTTTCTTCCGTCGTCACGACCGCTCTATGGATAAATATTTATCATACATCATGTGCGACACAAAAGAACGTATGCCTCTTTGGATTAAACCTGAACGTAAACTCTCTGTAAAAGACCTTCAAGATGCTATGCGCGACCACTACGAAGGCACTCCTCTTGATATGTCAAAAGGTGCTGGTGCTGGTAATTTCAACTCTGTTTACCGTATGACTCCTCTTATTTACAAACACAATGGTAAAGAATATTTCCACGAACGTCCAGTGGCAACACAACAAACAGGTTTCTCTTTCATTGCTCAAATGCGTGACTACGTGCCTACTGAAATAGGTGGTATCCTTTGGTTTGGTCTTGACGATGCAACTTGCAACGTTTATGTTCCTATTTACTCTTGTATCACCGAAATACCAAAATCTATGCGCGAAAATAATGGTTCTATCTTAGATTTTACATGGGAATCTGCTTTCTGGGTTAACAACTGGGTTGCAAGTATGGTATATCCTCGCTATTCAATGCTCTATCCTGAAGTACAAAAACGTCAAGCTACTCTTGAAAAAGAATTCTTCAACGATGTAAAAGAAGCAGAAAAACACATTGCTAAACTCATCGAAAAAGGAGAAAATAAACAAGTACAAAAATTCCTTAACCAATTCTGTAAAATCCAAGCAGAAAAAGCTATCAGTTCATGGAAAAAATTAGGCGAATACCTTATGGTTAAATACCTTGATGATGCTATCAAAGGAGAGAAAAACGGACAATTTGATGGTAATCACAAACGTATTCCTAACAAAGTAACTCGTCCTGGTTATTCTTCTGAATATATCGAAAAAGAATTTGTACGTCCAAATCCAGAACGCTTCCGCGTAAAAACAGCAGAAGAAATGGAAAATCGCAAATAATGTATATCAAAAAAATAATATTTTTTGCAAATCTAATATTATTGTTTTTATCTCATTTACAAGCCGAAAACAATAAAATTGATTATATTGTAACATATAAAGATAATATATGGTACAAAACGAGTTATAACTATAATTCTGAAAATAAAATAATCAATACAACAACTGCGCTTTCAACAGATAAAAACAATTGGGAAAACTACACTTACAACACCACAACATACAACAATGGTGCTGTAAGTGAGGTTTGCTCCTACTCTTGGATAAATAATAATTGGTACTTGAACGAAAAACAAAATTATACATATACATCAAATCAATTAACCTCATATACACGTTCCATCGGTACTCACAAAGAAATTATTAACTATAACAACCAAGATTCTACACAAATTGAGACGCACAAATTTCTACAAAACGACTCACTCCAATATACAAATATAACAATAAAGAAATTTGCAAATAACAAAATAATATACACAAAAATAGCTTCTATAACTCCCCAAAACGATACAACGTTTGCTCAATACACAACATTTGAATACTACAATAATAAATCTATTGCAACAACCTACGAATTATTTAATGGTAAATACATTCCATCTTTCCAATGCGAACAACTCTTAAAAAACGAAAATGTTGTATATGAAATTCAAAAAAATTACAAAAACAATCAATGGACATATAGTGCAAAACAAATATATACATATACCAATGAACAATTAAGTGAAATAACATACCAATATTGGAACAACAATTCATGGATAAGCACTTTCAAACGCCAATATAAATACAATGGTAATAAAACAATACAAGAATGTAATATTTACGAACTAATATACAAAGAATGGGAATTAGTATACCAAATAGTGTATAATTATCAAAATTCAACAAATATTGAATTCGCAAATATTCAACAGACATTTTGGAGCGAAAACAAACAAGAATACAATGATTATATACCTCTGCACGAAAACAATACACACCCTTTTATACATTGCAATATAATAGAATTCAGTTATAGTAATATAACCGTAAATATTCCTATCGATATTTCACCAATACAAATATATCCAAATCCAACAACTTCTGGTATTGTATTTTTAAACACCAATCTACCTATTATTGATATCAAAGTATATGACCTAAATGGTATATTACAATATCAAACTCCTGCTACAAATCACCTAAATCTTAGTAAACTCAATAATGGTGTTTATATTATCTACATCACAACAAATGAAAATATATACACATTCAAACAAATTATAAACAATTACTAACTAAATTAATAACTATGAAAAAAGTAAGTATTTTATTAACTTTAATTTTGACACTCACAATGTGTTGTAAAAAAGCTGAGCAAAATCCATTCTTTGTAGAATCAACTGCTCCTCACGGAACATTCCGTTTCGACCAATTGAAAAATGAGCACTTCAAACCTGCTTTTGACCGTGCTATGGCTGAACACAAAGCCGAAATCGAAGCTATCATCAACAACCCAGAAGCTCCAACATTCGAAAACACTATCGTGGCTCTCGAACGTTCTGGCTCTCTTTTCAACCACGTTGCTTCTGTATTCTTCGCTCTCGATGGCGCTGAATCTAACGACGAAATGGCTCAAATCATGATGGAAGTTATGCCTCTCATCGAAGCTCACTCTAACGAAATCAACCTCAATGAGCAACTCT
>JAZRJN010000040.1:0-5278 GCA_045645785.1 Candidatus Aphodosoma sp. | reverse complement strand
CAATTATTGAAGCATCTCATTTTTTTTATTTATAATCTAGTAGTCCTAGATTATCTAGAATATTTAGATTATAATCAATTATCTTACAGCAACTTTAACAGATTTACCATTTACGCGAACAATAGCTACATTATTGCCATTAGCATCAATAGTTGTAATATTACTTGTTGCCATAGCATTGTAGATATTTTGACCATTAATAGTGTAAACTTCAATGTTGTTTCCAACTTCAGTGTTTACGATAATAGAACCATTGTTTGTGTAAACAGTAGCAATCAATTCTACGTTATCAGTATTGTCTGGCAATTGATCAACAATAGTATAGATAGCTTTTACTATAGGACTTGACTTTGATTCATCTTCAAGATAAGTAGCCATTGCATGTATTGTTGTTGTCTCTGTAAGTTGTAGAGGTTCTGTATATTCTTCTCCATCGTTCATGTTTGGCTCATCTTCTGGGTTAAATTCAGGGTCAGTTGTGTAATATACAGCAGTATAATCAACACCTTGTTCTCCAAACATTGTAATAGCAACTTCAACCTCTTTTTCATACATGCCTGCTGCAGGAACAAATTCAGGAGCAACCAAATGTACATCTTCAATTGAACGAGGGTAGATTGAGTATAGAGCAGACGAGTTTATTGTTTTATAGTCAATAACACCTGTTATAGTCATTTGTAGCGTATCAAGTTTACTCCAAACTTTTTGCAATGTTGATTGATTAAATGGCAAAGTGTCATTATCTTGAACTAAATAATATGTTTTACCATAAAAATTCTTAGCTTTTTTCACACCATTAAGTCTCACTAAATGGTTTGCAAATTTAGAGATAACACCTTCTTTAATTGCATCTTCATCTGCATTGAGTTCTGCTATAGTTACATCAATTGGTTTAACTACAACATTTGATTCTAAAACTTCAATATTTTTAACATAAGTAGGAGCATTTTCTTTTGCTATTTCTATTATAGGTGCAATTATTGCATTTGTTTCACTTATACATTTAAGATTTCCTTCTATGCCTTTAATTACGTCACCTGTTTTAATAGGGTTTTCTTTATAATCACCAAAATTCAAGCAGATAGCGCCGGTTTCGTCTTGGATAAATACGAAAGATTTGTATGATTGGTAAACAGAAAGTGTAACATTTACAGGATTTTTAAGCGAACCTGTTGTAATACCAGATTGGGCTGCATCAATCCATTCCGCAATAGTTGCATAGTTTGTATCAAGAGCTTTGATTTCTGTAATAATTACATTGAATCTGTTTTCTGGCATTGTGTTTTCAGCAGTATGGTAGTAGTTAACAACACCTCTTACCATTTCAGAAATAGGATTATTTAAATAGTTGTCAAGATTTACAGTGGTTGATGTGATTTCGACAGAAGAGTCTCCTATTTTGTAAAAATATTTGTCATTTTCTTTTTTGATAATACCACCTATAGGTAGTTGAACTGCTATAGCTTCGTTTGGTTTAATGCTGTCAAGATGTTCTTCCGTTTTGTATTTGATTGTATTGTCGCTAGTTATTGTGCCAAAAGAAGAAGCTTCTACATTGAAGTATGTGTTACGAATCATTGTTACAACTGTATCAGTTTCTGTAAATAAAGAATCTCTTCTTGCTAAATTGAGCGTTGCAGTAAAACCTGTTAATTGATCGCCAATTTGTAAAGAGTGTTCTCCTTCTACTACAATTAGATTTCCATGAATTCCTTTGTCAAAATCTTGATATTGAACAAATACGTTGTTGTTGTCAACAGCTGTAACTACAACAGGATTTACTATTTCAACAGCAGTTTGTGTTTTGCTTTCTGCTAAATAGTAGAGATTATGAAATGCATAAGCAGCAGTAATTTCTTCAACTTCAAATTTAAATCCGAGAGCGCCAGATTCTTTGTCATTGTTGTAATAATATCTACCAATAGCATCAAATTTTTTAGGACAAGCTGTTTTGATTTTCAAAAGTGTTGTTCCATCTGGCATATAGATGTCAGTGTATAACGATTTTACAACAAAAATTGGTTCTAGATTTTTAAAGTGTACTTTTACTCCAACAGTTTGGTCATTTTCTCCCAAAGCCGAAATAACCTCTTCCATCGTTGTTACTTCTGGAATTGTAGGCTCATCTTGTGCATACACTAATGTAGTGATGCTCAAAACAATCGCTACAAATAGCGATTTTAATAAAGTAGTTGTTTTCATAGTTTTTAGTTAAATTAAATTGATAAATTTTTGCATGTTTTCAAAATGCAAATGTACACATTATTTTTTAATTGTGCAATATGTTTTTTGAATTCTGAATATTTTTTATTAAAGTGTTTGTTATGTGAGTTTTTTTTTCTAAATTTGCAAAATATTGTGTACTATGGGTTGTTGTACATAGAGGTTAATATGTTGTAATTAAGAAAACACGTAAATATATTATGAAAAATCTATCATTTAGCAAATTGTTATTTTTGTTATTTTTGTTGTGCTATCCTTTAATTGGATTGAAAGCGCAAAAGGGAGATCCAAATGCAAATCGTAATGATTCTCACTTTCTTACAATTTCATTGTCAGGTGGAGTTTCTGCTTTTAATTTAATGCCACTTCCTGATACTATGAAAGTTACATCAGTTCCTTTTTTGGGAGGTTCGTTGGGTTTTGGTTATGAGTGGCATCATTCATCGGGTGTTTGGTTGGGTGTTGGTGTTGAAGGTCAGTTGTTGACTGGTAAATTAAATAACACTCAAGAAATTTATCATATTGATGGCGTAGTGGATAGTGAAAACGATACTTCTGATATTGCATATAATATTGTAACATGGAAAGAGATGCAACGTCTTTTGTCTGTGAATATGCCTGTTATGATAGGATATAAGTTTGAATCTGGATTCTATTTTGGCGCAGGTGCGAAGGTTGGATTAGGCTTGTATGCTGATGTTATAAGCGATTTTGAGTTTACCGATTGTGTCGTTTATTACAAAAAATATCCTCCTATGAAACTTAAAGAACCTGTAAGTAGAAAAGGTATTGTTTCTACTGATAAAAATTTCGTCGGACATCTAAATGTTTCTCCTGCTCTTGAGATTGGTTGGCAAGGTTTAGACATAAAAGGTAAAGATAGATATAGTGGTGGTATTCGATTCAAATTTGCTTTGTGTGGCGAATTTGCTACATTGAGTTCTTATGTTAACCGAGGAGAAGGAAACCTTTTGAACTATAAAGATATGAATGGCTATGATGACTTGAAAAATGTGATGAATTTGCTTGAAGGTGTAAACTCTTATTATTCAACCATGCCTGTTGGTATGAGTAAAGGCGATTTTGCAGAACTAAAAAATTCAGGTAAATTTGCTGCATATAGTCATTCGTCGAATTTGCATTCTTGGTATGTGGGCGTTAAAGTGGGCGTTATGTTTGAAATGCCTAAGCCACGAGAATGTAATTGTTTGAATAACAATGTTACTAAACCTTGGATTAAAACACGCAAGGAAAAAGGTGTGGAATAATTTAAGGTAATAGCTGATGGGTTTTAGGGGAAATGATATTGTTTTTTCTGTTTTAATGTTTTAAAACATAATTTATGCATTATGAATTATAAAAAGTTATTGTTGTTGCTAATTGTTGTGTGTTGTACATTTTGTATGACATATTTGCATGCTCAAACTGATTTAGATGCTATTATCTATCAATGTGATTTTGAAGGTTTTGAGTCACATGATGGATGGATGTTGAATGCTGGTAATCAAGGGGAAATTTGTGTGAATAAGTGGAGTATTGGTGCAGCTGGGTCTAATGGTGGTAGTTATGGCTTGTTTGTATCTAATGACAAAACAACTAATAATTATTCTGATGAGACGCCTTTGAGTGTTGTGGTGTGGCGTGAAGTGACGCTTGATTCAGGAGAATATGAGTTTTCTTTTGATTGGCAAGCTGCAGGTTGGCAAGATAGCATCAGTAATATTGATGGTATGTATGTATGTTGGGTGCCAGCAATAGAGGCTACCAATTCGCGTAATAACAATGAAGTTATGCCAAGTTTTGTTGAGAAATATGCTTTGGATTTTTGGTGTGGAGATGAGCTTTTAACTAAATTGTCGCAGAAGTCATGGAACACTGTGGTAGATACTATTAAGTCAGATGGGACACCACACAAAATTGTGTTCGTTTGGCGCAATGGGGTGAATGGTGTTCGCCCACCAGCAGCTTGTGTTGACAATATTTTGATTATGCCTGTTGGATATTGTTATAAACCTTCTGATTTGAAAGTAAATGTGGAGGATTATAATGTAGTTTTCTCTTGGAGTGGCCAAGCTGAAGCTTATGATGTGCGTTGCTATAATGATAGAACAAAAAAATGGAAAACATACGATAATGTGCGTGATACATCATTGATAATTGAGGGTATGGATGAAGGTATGTGTACATATTATGTACGTTCTCGTTGCGAGGGTATTAATGGTACTTGGGTCTCAATTTCTCAATTTGTCTATTATGCAGGTATGCGTTGTATTGATTATATGAGCTTGAGCTCAAATAATTGTTTTACAGGAATGAATCCTGCGGTTGATCCAAATAGTGTTTTTGTAGCTGGTTGTGTTGATAAAGGTTATATGAGTATTGATAGCCGTCATACATTGCACTATGATTTGGACGAGCGTGATGCTAATACAGGAGGTGGATTGAGAACTGTTCCAGAAGGTGAAGTTGCTTCTGTTCGTTTGGGAAACTGGAATCATGGTGGCGAAGCTGAACGTGTTGAATATAGATATAAAGTAGATGCAAAATCATCTGCTGTATTAATTTTGAAATATGCTGTTGTATTGCAAGATCCAAAACATAAAGAAGTATGGCAACCTAAATTTGAATTAGAAATTTTGAAATCCGATGGTTCTATGATTGACCCTAAAGGATGTGGTGAGGCTAAGTTTACTGCGGGTTCTAATACTTCAGATTGGAACGATATGGGCAATGGTGTTGTATTGTGGAAAGATTGGACAACTGTGTCAATAAATCTTCGTGAACATGATGGCGAAGATATCATCGTTCGTTTGACAACGTACGACTGTGCCGAACAAGGACATTATTGTTATGCTTATTTTACCCTTAATTGTGCTAGCGGTGAATTGGAAAGTTCTGCATGTGGTGAGGTCGAATTTGATACTTTAAGAGGTCCTGAAGGTTTTAATTATCGTTGGTACAAAAAATCAGATAAAAATAAAACTTTATCTGAAGAACGTGAATATGTAATCTCAACAAGCGATACAGAAGTTTATTGTCTTGATGTAATTCAACC
>JAZRJN010000039.1:0-11332 GCA_045645785.1 Candidatus Aphodosoma sp. | reverse complement strand
CATATCCACTTTCTCACGATTAATCACCTCTTCAACGCCTTGTGTGATAAGGCCTTTATTGCCATACGAACCATCATCTGTCATAATCACCACCTCATCGCTATATTCGCGCACTTGTTCTTCGAGAATAATAAGGTCTTTTGTACGACCAGCAAGAATAGAAACTACGCGATTGCCAGCCTCTTTCATCGCTTTAATAATAGGCAACATAGGAGCAACACCTACACCACCTCCAGCACATACCACTGTACCGAATTTTTCAATATGAGTAGCCTTACCGAGTGGACCTACTAAATCAAGCACCTCATCACCTACGTTGAGGTTACACAATTTTGTTGACGATACACCCATTTTTTGTACAACAAGTGTGATTGTACCACGAGCAATATCCGAATCAGCAATAGTCAATGGCATGCGCTCTCCATCTTTATCAACGCGAACAATAACAAAATGACCAGCTTTACGTGATTTTGCAATAAGCGGAGCCTCAATCTCCAACTTAACAACATTGGCAGAAAAATGTTGTTTGTTTACAATTTTATTCATTTCTATATATTTATTTTTCAATTTAATATATCCACTTCCCCAAAAAAGAATATTCACGATAATACTCCTATTCAATTTGCAAAGATAATAAAAGTTTTTTATACTACAATTTTTTTCAACAAAAATATTACCTTATCAAACAATAAATGTTTTTATTCGAGAAAGTTGGTGATATATATCGTGAATTCCTAAATCATACATCTCTTGCAATCGGTCGGGATTTGACTCAATACGCCCCAAATGCAACTCTTTCGACGGACGCACTAACACTATTTTCCCCTTCTCATCAAGTTCATCTATCTCTTGCAATATATTATTATAACCGATATAACGATTATTTATCGTCTCTACTAAATTAGGGTATTTCGAATAAAACAACTTAGCTGCAATAAGATTAGGTTTCGACTTGCGATACCCTTTCGGACGAGTCTCCACTACAATTATCCTCTCATAACCATCCGCTTGGCATTTCTTTAACGGAATACTATCAGCCAATCCACCATCAAGATAAAGCTGTCCGTCCAACTCTACCATCTGCGATACAAATGGCATAGCCGATGCTGCACGCAACACCTCCATCTGCTCCAATACATCTTTCACTTCGATATATTCAACCCCACCTGTATGCACATTAGTAACAGTGGCAACCATCTTTATTTCAGAACGCGAATATGCCTCTTGGTCAAAAACATCCAACGTGAAAGGCACTTCATAAAAGGCAAAATCTTTGTTGATAATATTACCCGAAGTAACTAAAGAATGTATGCCCATATAACGTTTATCTCGTGAAAATCGCTTATTATAACGAATTGCACGACCTCTCTGCCCTGAAATATAATTCACTCCAAAAAGCACACCTGCCGATGTTGCATAAATAGCATCCACCTTGATACCTTCATCCATCAAGACATCAAGCACCGCTGCGGTGTACATCCCCCGCATCGCTCCACCTTCTAATACTAATGCAGTCCTTTTATAATTCATAATTCATAATTCATAATGCATAATGCATAATGCATAATGCATAATGCATAATTCATAATTATTACATTAACATCCTTGCCCCCTGCTCCTTATTCCCTGCTCCTTATTCCCTGTTCCTTATTCCTTGTTCCTTATTCCCTTTCCCCATTCCATTTGCGGACGCTCGAGCCGAGCGTCCCTACTATCACTTCATTTCCACAACAGTAATCCCTGCACCACCAAATTGCACATGCTCATCGCGATAGGATTTCACCATTGAAACTTGATGCAAATAATCACGAATTGCTTGACGCAATGCCCCTGTGCCTGTACCATGCAAAATACGTACCTGCGTAGCCGACACCATCGCTGCATCATCAATAAAATATACTACTGCTTGCAATGCCTCATCTACACGCATACCACGCACATCAATTTCTTGTTTAAACGTAAGTTGTCGATTGCGAATATCTTCTGTCGCATTCGAACTACGCTGTGCCGCCATACGTTGCTCGGCTTGTTTGGCTTGACCTGCCGACACTCGCTCAAGTCGATTGAGCGCAACAGTAGATTTAATCTGCCCAAATGCCACAATAGCAGCCTTACCCTGTAATTCAAGTAATTTACCTATAACATTCTGCCCTACAATCTGCACATGCTCTCCTACAACAAGTGGCTTCTGCTGTTTTTTAGGTGCTGATTGTTGCGCTCCTCGCTCCATCTTCTCACGCAATTTACCCACCTCTTCACGACTTTTACGAGTTGCCTCCTTATCGGCTTGAGTCTCTTTAATAATACGTATAGTCTTCTCTATCTCTTTGTTTGCTTGCGAAAGTATCTCTGCTGCCTCTTGTTTTGCCTGACGCAATGTCTCTTTCTCCTTCACCCGCATACCTTCAATGAGTTGCTCATAACGCTCGGTCAATTGTTGCAAACGTTTCTCTTTGTCCTTCACCTGCTGACGCTTATTCTCCCAATAACGCTTATCACGTGCCACATCCTGAAGGTGTTTATCGAAATCGACTTGCTCTGTACCAACCATCTCCGATGCTGCAGCAATAACATCTTCAGGCAGACCGATTTTTCGCGCAATCTCAATAGCAAACGACGAACCTGCAGTACCAATAGAAAGCATAAAGAGCGGACGCATCTGATTGCGGTCATACAACATCGCTCCATTCACGATACCTTCGGTCTGCGCTGCAAAGTGCTTAAGATTGGTATAGTGGGTAGTGATAACTCCAAAAACCTTATTCTTATTGAAGCGATCCAACACCGCCTCGGCAATCGCACCACCAATTTGAGGCTCAGTACCCGTACCAAACTCATCTATCAACAAAAGACTCTTTCCATTGCTGAATTTAATACAATTCTTCATATTCAACAAGTGAGAAGAATAGGTCGAAAGGTCATTCTCGATACTTTGCTCGTCGCCTATATCAATGAATATCGACTTAAACAAACCCGCACGACTACGCTCATGCAATGGTATAGGCAAACCACATTGAAGCATATATTGCAATAAACCCACAGTCTTAAGACATACCGACTTACCACCAGCATTTGGTCCCGAAATAAGCAAAATACGCTGTTTAGGAGTGAGTTTTATATTCAAAGGTTCTATTTTACGACCTTGACGCACAAGCGACATCTCCAATAACGGATGTCGTGCTTCATGCCAATCTACCTCACAATCAGATACTAAATACGGTTTTATAGCACGAATTGATATAGAGAATTGCGCCTTTGCACGCAAAGCATCCACTTCTGCCAAGAAATAGACCGACTGTGCTATTGCATCATAATATGGTCGTACCAAATCGGTAAATTCAACCAAGATACGAATAATCTCTCTTCTTTCCTCATTTTCCAACTCACGAAGGCGATTATTTACCTCTACCACAGCTGTTGGCTCGACAAAAGCAGTCTTACCCGTAGCCGATTCATCATGAATAATACCCTGAATCTTTCGTTTATTCATTGCCGACACAGGTATCACCAAACGCCCTTCACGAATAGTTGGAGCAGCCTCTTTATCGACAATACCCGAAGCCTGAGCCTGACGCAAAATAGCATTAAGTGTCTTAGAAATACTACTTTGAGCCGACAATATCGAACGACGAATCTCAGCCAATTGTGGCGATGCCGTATCTTTCACTTCGCCGTATTTATTGATAATACGCTCTATTTCATGCTCTATATTCGGGAACAATTCCACCGACTCGGTCATCTTAATCAATGCAGGAAAACGTTCCGCATCTCTCGCACGCAAATATGTCGTAACAGCACGAAGAGTTGACACGTTCAATCGCAAATCTACCACATCTTTCACATCAAGGAAAGTTCCATCTGCTTGTGTTCGAGCAAATGCAGGTCGCAAATCTGCCAACGAACCCAATGGTAACCCCTCGCCCGTTTCGGTCAACAAGGTCATCATCTCTTCTATCTGCGTGAGCGACAACACTACGACATCAAAATCAGACGAAAACACCATAGCATCAATCAACTCGGCACCTTGCTGACTGACGCATCGCTCTTTTATCAATCCACGAATCTGGTCGAACGATATTTTATTTTCAAAGTTTTTGGGATAAAGCATTAATTAAGTTGAAAGTTGAGAATTAAAAGTTGAGAATTGAGAATTGAGAATTTTTCAAACATTATAGAATATCTATCTAGTTTTTCTAGATTATCTAGTTCTTCTAGAATATCTAGAGCATCTAGTTTATCTAGAATATCTAGATTATCTAGTTTCCCTAAACACCAAAAAACGCACTATACAATTTCGCTCTCACAAAATTTTATAGTGCGATTTTATTCTTATCTATACACGTCTATTATTAGAACTCACAGTTATTAGGTGTTCTTGGGAAAGGTATTACGTCACGGATGTTTTGCATACCTGTCACGAACAACATCAAACGTTCGAATCCAAGACCGAAACCTGAGTGAGGAGCAGTACCGAAACGACGTGTATCGAGATACCACCAAATATCTTTATCAGGCACTCCCATTTCAGCTGCACGTGTACGAAGTTTTTCGTAATCTTCTTCACGTTGTGAACCACCAATGATTTCGCCAATTTTTGGGAACAATACGTCCATCGCACGTACTGTCTTACCATCATCGTTTTGTTTCATATAGAAAGACTTAATCTCTTTTGGATAATCAGTCAAAATCACTGGACGTTTGAAGTGTTCTTCTACAAGATAACGTTCGTGTTCTGATTGAAGGTCAGTACCCCAATCTACTGGGAACTCAAATTTACGACCATTAGCAACTGCCTCTTTCAAGATTTCAATACCTTCTGTATAAGTAAGACGTTTGAAATCGTTAGCAATTACGAAGTTAAGACGGTCAATAAGTTCATTATCATACATTTTTGCAAGGAATGCAATATCGTCCTGACAATGTTCGAGAGCCCAACGTACACAATATTGGATGAAGTCTTGTGCGAGTTGCATGTTATCTTCGATTTCGAAGAAAGCAACCTCAGGTTCAATCATCCAGAACTCAGCCAAGTGACGTGGAGTATTTGAGTTTTCAGCACGGAAAGTAGGGCCAAAAGTATAAATCTTACCCAAAGCCATAGCAGCCAACTCACCTTCCAACTGACCAGACACTGTCAACGACGCTTGTTTGCCAAAGAAATCATCTGAATAATCAATTTTACCCTCTTCATTAGTTTTGAGGTTATAAAGATTTTTAGTTGTTACTTGGAACATTTGACCAGCACCTTCACAGTCAGACGCTGTGATAAGTGGAGTATGGAAATAGAAATAACCACGTTCGTGGAAGAAAGTATGGATAGCCATCGCCATATTATGACGAATACGGAAGATAGCGCCAAAAGTATTAGTACGAGGACGAAGGTGAGCTACTTCACGAAGGAATTCGAGAGTATGACCTTTCTTTTGCAAAGGATAAGTATTATCAGCAGTACCATAGATTTCAATCTCTTCAGCCTGTACCTCAACCGATTGACCTTGACCCATTGACTCTACAAGAATACCATTCACCGAGATACAAGCACCTGTTGTAATTGGTTTAAGATACTCTTCGCCAAATTTAGCTATATCTGCAACGATTTGAATATTATTGATAGAAGAACCATCGTTGAGAGCAATAAAACTAACGTTTTTGTTACCGCGTCGAGTACGCACCCAACCCTTAATATTCACTTTTGCACCATAATCAGTACGTTTAAGTGCATCAACAATAACTGTTCTTTGAATTTTTTCCATAATAATGTATATAGTATTATATCAAGCAAAAAAGCACCGACTCGAAGTAAGTGCTTTTTAGCTATATGTTTCAAATAAAATTAATCTACTCTCTCTTGATCACGTTCTTGGTCACGACCACCTACGGTACTCATAACACAACGGAAACCAATATCATTACGGCAAGCACGTTCATCAAGCCAACGACGTTGAGCTGGATTCAACCAAATAGCACGGTCATTCCAACCACCACCTTTGTAAACGCGAGCAGTATTAGAAATAGCATTTGCTTTTTCAATTGGAGTCATATCTTTATAGATTTGCTCAACTTTTGTTGAATCTTCAAGAGCTGATTGATTATCACCATCTTTAAAATCACGATAGTCTCCACCTGTTTTAGTAATACCACGTTCAGCAATCAACACAGTACGCATAGAATCACGCATAACTGGATCAAGATACGTAAAGTGTTTATTTAGAATTTCTTCTGCGTATAAAGAGTCTGATTCAAACTCATTACCACGATAAGAATTTATCTCTTCTACAATAGTAACATTAGCACGATAAACATCCTTCACCCATTCATTAACATTACCTGACATATCAAACAAACCATAATCATTAGGAGCAAAAGAACCAACAGGCATAGTTAAAGTTCCATTAGCTTGTACACCAAGAGGGTCACCACGACCACGCAAGAAGTTAGCTTTAAATAAGCCTTCATACGCAGGATCATCTGTTACACGAAGTTGATTACCATTCCATGGATATGTATTTGTTTGTTTATAAATACCTTCTTCTGTCACCAAACCATAAGCAGCATATTCCCACTCCATCTCAGTTGGAAGACGAATTTCTGAATCATACAATACACCTTCAAGAACAACACTCCACTCATTTGTCATAATTTCACCATCACCATTCAAATCAAAAGATTTAAAATCTGGCTCAAATTTAAGTGCCTCACCTTCTTCAGATTCAAACTCTTCATAATTTGCATTTACAAAATAGACATAATCACGAGCTGTTTTTGTTGTAAAGACAAAATTTTTAGAAGAATCAGGATATTCTTGAATTTTTTGATTAGCAATTTCAAGAGGCACATACGGAATTATACCCGAATGAATAAGTTCTAACTCGTTCAAACGATCTGTACGCCATTTACAATATTCAGTAGCTTGAGTCCATGACACACCAACAACAGGATAATTATTGTAAGCTGGACTAACATAATATTCACGAACGTATGGTTCATTATATGCCAACTCTTTACGCCAAACAGTTTCATCAGGCAAAGCTCTAACAACGATATCTGGACGATGCATATAAATTATTTGCAACCAACGAACATACTCACGCCAACCAAGATTAGTAACCTCAAACTTATCCATAAAGAAAGCTGAAGCTGCAACACGTTTTTTAGTATTGTTCTTCACCGCAGAAACCATATCACCATTCTGACCACGAACAGTAGTAGCTACATCCACAAGCACCATACCATTAGGACATTTTCCATAATATTCAGTCTGAACATTAAAGAAACCTTGCGCAGGATCGTTATAAGACCATCCTGTTGTAGCTGATTTACCACCAAGCGGAAGAACCGTATTACCACTTGCTAAACCATTTTGTTTTTTACAACCAGAGACTACAAGTAGCACTAAAAGACTACTCAAAATCAATAATTTATTCAACGATTTCATATTTATTATTTATATTTTTTTTACAACACAATGCTGCACACTAAAAAATGTACAGAATTCGAGCGCAAATTTACCAATAATTTATGACATAACAACTATTTTTTTTAAGTTTTTTTACTTTTGTAACAAAAAAATTATTTTAGGTCAGTTTTTTTTTCTAATTTTGCGTCCAAAAATATGACTTTTTATATGAATAACGCAAAATATAATAAACTTATTGTTTTTGATGGACAAATATTAGATACATCACAACCCAAAGTGATGGCGATAATCAATATTACACCCGATTCTTTCTTCGAAAATAGCAGAACTACCAACGAAAAATCTATATTAACATCAGCCCAAAATGCCATTGAAAATGGTGCTGCTATATTAGACATTGGCGGCTACTCTACTCGTCCAGGTGCTGATATTGTTACCGAAGCAGAAGAGATTGAGCGTGTGAGATTTGCATTAAATATTATACGTTCTAATTTCCCAAATATACCTATCTCTATTGATACTTTCAGAGGCAATGTTGCCCGCATGGCTGTTAAGGAGTTTGGAGTCGGTATGATAAATGATGTATCTGGTTTTAAGTGGGACGAAAATATGCTTGATGCAATTATCGAACTACAAGTACCATACATACTTATGCACTCTAAAGGCGACCCTCAAACGATGCAATCTATGACTAAATACGATGATTTCCTATCGGATATTCTACAATATTTTGCTAAAAAAGTCGCCATCTTAAGAGAAAAAGGATTCAACAAAGAGATTATCATCGACCCTGGCTTTGGATTTGCAAAAACAATAGAACAAAACTATACTCTATTACGTGAATTATCAACTTTCGAATGTTTCAAATCTCCTATATTGGTAGGTGTATCTCGCAAATCGATGATTTATAAAGCACTTGGATGCGATGCAACAGAAGCATTGAATGGAACTACAATATTAAATAGTTTTGCGTTAGAACGTGGAGCAAATATTTTGCGAGTGCACGATGTGCGAGAAGCCACAGAATGTATAAAATTGTATAATTTATTAGGTAAACAGAATAATGAAAATCACATTAGTACAACAAGAAATTGTATGGGGAGATAAAAAAGCCAATCTCGCCACATTTGAGAGAATAGTAAAAGAGTTATACGGAAAGACCGATGTCGTAGTATTTCCAGAAATGTTCTCAACAGGATTCAGTGTAGATCAACCAGAATTGGCAGAAAATACAGACGGAGAAGCAATTCAAGCCATCAAACGTTGGGCACGCGAAGGTAATTTTGCCATTGCGAGTAGCTTTATGGCAACAGATGGCGAAAAATCATACAATCGTGGCTTCTTTTGTCAGCCTGATGGCACAATCGAATTTGCAGACAAACGCCACTTGTTTATCGGTGACGAACAAAAATATTTCACTCCAGGCAATAAACATCTTGATGTAGTATTTAGAGGTGTGAAATTCAGAGTATTGATTTGTTTCGACCTACGCTTCCCTGTGTGGAGCCGTAATTTTTCGGGTAGCGAATATGATGTGCTTATCTACACTGCCAACTGGCCTAAAGACCGCATTGAAGCATGGGATGCATTGACAGTGGCACGCGCAATGGAAAATCAGTCGTATGTATGTGCAGTAAATGCAATTGGCACTGATAGTTATAGTGTTCAACACAATGGACACTCCGTAATGCTTGACCCTCGCGGAAAATGTATTGCCTCATTCGAAGAGTGGGAGGCAGGCACTCGTACAGTAGAAATTGACATGGCTTATTTAGATAAGGTGAGAAATCGTTTGCCATTCTGGAAGTCGGCAGACCAGTTTAGAATTGAGAGTTGAAAGTTGAAAATTGAAAATTGAGAGTTGAGAATTGAGAATTGAGAGTTGAGAATTGAGAATTGAGAGTTGAGAGTTGTTTTAACTTAAAGACCATATAAAAAGACAAACGAGATACATTGACTGATGTATCTCGTTTGTTTTTTATAACATTGAGTCTATAGAGCTATTTTTTCTACTTCGCCACCCATTGTAACGAGGTATATGCCACGTGGGAGAGTGAGAGTTGTGGCGTTGCCAGAATAGATTAGGCGACCTGCGGCATCGAGGATATGGTAGTTTTCGGTTGCGCCTTCGATGTGGAGTGTGCCGTTGGTTGTATAGATGTTAGCAGATGAGATTTTTGAAGTTTCAAGGTCAACAGGATTTCCGCCTTGTGCCATTTGGAAGCGAGCATAAACCTCAATATTTTCTGTTAATGTCAATATGCGAGGGTTGTCGGTATTGCCATCGGTCCATTCCACGAATTCAAAGCCCTCGATAGGTTCTGCTGTAAGAGTAACTTTTACTCCACCCATACTTGGTACTTCAGAGGCAGTTGTAATAGTGAATGTTTCTACTTCGAATTCGGCAGTGTATGTTTTGTTTTCGGTTACTGTTATGATGCGAGGGTTGTCGGTGTTGCCATCCGACCATTGAGTGAAGCGGTAACCTGAGTTGGCAGTGGCAGTTAGGGTGATTTCGATGCCGTAGGCATATTCGCCACCTTCGGTTACGGATCCCATAGCGTCATCGTTTACTGCAGTTGTGATAACGAATGAGTTAGCTTCAAAGATAGCAGTGAAAGTAGAGTCTTGAGTAACAACCACGGTGCGAGGATTGTCGGTAACTTCGTCCGACCATTTCACGAAGCGGTAGCCATTGTTAGGTATTGCAGTGAGTGTAGCAGTTTCGTTTTCATTAAAAACTCCAGCACCATCTACCTTACCCCAAGCGGGATTATTAGTTGAAGCAGTGATTTCTTTATCACCAATAGTGCGTATAGTAAGGAATTGTCCCCAATAAGCATGGCGTAAATAACTATTATATGCTACTTTCGGAACTATCAAAGTGCAAGTTGAGGATGGTGCGCCTAAATCACTTGCTTCAGGAGGAGTAGAACCAAGGCATGTGATAGAAGTTAGAGATGAGCAACCTGAAAATGCATAATCTCCAATAGAAGTAACGCTATTAGGGATTGTGATAGATGTTAGAGCATCGCAATTATAAAATGCCCGCTCTCCAATAGAAGTAACGCTATTAGGGATTGTGATAGAAGTTAGAGATGAGCAATAAGAAAATGCACCATTTCCAATAGAAGTAACGCTATTAGGGATTGAGATAGAAGTTAGAGATGAGCAATTAAAAAATGCCTCATATCCAATAGAAGTAAGATTTTCTGGGAGGAGGATTTTAAGTAAATTGCTTTTATCGTTGAAATTAACTCCTGTGGTGTTTGTGATAGCAGATAAATCGACATCGACTAAAGAGGTCATAGTTTCGCGCATACAGGTGAAGTCCTTGTCGTTGAGAGTGCCTGTTACGGTGAGTTTTGTAACAAATGCAGGACGTTGATCAGCATCAAAGATTTTGTCGGAAAGTGTCCCTGGAGTTTCGACGTGGATGGTAAGTGCTACCTCTTCTGCATTGAGAATTGTGATACAACAAAGTATCGCAAAAAATAGTGTGGTAATTTTTTTCATAGTTATTGTTGTTTTGTTGATTAGTATATTTGTTTTTTCAACCTTGTGATTGATTGGGTGCAATGCAAAGATAGTGATTTGTTTTGAGGTGTGCAAGGGGTGAGGGATTTTTTTGTATGGTTGTGCGACCCCGATGGGGTCGGGGGGAAGGGGGGATGTGCTTATGTCCGCAGGTAACCCTTCGGCGAGCTCAGGGATCACGCTGCGGTTACTACTCCGTGTGTCCCCCTTAGGGACCTCTCTTCTTTGGTTTATAGTATATTATAGATAGGGTAAAAATTTGGGATTTTTTTAATGATGAATGGGTATTGGTTGTATGATTTTTTTTTATTATGTTTGCATGTTATATTTAGAAAGACGACTGAAGTGTGGTGAAAAGTGTTTTGAATTTAATATACA
>JAZRJN010000038.1:0-3302 GCA_045645785.1 Candidatus Aphodosoma sp. | reverse complement strand
TCTCTCGATTGCGGATGCAAAGTTACTGCTTTTTCTGAAACTACCAAAATATTTTTACGCTTTTTTCTAAAGTTTTTTATAAGTGGTTGTTTTTCAAAAAGAAAAATTTTTATTTTTTTGCGATTTTTATGAATTTTATGCCTGTATTAGGGATTTTAAAAGCTATTTTTAATCTCTAAAAGATGTTTTATAACATGATTTTTTTCGCGATTTTCTGTTTTTTTGTGTTTTTTTGAGTAAAAACGGGGTATTTTCTTTCTCATAATTTTTTTTTTTGACAGAATGACATAAAAACATATTAGGGACGCTCAAAGCGAGCGTCCCTACTTTTTTATATGCTACGTCTGCGATAAAACAGATTACGATATATATTTTTTGTAGAAAAAATATGATTTTACTTTAGGTAATCCTCGAAATAATCGGTTACTTTTTGCATGAGGTGAATGCGGTCTTTGCCCATGACGTTGTGTTCGGCACGAGGATAGATGAAGTAATCAATTGGTATGTTATTAGTTATGCAGGCATTTAGGAAATTTAGGGAGTGTTGATAAAGGACTACATTATCTATTAAACCTTGACAAATAAGTAGTTGACCTTTAAGGTCTTTGGCTTTATTCATCAATGATACAGCCTCTAAGCCTTCGGCATTGGTTGCTGGAGTCTCCATATAACGCTCGCCATACATAACTTCATACCACTTCCAATCGATGACTGGTCCGCCAGCTACACCGACTTTAAAAATGTCAGGATAATTAGTCATCAATGAGATAGTCATAAAACCACCATAAGACCAACCATGAACGCCAATACGGTCTTTATCGACCCAAGAGTGCGACATGAGCCACTGCATACCAGCCATTTGGTCTTGCATCTCCACTACCCCACATTGACGATGAATGGCACGAGCATAATCGGCACCATGATTTGGAGTGCCTCGATTGTCGAGAATGAATAGGATATAGCCACGTTGAGCCATGTACATCTCCCAACGACGAAGATTGGCTTGATAGTTGTTGCGGACGAGTTGGGTGTGCGGACCACCATATACATATAGTATTACAGGATATTGTTTTGTAGAATCGAAATCGAGTGGACGAATGAGACGATAGTTATTATCATATTTGCCATCGGCACTTTTAATAGTACCTAACTCGATAGGTGCAAAATTATAGTCACGACATGGGTCTTCGGCACGAAATACTTCACGATAGAATTTGCCATCAGTAGAGCCTACTGCCACTACACGAGGTACATTGAGCGATGAATAGTTGTCGGTAAAATAGCGTTTATCAGTAGATAATTGGCATTGATGCCAACCTTCTGCATGAGTTAAACGAGTGCTTTTACCTGTTGCAATATTCACGCGACAAAGATGACGCTCTGCAGAAGATACCTCTGCAGAATAATAATATACACATTTATTGTCGTGATCGAGATATTCAACATCGGCATCTACGCGAGTGAGACGTGTGAGTTGTTTTTTCTTAAGTGAATAGAGATAAAGATTGTAATAACCATCACGATTATCAGTTGTATAGATAAAACGGTCGTCGTCAAGGAAGATGAGCGGTTGATTTGGCTCAAGGAATTTATCGTTTTTCTCGCTCAAAAGAGTTGCCAAATATTCACCTGTTACAGCATCATAAGCATTAAGGTTCAACTCTTTTTGCTCACGATTCATCACTTGGATATAGATAGTACGGCTATCAGGCGACCAAGCTGGGTTGGTGAGATAACGCTCGTTAGTGAAATCGGTAATATTGAGGTATATTGTTTTATTCTGCGCAACATCATAAACTCCAAATTTGAGTTGTTCAGACGACATACCAATCATTGGGTACTTGATTTCGTTGGCTGTACCAGTGCGAGTTGTAATGTCAAGCAAAGGAAAAGTTGTTACATTGCTTTCATCTTTCACATAAAACGCCAAACGACTATTGTCGGGAGAAGGGAATAAGCCGGTCATACAGCCAAACTCGTTACGAGAAACAGCTTGTCCGCAGACAATATTTTTGTCATTGTATTGAGTAATAGGAATTTCTACACTATCAGCAGTTAGCCATACGATGTTATTATCCTTAAGAATAGCACGCCCCCCTCCCCCTGCGGGTACTCCCTCTAAAACAGAGGGAGAATATGAAGTTACTTCATGCTTTTTTCCTGTTTTTACATCAATGGCATACCATACTGAATCCTCTTGATGAAGGTATTGATTTAGATAATCATCACTCCATCGTACACGATAGTTTTTAGGATTTAAATCACGATTGAGTATTGCATCTTCCATAGTGAGTAGACAACGTTCTTCAGCAAATATACTACACACCAATGCTAATAACACAATTATTATTGTTTGTCGTTTCATGATAACAGATTAATTATTACAATTTTTCGCCAAAAGCAAGGTCGCCACAGTCGCCAAGACCTGGCACAATATATTTATGAGAATTGAGTTCTGGGTCAAGTACTGCGGTATAGATATCGCAATTAGGCATTGCTTTAGATATATAATCTACTGCAAATTCGGTAGATACAATGCTACAAACAATAACACGAGCAGGAGTACCATGTGTAAGTAATGCTTTATAAGCCAACTCCATAGACGAGCCTGTTGCCAACATTGGATCACAAAGTATAACAGTTTTGCCTTCGAGAGAAGGAGCTGCGATATATTCGACGTGAATATCAAAATGGCTTTCGTCAGTATATTTGCGATATGCCGATACAAAGCAATTTTCGGCTCCATCGAAAAAGTCTAATACGCCATTGTGCATAGCCAAACCTGCACGAAGAATAGAGGCAACAACTATTTTGTCGGCAACAACATTGGTTGGAGCAATACCGAGAGGAGTTTTTACATCTTCAGATGCATAATTCAACGATTTACTGATTTCGTAACACATCACTTGTGCAATGCGTTCAATATTTTTACGAAAACGCAAAGGGTCGTTCTGAATATCGACAGAACGAATTTCTCTAATAAAATTACCAAGAAGAGAATTTTGTTTATCTAAAACGAACAACATAAGTCAAGTTGAAAGTTGAAAGTTGAAAATAAAAAGACAGAATAACAGAATAACATAAATAAATTCTGTTCTTATGTTATTTTGTCTTTCCCATATTATAAAAAAGAGGCGCAAAATGATTTGCGCCTCTTCAGTTATATTAAGCATTTTTGATTGCTGCTTGAGCCGCTGCCAAACGTGCGATTGGCACACGGAATGGAGAACATGATACGTAGTTGAGACCTACTTTGTGGCAGAATTCCACAGAAGATGGTTCACCACCGTGCTCACCACAAA
>JAZRJN010000037.1:0-5105 GCA_045645785.1 Candidatus Aphodosoma sp. | reverse complement strand
TTGGAAGGTGTTCATATTATTCATCATCGGCATGATAATCCATTGGTTACCCGTGCGTTGGAAACGCTGGTATCGCATCAACTTTGCACTACTGCCTCTACCCATAATGGCTATACTTGTTGTAGCAGTAGTGTTCATCGTATATCAATTCATCACTGCCGACCTACAAGCCTTCATTTATTTCCAATTTTAAACACTCTATATAATAGTCAAAAATTAATACCGAATGGCAAGTCTCACTACTCGCTACTTGCTACTAATAGTCTAATATATGCCTCAATTCACACACTTACACGTACATACCCACTATTCTATCCTCGATGGAATGTCGAAAGTGGGCGACCTTATCGATAAATGCAAACGCACAGGAATGAATGCCGTTGCTATTACCGACCATGGTAATATGTTTGGCATTAAAGAGCTTGTAGATACTTCAGCAAAAGTAAATGGTAAGGTAAAAGATGCAATAAAAGGGCTTCAAAAGGACCTCAAAAAAGCCGAAGAAGAGAATAATACGGATGCTATCGAAGATATAAAATCGCAAATCGCAGCAAAAGAAAAAGAGTTCTTCAAACCTATAATTGGTTGTGAAGCATATTGTGCTCGCCGTTCTTTACTCAATAAAGACAAGGATTTCAAAACTATCAATCCCGAAAATGGTAAAGAGCAAATAGTCGATGCATCTGGCTATCACTTAGTGCTTTTAGCTAAAAATCCTAAAGGCTATGAGAATTTGTGTAAAATTGTCTCTGTAGCTTGGATCGATGGCTACTACCGTCGTCCTCGTATTGATAAAGAGATACTTAAAGCTAATAGCGAAGGACTCATCGTTTGCTCAGCGTGTCTTGGTGGCGAAATTCCACAACATATCATTGCAGGCAATATCGATGAGGCAGAAAAGAGCATTATGTGGTTCAAAGAGGTGTTTGGCGATGACTATTATCTCGAAATTCAACGCCACCAAACCGACAAACCTGGTGCCGACCAAAATGTATATCAACGCCAAAAGCAAGTCAATAAAGTTATCCTTGAGTTAGCTAAAAAGACTAATACAAAGGTAATTGCAACCAACGATGTTCACTTCGTTGAAGAAGAACATGCCGAGGCTCACGACCGTCTTATCTGTCTTTCTACAGGCAAAGACCTCGACGACCCTAACCGTATGCGCTACACTAAGCAAGAGTGGCTCAAAACTCCTGAGGAGATGGCTCAAATATTTGCCGATGTGCCTGAAGCTTTGGCTAATACGATGGAGATTGCCAACAAGGTAGAAGTATATAGTCTCGACCGTGGTCCTATCATGCCGATGTTCGACATCCCTACTGAATTTGGAACTGAAGAAGAATATCGCCAAAAATTCACTCACGAAGACCTTTTCAACGAATTTACTCGCAATGAAAAAGGCGAAGTGGTTATGAGCCAAGAAGATGCTGAAAAGAAAATAAAAACTATCGGTGGCTACGAACGACTATATCGTATCAAATTAGAGGCCGACTATCTTCGCAAACTTGCTCTTGACGGTGCCAAAATGCGCTATGGCGACCCTGTGCCTGCCGACACAATGGAACGTATTGTGTTTGAGTTGCATATCATGAAAACTATGGGTTTCCCTGGCTACTTCTTGATTGTGCAAGACTTCATATCTGCCGCACGTGGCATGGGTGTATCCGTAGGTCCTGGACGTGGTTCTGCTGCTGGTTCGGTAGTAGCATATTGCTTGAAAATCACTGATATCGACCCATTAAAATATGACTTGCTATTCGAGCGTTTCTTAAATCCCGACCGTATCTCTTTGCCCGATATCGATATCGACTTCGATGACGATGGTCGTGGCGAAGTATTACGCTGGGTAACAGAAAAATATGGTAAAGAAAAAGTTGCCCATATCATCACCTATGGCACAATGGCAACTAAATCGTCTATCAAAGACGTTGGTCGCGTACAAAATGTACCTCTACCTGATGTAAACCGCCTTACTGGTCTTATTCCTGATAAATTCGGAGAAGACAAAGCCGATCCCAAAACAGGCAAAGTTCCTAAAGTAAATATCAAAAACTGCTTGAAGTATGTACCTGAATTGGCTGAAGCTCGTAATGGCGAAGACCGTAATCTTGCCGATACTCTCAAATATGCCGAAATGCTCGAAGGCACTGTGCGCCAAACTGGTGTACATGCCTGCGGTGTAATTATTGGAGCTGACGACCTAAAAAAATTCGCTCCTCTATCTACTGCGCAAGACAAAGATACCAACGAAGATATGCTCGTTACTCAATATGAAGGTTCTGTAATTGAGTCTGTTGGTCTTATCAAAATGGACTTCTTGGGGTTAAAGACTCTGTCTATCATCAAAGAAGCTCTCCGAAATATCAAAAAATCCAAAGGTATCGACATTGATATTGACAAAATTCCTATTGATGATGCCGAAACTTATAAATTATATAGCGAAGGTCGCACAGTAGGTACATTCCAATTCGAGTCGCCTGGTATGCAAAAATACTTAAAAGAGTTGCAACCTTCTGTATTCGAAGACCTTATTGCGATGAATGCCCTTTATCGTCCAGGTCCAATGGACTATATTCCTCAATTCATTGCTCGTAAACATGGTCGCGAACCTATCGAATACGACTTGGATTGCATGGAAATGTATCTCAAAGATACATACGGTATTACGGTATATCAAGAGCAAGTGATGCTTCTATCTCGTTTGCTTGCAAACTTCACACGTGGTGAATCTGATGCTTTGCGTAAAGCAATGGGTAAGAAATTGCGCGACAAACTTGATCAAATGAAACCTAAATTCATCTCACAAGGTCAAGGCAATGGCCACGACCCTGTGAAACTTGAGAAAATTTGGGCTGACTGGGAAAAATTTGCTTCTTACGCATTCAACAAATCTCACGCTACATGCTACTCGTGGGTATCATATCAAACTGCCTATCTCAAAGCTCACTACCCTGCCGAGTTTATGGCAGCCAACTTAACTCGCAATAAAGACAACATTTCGGACGTAACCAAATTTATGGACGAATGTAAGAATATGGGGCTGTTAGTCAAAGGTCCAGATGTCAATGAGTCGGAATTAAACTTCACCGTAAATCAAAAAGGCGAAATTCGTTTTGGTCTTGGTGGCGTAAAAGGTGTAGGCGAAGGTGCGGTAGAAAGCCTTGTAAATGAGCGCAAAGCCAATGGTCCATTCAAATCTATATTCGATTTCCTTGAACGCGTAAACCTCACTGCATGCAATAAAAAGACTATCGAATCTTTAGCATTATCAGGTGCTTTCGATTGTTTCGAGGATGTAACTCGCGAACAATATTTTGCAGTAAATCCAAAAGGCGAACAAACTCTTGAGCTACTAATCCGATATGGCAACCGCTACCAACAAGACAAACAAATGAATACCAATTCTTTGTTTGGCGGATTTGACGATGAAACACTCGAAATACCAAAGCCTGAAATACCAAAAACGGAGGCTTGGTCAACTCTCGAACGTCTTGGAAAAGAGAAAGAATATGTAGGCATCTTCCTCTCTTCTCACCCTCTCGACCAATATCGCGTACCTATTCAATACGCGTGTGTCAATCTCAATCAAATTGACGACATAAAGAAAAATCGAGATGCCCGAACTTTCACCTTAGCAGGTATCGTCACTGCATGCCGTGAAGGTATGACAAAAAAAAGTACTCCTTTTGGAATACTCACACTGCAAGATTATACTGGTAGTTACGAATTTCCACTATTTGGCAATGACTACACCGCTTACCGCAACTATCTAAAAGAAAACTTATTCATTGCCATAATCGTAAAAACACAAGAACGTGGTAGCGACTGGAAATATGCACCTAAAAACGATGACAACACCCCTAAAGAATTTGAAACTAAAATTCTAAAAATGGAATTACTCGAAAACGTAGCTACTAAACTTGTCAAAAAAATAACAATAGCTCTACAATTAGGAAAAATAAATGCTGGATTAACCCACAAATTGTTGGAAATTTTAGATGGAAGCAGTGGCGAGACTGAACTATTCCTCGAAGTACACGATCCTGAAAGCCGTAGCAACATCAATCTAAGGTCTAAAAAAATTCATATCAACCCAACAAATCAGTTAATCAACGAATTAGAAATATTAGAAAAAGACGGAGCAATAAAATTCTGGATTAACAACAACAAAAACACAAAAAAGGAAGCAGAAGAATAAAATTTTAACAAAAATTATGATTTCAAAAGAATGATTTATAAATTAAAATCATTATCTTTGCAAAGACGAATGTATAGTGTTTAAGTTTATATCAAATTTAAGTTTAATCACTAAAAAACAAAACGTTAATAACTAATAACTAATAACTAATCATTAATAATTAAAATTATGGCATTACACATTACAGATGCTAACTTCAAAGAAGTTTTAGCTAACAACGCAGTAGTTGTAGTAGATTTTGGTGCAGCATGGTGCGGTCCATGTAAATCACTTCAACCAGTTATCGACAAAATTGCAACAGCTTACGAAGGTCGTGCAGCAGTAGGTAAAGTTGATATCGAAGAATCTCCTGAAACAACAGAAGAATTTGCAATCCGTTCAGTTCCAACAATCCTTTTCTTCAAAAATGGAGAAATGGTTCCAGGCAAAAAAATCGTTGGTGCTACATCTGAAGCAAAAATCACTGCTATTATCGACGAAATTCTTTAATTAAATAGTTTTTTAAATCACATTTAAATAATTTTTAATTAAAAATAAAAAGAGACGCAATTCAAAAATTGCGTCTCTTTTATTTATATATGACTTAATGTTAGTCACCAAGTTTTGCACAGATAAATTCACGGTTGAGGCGAGCAATGTGTGCAAGAGAAACTGATTTAGGACATTCAGCAGCACAAGCACCTGTGTTAGTACAGTTACCGAAACCGAGTTCATCCATTTTGCCAAGCATAGCTTTAGCACGGCGAGCAGCTTCAACTTTACCTTGTGGGAGAAGTGCCAATTGGCTAACTTTAGCAGCTACGAAAAGCATAGCTGAACCGTTTTTACAAGCAGCAGCACAAGCACCACAACCGATACAAGATGCAGCATCCATAGCTTCGTCAGCAGCGATTTTGCTGATTGG
>JAZRJN010000036.1:0-11371 GCA_045645785.1 Candidatus Aphodosoma sp. | reverse complement strand
GAGGAGTATTTGTATTCGGCAATGGAGGACTATCGCATTGATATTATGATTGATAAAGGTCCTTCGGCAAGGTCGGTACAGATAGATTTGGAGCCTTTTACGCTGATTGGGGCAACTACGCGTAGTGGACTTTTGACTGCTCCGTTGCGTGCGCGTTTTGGTATAAATTGCCACTTTGAGTATTACGACGACGAGGTGTTGGTGAATATTATCAATCGTTCGGCGGCGATTATGCAGGTGCCTATTGTGAGAGAGGCGGCTGTGGAGATTGCGCGTAGGAGTAGGGGGACGCCTCGTATAGCGAATGCTTTGTTGCGTCGTGTGCGTGACTTTGCGCAAGTGAAGGGTAGCGGGCGTATTGACCGTTCGATTGCTTGTTATGCGCTTGAGGCATTGAATATCGACCGCTATGGTTTGGATGAAATCGACAATAAGATATTGTTGACGATGATTGATAAATTCAAGGGTGGCCCTGTGGGTTTGACTACTATTGCGACAGCGATGAGTGAGGATGCGGGTACTATTGAGGAGGTGTATGAGCCATTTTTGATTAAAGAGGGTTTCATAAAAAGGACTCCTCGTGGACGTGAGGTGACGGACTTGGCATATAAGCATCTTGGGCGTACACGAACAGATTTAGAACAAACTTTATTTTAAAAATTACAATGCACAATTCCCAACCAAAGGTCTTGAACCTTGGCGAAAAATGCACAATAGTTAAATGATGTGTTGTGTTAATTGTGAATTATGCATTGTGCATTATGCATTATAGAAATGGCTGGATTGAAACAATTGGCAAAAGAGACTGCTATTTATGGTTTGAGCAGTATCGTAGGTAAGTTTCTGAATTGGTGCTTGGTGCCATTGTATAGTTATGTGTTGGCGGATGCGTCGGAGTATGGAATTGTGACAAATTTGTATGCTTGGACGGCACTTGTGATTATTATTTTGACATACGGAATGGAGACGGGTTTTTTCCGTTTCGTGAATAATAATCCAGAGGATGAGAAGCGAACTAATAGGGTGTATAGCACTACGTTGACATCGTTGGCAGTTACATCTACGGTGTTTGCGGTGTTGTGTTTGTTGTTTCAGCAAAATGTGGCGGATGCAATGGGTTATAGCACTCATCCTGAGTTTATTGCTATGCTTGGTGTGGCGGTGGCGATGGATGCGTTTGACAGTATTCCATTCAGTTATTTGCGATATAAGAATAGACCTTTGACGTTTGCGGCGTTGAAGTTGTTTATGATATTTATGAATATTGCGTGCAACTTGTTCTTTTTGGTGGGATGTCCGTTGATAATGGATTGGAAACCAGAGTTGATAGATTGGTTCTATAATCCGTCGTATGGCGTTGGGTATATATTTGTGTCGAATGTGATATCAACGGTGTCGGTTACGTTGGCATTATTGCCTTTTGTATTTGTGGGTAAATGGACATTCGACTGGGACTTGTTGAAGAGGATGTTGAAGTATAGTTTGCCATTGCTGTTGTTGGGCATTGCAGGCATTATGAATCAGACAGTTGACAAGATTATATTCCCGATGGTGTATCCTGATGCAGAGGAGGGTATGCGTCAGTTGGGTATATATGGCGCGAGCTTCAAGATTGCAATGATTATGATGATGTTTACGTACGCTTTTAGGTTTGCGTATGAGCCGTTTGTGTTTGCAAAACATGGTAGTCGTGATAGTAAGGAGAGTTATGCCGATGCGATGAAGTACTATATAATTGCGGCGTTGTTGATATTTTTGGGTATGGTGTTCTATATGGACGTATTTCAGTATGTGCTTGGACCTCAGTATCGTGAGGGATTGCAGATAATACCTATTGTGTTGATTACCTATTTGGTGCAGGGGGTAGTTTATAACTTGTCGTTGTGGTATAAATTGATAGATAAGACGATGTATGGGGCTTGGTTTTCGATTGTGGGATTTGTGATTACGTTGATTATCAATGTGGTGTTTGTACCAAAATATAGCTATTGGGCAAGCGCGAGCGCGTCGTTGGTGAGCTATGTTGTGATGATGTTGTTGAGTTATTTTATTGGGCAAAAATATTATGCTATTAGTTATCCTATGAAGAGTATAGGGGTTTATTGTTTGTTGACAGCAGGATTGTGGATTGCAGGAGTGGTGGTTGATATTCCAAACTTCTGGTTGAGAATGGGTTATCGTACGCTGTTGTTGGTGGTATTTTTGGTTTATTTGGTGCGTCAAGATTTGCCATTGAGTGAGATACCAGTGTTAAAAAAATGTGTAAAAAATAGACATTAAAAAATTTGTCAATTTAATGATTTTTTGTAACTTTGCAGTCTAAATAATGAATAATGATTAGTTATTAGTTATTAGCGATTTAGATGTCAAATGGCTCGTTGATAATTAAGACTTTCATTACTAACTACTAATTACTAATTACTAATTAAATAAAATGGGAATTTTTTCGTTGACACAAGAGATAGCGATGGACTTGGGAACTGCGAATACGGTCATTATTCATAATGACAAAATCGTGGTAGATCAACCATCTGTTGTTGCGTTGGATAGGCGTTCTGAAAAGTTGGAGGCGATAGGTGCTGTTGCTGCACAAATGCGTGGTAAAGAGAATCCTAATATTTACACTGTTAGACCTTTGCGTGATGGTGTTATTGCGGATTTCCATGCTGCTGAATTGTTGATTCGTGGTTTGATTAAGATGATTCCGAATAAGGGTCATGTGTTTACTCCTTCGTTACGTATGGTGATAGGTATTCCTTCTGGAAGTACTGAGGTTGAGATTCGTGCGGTGCGTGACTCGGCAGAGCATGCAGGTGGACGCGATGTGTATATGATTTTTGAACCTATGGCGGCGGCATTGGGTATTGGTCTTGATGTTGAAGCTCCAGAGGGTAACATGGTGGTTGATATAGGTGGTGGTACTACTGAGATTGCGGTTATTTCGTTAGGTGGTATCGTTACAGATAAATCACTTCGTGTTGCAGGTGATGCTTTCACTCAAGATATTATCGATTATATGTTTAAACAACATAATATTCGTGTCAGTGAGGTGATGGCAGAACGTATTAAAAAGCAAGTGGGTTCGGCATTGATTGATTTGGGTGAAGAGGCACCACAAGATATGATTGTACGTGGACCTAACCGTGTGACAGGTTTGCCAATGGAGGTGCCTGTGTCATATCAAGAGATTGCTCATTGCTTGGATAAAACAATTTCAAAAATCGAAACTGCTATTCTTGCAGCATTGGGTGAAACTCCTCCAGAATTGTATGCTGATTTGATTGATAAAGGTATTTATCTTGCTGGTGGTGGTGCATTGTTGAGAGGCTTGGCTAAACGTTTGACAGATAAGATTCAAATTCAATTCCATGTGGCAGAAGACCCATTGCGTGCTGTGGCTCGTGGTACCGGAATTGCACTTAAGAATGTTGATAAATTCCGTTTCTTATTGAGATAAGAAATTAGGGTAAAGGTATTGTCCGACCCGTCCGGCTTGTCTGACTAGTCCGACATGTCTGACGGGTCGGATTTTAAGTTTTCTGCTTCTCGCTACTCGTTACTCGCTACTAAAAATCTATAGAATGAATAAAATATTAGAATTTTTATATAAGTATCTGGTTGTCATTGTCTTTGTTGTATTAGAGGTGTTGGCATTTTTGCTTGTTGTGAATAAAAATGATTTGCAACGTTCGGTTGCTTTTCGTTGTGCTACTACCTTATCTGCTTGGACGTATGGGTTTACTAATTCGGTGACAGATTATTTTGGTTTGGCTGAAACTAATAGGTATTTGTCGGAAGAAAATTCTCGTTTATATAAGGAGATTGCGGATTATAAATTACAGATTAAAGATGGCGGATTACAGATAGCGGATAGTGTTAAGGCGCAAAGTGGAGAGAATTATTTGTCGGCGAAGGTGGTTTATAATAGTGTGTATGATGTTCAAAATTATATAATTATTGATAAAGGAAGAGAGCAAGGTGTGGAAGAAGATATGGGAGTCTTTGCACCGCAGGGGGTTGTTGGTGTGGTGCAGCGAGTAAGTAAGAATTATGCTGTAGTATTGCCTATTATAAATCCAGAACAGGTGATAAGTGCTAAGATAAAAAGAAATGGGCAATTAGGTTCAGTTAAGTGGAATGTGAAGAGTCCGTTAAAAGCTAAATTATATGAAATCCCGAGCCATGTGGATGCTATGGCTGGAGATACTATCGTGACAAGTGGTTTTTCTGCAATTTTTCCAGAAGGGGTAATGATTGGAGTAGTAGATAAAGCATCGCATGCTGAAAATACAATGTTTTGTGATGTGGATATTGCACTTGCTGTTGATTTTCAATCTCTGTCGTATGTGACAGTGGTTGCATTTGAAAATAAAAATGAGTTGTTGAATCTTCAAAAATCATTGGGCAAATGAAAAATATTGTAGAGTCTTTGTTTTGGTTTATCGGTTTGGTGTTATTGCAAGTTTTGTTGTTGAATAATATTCAGATAGCAGGTGTTATAAATCCATTCCTTTATATCTATTTTATAATAGCTTTACCTATACATGTGAATCGTATTTTGTTGGTTTTTATAGGGTTTGTGTTGGGTTTGGTTATTGATGTTTTTTCGAATACTTGGGGTATTCATGCAATGGCGACAACTCTGATTGCTTTTTTGCGACCATATATATTTCGTGTAGTATCAACTCAAGAGGAGTTAGATAAGGTTATGCCTCGTTTTCGTACTATGGGGGCTAATTATGTGAAATATATTGTGTTAATGGTCTTTGTTCATCATTTGTCTTTGTTTTTATTAGAAGCTTTTTCTTTTCAATATTTTGGTATTGTTCTTCTCAAAACTTTGATTAGCTCCTTGATAACTATTCTATTGATTTTTACATTAGAAAAAGTAAGGAAATAAGGAAATAAGGAACAAGGAACAAGGAGCAGGGAATAAGGAATAGGGAATAAGGAATAAGGAACAGGGAACAACTTTCAATTCTCAATTTTCAATTCTCAATTTTCAATTCTCAATTCTCAATTCTCAATTCTCAATTCTCAATTCTCAATTCTCAATTTAAATGTTAGACGATAAATACAAAGATAGAAGTATTATAATTTATATTGTGTTGGCTGTATTTGTGATTTTGTTCATAGGTAGGTTGGCACAATTGCAGTTGTTTGATAATTACACCGATGCAGCTGCAGGTAATGCTTTTTATCGTAAGCCTATTTATGCTCCTCGTGGATTGATTTATGATCGTAATGGTAAGTTGTTGGTTTATAATCAACCAACGTATGATTTGATGGTAACGATGAAGGAGTTGCGAAATTTGGAAAAAGCGAAGACTCCTATTGATACACTTGAATTGTGTGAGTTATTGGGAATTACATATGAGCAATTTTGCGATCGAATGGCAAATATCAAAGATCGACGTAAGAATTATGGATATTCGCCATTGACACCGCAACGGTTTATGACTCAACTTTCGCCAGAAGATTATGCAATGCTTCAAGAACATTTGCGTAAATTTCCTGGATTTACGGTTCAAAATCGTACATTGCGTAATTATAATTATCCTTGTGGAGCGCATGTATTGGGTTCGATTGGAGAGGTGAGTAAGCGTCAGATAGAGCGTGACGATTATTATCGTCCTGGTGATTATGCTGGTTCTGATGGGTTGGAATTGACATACGAGAAAGAGTTGAGGGGCGAGAATGGTGTAGAGATACTTTTGCGTGATTCTCGTGGACGTATTCAAGGTAAATACAAAGATGGAGAATTAGATCAAATGCCAAAAGCTGGTATAGATATTACCACAACTTTGGATGTTGATTTACAGATGATAGCGGAAGAGTTATTGCAAGGTAAAATCGGTAGTATTGTGGCAATAGAGCCTGCTACAGGTGAAATTTTGGCAATGGCATCTAATCCTACTTGGAATCCATCGTTATTAGTTGGTCGTTTGCGTACTGAGTATTATCCGATATTGCAAAAAGATGCAACAAAACCATTTCTTAATCGAGCAACAGGAGGACTTTATTCGCCAGGTTCGACATTTAAGACTTTGCAAGCATTGGTTTGTCTGGAGCAAGGTGGTATTACTCGTTATACCAAATTTTCTTGTAGTGGTCCTCTTTCGAAACCGATAAAGTGTACACATAATCATGGGTCGCCTGTGGGACTTGAGGAGGCTATACAAGAGAGTTGTAATCCATATTTTTGGTCGACATATAAGGAGACGCTTGAGCGAGATGGTTATGGTGAGGGGAATGCTAAATTTAAAGAGAATTATACTCGTTGGCGTGAAGATATATTGAGTTTTGGCTTGGGATTTAAGTGGGATGATTCGGATGTGTATGGATTGAAAGATGGAGCTATATATCGTGCTGAAACATACGATAAAATATATGGTAAACGAGGTTGGAAGGCTCTTACTATTCGTTCTAACTCTATTGGGCAGGGTGAGGTGTTGGTTACTCCAATTCAACTTGCTAATGCTGTAGCAGTTATTGCCAATGAAGGTCATTATATAACTCCGCATTTGAATAAATGTGATACTTTTTTGACTCATCGACATGAAGCTAATGTAAGTCAGAAACATTATGATGTGGTGCAAGAGGGTATGTGGCGAGTGTGTGAGTATGGTACTCCGCGTTTTTATAAATATCCAGAATTGGTTGTGTGTGGTAAAACAGGTACGACCGATAATAGTCATGGCAAGCCTCACTCAATATTTTTTGGGTATGCTCCGCGTGAGAATCCACAGATTGCAATAGCAGTGGTTATTGAAAATGCAGGTTTTGGTGCTCAGTTTGCATGTCCTGTTGCAATGCTTTGTTTGGAGCAGTATCTTTATGGCGAAATAAAGCAAAAGGCACTATTTGAAAAGATGAGCAATATGGTATTGAATACCAATGTAAAAAAATATAATTAAAATCTAGAAAACCTAGAAAACCTAGAATATCTAGAGAATCTAGAAAATCTAGAAAAAAATTACTAACTCCTAACTAACTAAAAGCGTGTCAAGAAATTTTAATGTTATACAAGCGATAGATAAATGGGCGGTATTTTTTTATATCGTTCTTGCGGTGTTTGGTTGGATTAATATATATGGAGCGAGTATTTCGGAAGATCAGACGTCAATATTTGACATGAGTCAACGTTCGGGGATGCAGTTTATGTGGATGTGTATTAGTTTGGGTATGGCAACCGTGATATTGTTTACCGATAGCCGATTGATAACAGCTATTCCGTATCTATTGTATGGACTGATTATATTGTTGTTGATAGTTACGGTGTTTGTTGCGAAAGATATTAAGGGGTCGCGTTCTTGGTTGCCATTAGGTCCATTCAGTATTCAGCCTGCCGAATTTTCTAAATTTATAACAGCATTGGCACTTGCTAAGGTGATGAGTCATCCTCAATTTCGTTTGAAATCGATGCAAAGTTATGCTATTGTTTGTTCGATGATTTTATTGCCAATGTTTATAATTGTAGCGCAGAGTGAAACCGGTTCGGCATTGGTGTTTTTGTCGTTTGTATTTATGCTTTATCGTGAAGGTTTGCCAGGATTGATACCTACTTTAGGTTTTTGTGCTGTGTTGTTGTTTGTGATAGTACTTCGTTTTAGTGTAGTTGATTTGTTAGGTGTAGAAGGTGCTTCGATGGGTTTGTTTTTGGGTTTATTGTTGGCTTATATTATAATGTTGATATTTGTGCGTGTATATCAGTATGATAAAAAACATTTATTGATATTATCGTTGGTGCCAATTGGAATGTTTGCTGTTGCGTTACCAATATTCAAGTGGGTAGTGCGTTTTAACTTGGTGTATGTAATGTTGGCAATTGTGGTGTTTGCTGCTATATATTTATTGGTGTTGGCATATACTAAATGGAAGAGAACATATTTTTTTATAGGGCTATTTTTGTTGGGAAGTTTAGGTTATTGCTTTTCTACTGAATATATATTTAATGATGTATTGCAACCTCACCAACAAAAGCGTATTCATCTATTGTTGGGTTTGGCTGATGATCCAACAGGTATTGGCTATAATACCAATCAAGCGCGTATTGCTATAGGTTCGGGTGGTTTTTGGGGTAAAGGATTTTTGCAAGGGACGCAAACAAAGTTGAAATATGTGCCAGAGCAAGATACCGACTTTATATTTTGTACGATAGGCGAGGAGTGGGGATTTATTGGTAGTGCAGGTATGTTGATAATCTATCTGTTGTTTTTGTACCGATTGTTGTATATTGCAGAGCGACAAGATACGCGTTTTGCTCGTGTGTATGGATATGGAGTAGTTGGAATATTTGCGATGCACCTTTTCATTAATGTAGGTATGGTTATTGGACTTGTGCCAGTTATTGGTATTCCGCTTCCGTTTTTTAGTTATGGAGGGTCGTCGTTTTTGAGTTTTACGATATTATTATTCTTGTTTTTGAAGCTTGATACGATGCGCATTGAGCGGGTAAGAAATTAGTGTGTTAAATAATGTTAATGGGGGTAAATCCAATATTTATTATTAACTTTATAATTTAAAATATCTTAAGTTTGTAAAATATTTAAATAGTTATTATATAGCCGTTTAAACCTAAAATCTTGATTGTTTTTTATGAAAAAAACACTTTTTGTTTTTTTATTTTTACTGGCACTATCTTTTCCTGAATTGTCTGCGCAGCAGATGTTTAGAGATATAGAGTCGGTTTCGAAATCGCAGAGTGGAATGGTTGTGCCATTTTCCACTCAGGTTCCTTATAAACAACGTCACATTCATCGTTCAAATATTAATGTAGAGTATCATCGTCCTGATAATGTATCACGGCCAGTTGCTGGTAACCATGAAATCGTTGCAGGTTGGCAAAATCAACGAGTGGATAATCGATTGATAACTGGAGGTCCGTCAGTTAGTTATTATACACAAACACCTAAAATGGTTAATGCTGCGGTAGCAGAAAAAGTTGCTTATAATTCATTCCCTACAATCAATAGTCGAGGTGAAGTTATAAGTGTTGCAACAGAAGAGTCTACTATAGAGACAGGTTTAGTGCAATCTTTGCCAGGTAACTGGGGTGAGCCAGGTATGCCTATTGGTGATTTTGCGCTACCTATGTTGTTGCTTGTTGCGGTTTATATTTTAGTTCGTTTTAAATGTTTTAATTGTTAATTTAGGGGGAGATTATGATACGTATATTGAAAAAGATTATTCTGTTGGCCGTGATGTTTTCATTGTCGGTGTTGTCGTATGCTGTACCTGAAAATAATAGTATTTTGAGATTTGATTCTAAAAAATTGGATGGAACTGTGGTTTATGCTGTCGCAAATGGCGATAGTATTTATGCTTTAACGGAAAAAGATCCTTTTTATATAAACAATTTGGCTAATAGTTTGTGGATAGTAAGGTTGAATGGTAATGGGTTTACTATTCAAAATTTAGGAACAAGGAAGTTTTTGAATCAATCATTTTATAAAGGTTCTGTTGGGGCTAGTAAAGGGAATATTCATTATCCAATACTTTCTAATAATGCTTTGGTTTTGTTTGAAGGAGACAAAGGCTTTTATTATGAAGAACGAGATTATGGAAATAAAGCACAAGCTTATATTCAGTATGACCCAGTAAGGGAATCATGGCTCTTTTATACAGTGGGTGCAAATTTTCCGCATGACCCTAAAAAAGATTCGCAAGCCAACGGAGCATGGACAGATGCTGATTTCCCACAAGCTAGTGTGGCAAACTCTTTAGAGATTAAAGGCAGTGATGTGGAAACAATGGTGGGTGCTAATGGCAATTGGGAATTAGATCAAATAAAAAAAGATATAATTGTAGATTTTATTGAGAGAAAAGATTTAGAAACAGCACCTACTGTCTCTATAATTGTTGGTGATAGTGAAACTTATCCTTTTAAAAATTATTGGAAAACAGACAATATAAAACTTAATGTAACTTATGAAGATTGGACTCCAGTATCATTCCCTGTAGATGTTAAGTGTGTTACTGCTAATTTGTCGGGTGTGGGTTATCAAGAGTATAGTACGGCGAAGCGTGCTAATGGGGAATCGGCATGGGTGACAAATTATGTTACATCGGATATGGTGTTCGAAAAGGGTGTAGCTTATCATTTTGCCACTGATAGTGAAGTGATGACACTTGATTTTAGACCTATTACAGGAGAAGAATTGACAAAGGTTGAGAAAAGTTATAGTAAGACTTTGACTGCTACTAATGGAAATATTATAACTAATCAAAATTGGTATTACATTGGTAATGCGCTGTTTGTTGATGCTGGAATGACGGGTATTGATATGATTTCGCGATATAATAAAAGTATTGGTAAATGGGAAGAAGAACCTGTTAGTGGAGCATTGGAGCCATTTGATGCATTCTTTGTGCAATATAGTGGTGATTATTCAATGGCAGTATCAGCAACGAGAACGAATGCGCCTATGCGTGATAGAAAAGTTGTGACTGAGAAATATTGCTTGAATATCGTTGGTGAAGGCGAAGAAGATAAAACATATCTTTATTTTGAAGACGAAGCTTCGGCTGAGGGTTATGTTATGGGAGAAGACTTCTTGAGTTTTGCGACTATAGGTGGTGTAAACACTGAAATTTATACATACGAAGATGATATTGATTTTTCATTCAATACACGTCCATTAGAAAATACTTTTGTAAAAGTGGGCTTGTATGTAGGTAAAGCAGGTCGCTATACTATTTCGTTAGATAATATTTCGGGAAGTGCAGAATCGATGGTGTTGTATGACAACTATGAACAAGATTTCGCTCGCTTGCATCTTGGCGAAACTTATACATTCTATAGCGAACGTGGCGAATTTAACGACCGTTTCGGTGTAGCTGTGACATACGCACCAGAAGTGCCAACAGATAATATTTCGTTGTCGGCAAATAAACTTATAGTTGTAAACAACGAAATTCAAGGTCTTACATTAGGTAGCGAATTGATGGTTTATGATGCTATGGGACATCTTGTATATGTTGCAAATGTTGATTCAGAAACAATGATTCTTCCTAATTTGAATTCGGGTATTTATATTGCTCGTAATGGCAATGGTTGGGCTAAGTTTTTAGTAAAATAAAAATTATCGTTATATAAAAAAAGTAGAGGTCTGATGTTTTAGCACCTCTATTTTTTTTATGTACTCAAGATGTGTTAAATAATGTTAATAGGGGGGGGTAAATCCAATATTTATTATTAACTTTGCATATTATTGTATAGTGTTGCTAAATGTCAAAGGGATATTCTAAATCCTTGATATTTACATAATTGTATTATTGTAAGAAAACTTAAACCTATATTGTTATGAATATTTCTGCTATATTTAGGACATTTTTTATCTCATTTGTCCTCTCTTTTCTATTCCCATAT
>JAZRJN010000035.1:0-27755 GCA_045645785.1 Candidatus Aphodosoma sp. | reverse complement strand
AGGCTCACAAGCCACACAGAATAATATAACTAAACTAAGCAAAAAATTTAATGGTTTCATATTAATCTCTTTTATCTTGTCAACATAAATTTAACACTTACACCAACATTAGTATTCGACATTGGATATGATGTTGATATGTATGGGCGATTGGTTTGATGGTCGCAGAAGAATCGGAAATTAAGTTTCGAACTAAATACATACTCTGCCATAAACTTAACGGTCAAAGTTTTATTGCCCGATGTAGCCTGTGTATCTTCAATCGAATCCATCTTACGCAACAAAGTAGATATATCCTTGAATGAGAAATCGAGACGCAATGTAAGATCGTTCTTAACCTTTTTAGAAGTCTCTTTCAATTTCAATATCATATCAAACTCCTTCAATACATAACCAACACCTACAACCCACTCATTACTTGATGCTTCAAGCAATTGATTTGATGCGATATTAAGTGTAAGCGTACGTTGTTGCTTATATTCCAACTTAGCAGTCATAGAGTTCTTCATCGCCATATCAACCGAAATAAGTGGATTAAGATTTTCTGTAAGACTCACACTTGCAATGTCGTATGCCGATGATGGAATAGGATTGCCCGACGCTACATCACGCACAAATCCAAGTCCATCTTCATTTTCTACATAATTCGAGAATGATGAATAAGAGCCCACATTATATGTACATTGATAAGCATGCTTCAACGTAATAGATTTGAAGTATTTATCAACACCCTTAATCTTACCCAAACCATCATACGAAATGGTCCAGTTTGGCATCATACTCAAGAAATCAGGGAATATATTCAACGTCTGTTTACTGATATCACGATTTGAATATGCTGCCATAAACGCAGGTATCAATACATCGGCAGAATTGATATTATACGCACCATTCTCTTTATCATATCGTTTACCTGCCAACGAAGCATCTTCCATAAATCCTTTTGTTGGATAAATTGTACCAACATAACGTTGTTGTAAAATTTCCGCTACGTATGCACGATTTTCAAGGAATTGGTCAAATGCACGACTATGATAATTATTCTTAGCATTACCTTTGCCCCAAAATGCCGAACCAAGAGCACAATATGTCATACGGAACGTACCATTAAATGTTGTTGGCATTCCATCAAACATATATTGAATTGTAGATTGATCGGTTGTAACTCGTTTCGAATTCAACTCAATTTTCAAACCAGCTATCGGTTCAAGCGACAATTTACCATCAAAATCAGTTGAGAAATTATATGACGATGGATTAATCACAGAATCATTCATCACTAACCAACCATTTTCTATCGCTTTATCAAGATACTCCTCACGTGGCACACCGAATGAAAAATCGAGACCTGGTGTCATCACATCATTCGTCATTGATTGACCAAACAACAAACCTCCATGATTAAATCCAGGTAACACTAACGAACTAGACTCTTTATAAGAAACTTGCAATCTACGCACCAACATCAAGAATCTAACAGTAAAGTCTGCTACTTTTTTAGCAGGTTTCTCTATATTCGGATTGCGAGTTTCCATCGCAATTTTCAAATTATTAATAGCTACTTTACTGCTAAGTTCTATATTATTCTTATCAAGAACTTTATATTTCACTTTTACAGGTTTACCCGATGAATCAGTAAATATAATATCAAAATTGTCGCTATTCAATCGGTGGGTTACTTTAAGTGCCGCTGAATCAGTTAAATTAACTGTTTGAGTATATTTTTTAGGCGTAAATTTCGATTGACGACGATTAGTTTTTCTTGAAGTAAATTTTTGATTTATCTTTTTCAAATATTTCGACTTGTTATACAATGTCTCGAAATTCATCTGACCATCAGCCTGCCACATAGCAAGGTTAGAAATCGTATTACCCAATGTTGCACCATTAGTATATTCTACTCCTGTATCCCAATTATAAGTCGCACTATACTGACCTTTTGCAGTAATAAAATCTAAACCAGGTATTTTATTGATTGGCACATCCCACGATGCAGTAAACACTTGTTGATAATCCAATGGACGACCACCATGAGCCAAACTTTGAGCCACCGTATCGCGCCAATTTTCATATTCATCAGGGAAGAATTTTTTATTAACAGGCGAATATAGTGTCTCATCAAAACGCGAATTTGTCGCTGTTTTCAACGAGAATTTCAACGATTTACTTAAATCATATTTAAAATCAAAATTACGACTCCAAGTAAAATCTTTCGTAAATGACAACAACGAATTTTTAGGGTCATAATAATCTACATACATTGCTCCTGTCAAATCTCGCAATTGAGTCTCTGAATAACGACGACTCATATTAATATTCAATGCAATGAGCGATGGTTCATAGTTAATATTAAAATCTTTAATTATTTTCCAATTCTTCAACTTATCATTATTCTTGAATGGTTCCCATGCTCGAGGAGTTGTCGAAAAATTGTAATTAAACTGACCTGTATATGACCTATTACTATTGCGCTCTACCTCTGGATCAAGGTCTTGCGTTTGTGTATATGCTGCCGATACCGAGAAATTGGCTGGGTCATAAATCTTAGGAGTTTTACTCTTAATATCAACTTTCATATTCGTAACATTGAAACTTTCGGTTATATTTTTAGTAGCCGAAAGTGTCAACAACGAATCTCGCTCCTCTTTTGTTTCCAAAGCATCTAACGCATCTTCAAGCAAAATATCTTCATCCAACGGATTATACTTAGGCTTGCTATTTTCCACTCCATAACTATAATACACTGGTATTCTCACATTAGCTTTATCTGGGAAGAATCGACCGAAATCAAATTGTGCAGCAAAATTCACTAAATAATAATCATCTAATCTGCGCTCTTGCAATGTCTCTTCAATACCACCAAATCCTGCTGTCTCATAACGACCTGCAACACTAACCGAACCAACATCCGAGAGGTTTACTGCCAAATTCGCCAATGCAGCCCAACCGCCATCTTCGTCATAATCAGTTAAACGCAATTCATTAACCCAAACTTCTACATTCTTAGATGTGCGCGACTGGTTACGTACACCAATCAACATTGTCTGCACATCACCAAGATTAGGATTACCTACTACTGTCACTTTATTTTGAGGTTTTTCTGGATCATATTCCGAGAATGGTGTTGACATTGTTCCACTAGTATTCTTAATTCGTTTATTACGATTGGTTTTCACCGTTGTAAGCAATTCCAGCGGGAAATCAATCATATTCTCTTCTGGCCATACCTTCTCACGTTCTGTAATATTATAATGACCTGCTGGTGTCAACTTCAATGGCACTTCATATTCGTAATAGTTTTGTGTATGATCACTACCCAAACGAATAAATACGGTCGTTTCATAATCTTGAAGATTTGAGTCATCACCAATTATCTGCTCTGCATGCACAAACATTTGAATACGACGATACATACGCATATCGTAAACTATATTTTTATACACCGCTCGCGCATCACCTGGAGCCAAATCCAATATTTTCATCAACATCGCTTGTTCGTTTTGTTGTGTCAATTGAGGCTGACTTGGATCTGTTTGACGACTCACACCTGGAGGCAATACATAGTTGACTGGCTCTTTGTTATCGTTCTCTTCGATATTTACCGATGTAACATCGATAGATGCAATAGATGTTGGAGGATTGTTTATTGCAAAAAGGTCTTTGTTGTAACCACGCCATTCGCCACGCACCAATTCCAATGTACCAAAGCGTAAATGCATATCTTCTTTAAAATTGGTCATAAACATACGCATAAATCGTATGCTTTTGAAGTCACGAATCGAACCTATACGTTTTTCGTAGTCACGCACTGGTATTTTAAATTGATACCAAGTAACTTTGCTCAACTGCCCATTTGCCAATGTAACCTCTGTCTCTATCTTATTGACAATATTGTTCTTACCAACTTCCATATCATTCTTACGCAACGACACTCTATATTGGTAATATTTTTCGTACTCATTGAGCGTATTATCTTGGTTAATATCCTCTGCATTAGGCACTGTTGTCGCTGATGTGGAATATCTCTCATCACTCAAATCTGATGCTGGCGAATTTCCTTCTGGCCCATTATATCTCTTATAACGTTCCAATATTGTCAATTCTTCATCGTCATAATCCGAACCACGATAATGGTGATAGTTATCACTCGCTGGGTCATTCAATGCCGAAAATTTGTCTTTCATCAACTCATCTATTGCCGATTGCGACAATACTCCTTTCAAATCGTCTACAAATTTTCTATATGTATCAAATTCAAACTCATCCACTGTACGCAAACCATTATAACCAACATCTTGATATTCACGAGCATTCAAATCTCCATCAAATGCCAACACCGTAGATTGAATACGTGGCACACGCCCCCATACCGTACGATCAGTTGCTATTGAATCTCCATTATTTGGCAATCCATTTTCAAAGAATTTCTTACCGTCTTTCAATATATCCTCACTAATATCTCCTAAATTGAAATACAAATCACCACCCTCATGCACACCTATTGTATCATAAACAAATGGGTCCATCATCCAAAATTCCAAGTACTCGATATTAGCAGTTTCGAAATCCGATGTCTCTATCTTACGCATCATACCACCCCATCTCTTCTCTGGATTCAACAACTCTCCTGTCAATGGATTAACATTCAAATCCAAATTATATGGTCCACGTTCAGTAGGATAAAAACTTACATTCAACACAGGCAAATATGACGATTGTCCTAATATTGCATCTCTATTAGGGAACAATTCTTGCTCTTTCACTTCACGAGTTAAGTGATTACTTTGCAAGTCTTTATTTCTACGAATATGCTCTGGAGTTTGCGAATTAGAACGATTAAATACCGTATTATCAACCGTAAACCAGTTGAACAATGCACGGTTCATTCCATATTCTGTATTATTAGTCTTAATTGCTTCTGGGAATAATGCTCCAGAAGTAGGGTCTGATGGTGTTGATGCCAAATGCCAATAGTATGGATAGCGCAAATCTATTGTTGTCTCAGTACTTTCAAAATCATCAAGATAAGCATAACCAGGGTTATTATCTACCTTCTTATGACCTGGTATCATGTGTGCAAATTCTGCATTAAATACTACGTTAGATGGTGCTGTAGCATTGATTCCTGGTATCGCATCTATTCCTTTTGTCAACCAAGCCACATCGCCTCTATATGCAGCATTCAAGCCCCACAATGTATTAGCAATAGGCTCTGCCCCCATCTCTGTTTTCACAACCAAAGGCATTTCACTGAGGTGCATAATCGTACCACCTATAGAAAAATCTTTCGTGAAGGCATACTCTGCATGCGCCCCGACCAATGTCTTTCTCTGCATGTTAAACATGCTTTGACTCTCCAACTGCACATCAATATTATTGCCCGACGACAATATTGCCTGATTCAATATCGTCACTGTTCCCATCGTGTAATCAACTGTATAATCAACATTTTCGGTCAATGTCTGACCTCCTGCTGTTACTACAACCGAACCCCGTGGCACGTTCATTGCGTTCAATCTAATTACGCTTCCCGAACTTGCTTGATATTTACCAGCCAAACGAAATTTGTTCTTCTCGGTCAATTCTTGAGCTACTATCTTAGTTGAATCATACAACTCTTGGAAACAATATTTATCTGCCACAGCATCATTTCCTATCATCTTCCTCAAATGCTCACCAAATGGCTCCACCACAGGGAATATCACACGACCCGTAGAGGCATAAACTGTATAACCCTCTACAAAGTCAAATTGTCCATCCGGTATCGGCTCATTACGCGAATCCAAACGATCCAAATTCATCACTTTCACCAACAACTGATTCTTTATTGCTCCCTCTGGTATATAGTTTACATAAACACCGCTCGAATCATTCTTATACTGAATATTCAACTTAAATTTCTCTTGTTGTACCTGATTACCACCAAGATAATACACGTTTTTCATCATCAAATCCCACAATGCTGTCTGTGGCGAAGTGGCTGTTCCTTTCAACAATTTCACAATCAATGCCTTTGGCGCATCTATACCATCTGTTGAAAATTCACCTACTTGATATGTCTTACCGTTATATGTATATTCAAATGCTACAGCCAGTACCTCATCATTATTCAATGCCTGACGCAACGAAATAAAACCTAACTGACTATTCAATGTATACTCCGATGACTCCAATCTACGCGCACTCTCTATCTTCTCATAATCCTGACCACCAAAAATATCATACATATTGTATGCTACATCCAATGTCGAATTACACATTTGTATATCACGCACCCCATCTAATGCTTTCACCTCATCATACAACGAGTTCGCTGCATTATCTGGTTGCAATACCCCGTATGTATTCCAATGATTATTATCCACTCTCACACCTTCTGCCAAATCCATAAATGCCACAATATTACGCGCTTGCTCAAAATTACCTCTCTTGTTTGTCACCCAAACCTCACAACGCGTAATTGTTACGCCAGACATAATATGTGGCAGTTTCGACATATTTTGATCATACGTATCCCTAAAATAATGAGCCAAAAAGAAGTGTTTATTCTCATCATAATTATCAATAGCCACTTCAAAATCCATCAACTGCGATCCACCTTTCGAATTCACATGTTTTGTCTCCGATTGCTGTTGTGATGCCACTGCCGTAATGCTCAATTTACCGAATTGCAACTCTGTCTTCAAACCAAACAAAGCCGAATTACCCTTTATCAACGACGAATTCAATGGTAAACTCACGTTACCCAAATCTATGCTCTTAATTATCTCATCCTCTTTGCCTTGATAGTTCAATTTCAATAATTGTTGGTCAAAGTCAAATGTCGCCTCAGTGTTATAATTCATCGTGAATCCAATCTTATCACCCACCGTTGCATTCACACTCAACTGAATATTTTCATCAAAATCAAACGTCGTAGTTTTTCTCAATCGTTCTGCCAACGAATAATTTTGCACATTATTATGCTTAATACCGAAAGTCAACTCTGCTGAACCTTGTGTCTTAACTTGCACTCCACCAGGACCAAACAACTTTTCTGCTGGACCAAGTGAGAATTTCATATCTGTGATATTAAACTTATCTTCATAATTCTCAGCCGCTTTCTTATTCTTCTCAGCCCAATATTGTCCCATCGCCTTTCTGAGCGACATCTGCTTATACTCATCTGGCGTCAACGTGAATGCCGAAACCAACTCTTCATCGCCCAACATAGTGCGTACAATATAATTTCCTGTCTCCGTATCATACTCTATCTTAGTCTCCACATTCGATGGGTCCTTCAAATCCATTGGAGCATCTGCACTAATACCTCCATTCTCTCCTAACTCCTCACTTCTAACTCCTAACTGCTTTACACGCATTGCCGACTCTGGCGCAGGTACAGGGTCATACATCTGATCTACATTCGCTTCTACATTATATGGCACCTCATCATCCATTACAACATCTTGCCCCATAGCCCACAACGGTTCAATCACCCCAAGCACCAACCCGAAGCAAAACAACAAAACAACTATCTTCTGAAAATAATTCACGATATCTAATATTTAATAAATAATTAAAAATTAACAATTAACAATCAGGTTAGAAGGATTAATTCTTAATTCCTCATTACATCATCGAAAGTGCCTTCTTCACAATCTTACCCACCGCCATCGTCGCATCCTCCTTCATCAACTTCTCAACAACCTTCACCGACGCAGCCTTCTGGAATCCCAACGCCACCAACGCCGCCACAGCCTCTTCCATATTCTCATTATTAGCCAACGACGATACATTGCCCATTCCTAACTCCTGACTCCTAACCCCCAACTCAACTTTGTCTTTCAAATCCACAATAATCCTTTGCGCCGACTTCAAACCAATTCCTTTCACCGACTTAATCGCATTCACATTGCCCGTTGCAATAATCTCTTGCAATTCAGCCACAGTAAAACTCGACAAAATCATTCTCGCCGTAGCAGCCCCCACACCACTCACCGAAATCAACAATAAAAACAACTCTCTTTCAGCCTTAGTCCAAAAGCCATACAACACATGCGCATCCTCACGTATATTCTCATAAACATACAATCTCGCAGCCGACTGACCTTGCAACTCCTGATACGTCACAAGCGACACATTTAGCATATAACCAACGCCATTTGTCTCCAACACACAATACGTCGGAGTCAAATCTGTAATTTCACCCTTAATATATTCAATCATAATAAACTATAAATTACTATTATTCAAACAATTATCCATCACACACAACCCACTACACATAATCTACAAATTTACAAAAAAAAATCCAAACCACAAAATTACAATTACACACATTTTCAAACGAAAAAAGGCGCATTTTATTGCGCCTTTCAATTTTCTTTTCAATCATAACTTAGTACACCCACCGCACATTATCTACCCAAAAAGCATTATCTGGACAACCATACCATGCAGGATAGCTACCCGCTGTCAACATAAGTATCACATGCGTTGGTTCTTCACCCTCATCAGCCCAACCAATTTCCTCTATTTTAACCATTTTCCCCTTCGAATTCTCTCCTTTAAAAGCTCCGTCATTAGGATTCAAATCCATATATGGCAAAAACCAATCCTCACCAGAAATATCACCATAATGAATCTCAAAACGAGCATCATTTTGCCACTCCTCTATTGTAGAAGGGAAACGATGACGCATCGTACCCACTCGTTTAGCATAAATCTTGCCATTCTCCTCCCAACGCTTTTGAAGATACACATAAACCTCCGGCTCATCATGCCCATCTATCTCCTTAACCGAGAAAATCTTAGCCTTAATGAGTTTATGCTTAGGATTTACACGTGTCTTATAATCGAGCATCAACGCTTTAGGACGACCAGTAAACGGAATACCCATCTCAATTGCCCCGTATGGGTCACCCGCATCACGCACAGGCTCACGCACTTTACCAAGAAACAAAGTACCTGCAATCATAACACGAATATCAATCATACCTAAAGCTCGCACTGTTACAAGACGAGTATCACAACGAGCACACCATCCATCGCCACGACGTTCGGGTTGAGTAGTACAAGCCCCTTTATCAATACCCGCAGGGGCTGCATACGCATTCGAAATACCCCAAATAGTATTTTCGAAGGTATATGCTTTATTACCTTTGATAGTGTCAGTTGGAGCAAGCACATAAAGCGTTTGTGTTTTACCTCCAAGCATAGCACTCTCTTTTATATAACGCACAACCCATTGCTCCATATCCCCGTATGGTATAGGCTCAATACGCTCTTGCGATAATGCACATTGCACAACACACAATGCACAACCTAATATCAAAAATATCTTTTTCATCGTTTCATCGAATTATTTTAATGTTTTTAAGTTAATTATTAAATACAATTTAAGTTTAGGTTTTAGGTAATAATTCGATAATTATAAAATTGAGAATTGAGAATTATTCAATTGCTTGAAATTACTCTATCTCACATTTACTTTCAACTCTCTATCGTCTCCTTCCCATCCTTGAAGTATTGATTCAAGATAATAGTTTGGTTGTGGATCATCTTTATGGAAAGGGTCCCACACTTGAGCGAAGAACGGATTGCCTTTAGCAATTTCATCATAATTCCATGGAGCAGGCAAACACTCAGGACACCAATGTCCACCGAGAAGCACAAGCGCAGGAGATGCTTTAAATTTATGTCCAAACTGACATTCCCACTCAAGCGGTGTACGCCAATCGCCTACTGTCATTGTTTCACTAAGACACTTACCTCCACGATATTCTGCAGCTGCACGCATATCTTCAATTGTCCACTCATCACGTGATTTCGACTCATCATAACCATGATTAAGAATAATAGGCTCTTCGCTTGGATGCGACAAATCTTGCTCTGCCCATGGCTTAATAGCACGATATTTCTCTATCGAACCATAATATGCCGCTATACGCTGAGTATCACCATTTTTAATCCACCATTGCGTTCCCCATTTCTTCTTATATGCCATTGGTCGCATCGCCAATTTGATTATTGGTGCTGGTGCAAGGCATGCCAACGAAAAGAACCAAGGCAACTGCTTTTTCATTTGATTGAAATATTCATCTACTGGTATATTCGCGCGGAAATGAAGGTAATCTTCAAGCACTTGCGAATCGGCATACCATTGTCCGTGGAAGTTACGAGTAACAAACCACTCTGGGTTGAATATTTTTTCGGGACGAGGACAAGATATTGCTTTGAGGAGTTTGCACTCGAATTCGTAATTAGAAAGTCGGTATTCAGGACCTGAGCCTATATTATAGATACGATTCCAGAAGTCAGGCGACACCCAATCTTCACAGAGATTTGCCATCGCACGCCCTGAATCCTCTACCGTCGCCCATTCAAGCACACCACGAAGCGGTACGTGGAACATAATTGGGTCATAATTCTTAAGAATATCAGCATAAAGAATACCAGACTGACGTAGTGATACCCAATGCTTTATGCCACTTTCAACAAAGACACGTTCTGCTACAGTCTTAGAAATAGCATAATGGTCATAAACAGAGATGCAAATAGGGTCGCCTGTGCGTCCCCAATGTATTGGCTCATTACGGTCAGATGTTTGAGCCACAGTACCCACATAGCAAACACGAATTTCATCAGCATTAGGTTGTGCAAGCACTGCCCTTACTACATTTTGAGCCGCCGTAATATTAACATTACGTGTACGATTAGGAAAATAATCAGTTTTCGGAGACACTAATCCCCCAATATGAAGCACATAATCTGCTCCTTCTGTTGCACGAAGTACATCTTCATACTTAGCAAGATTACCCCAAACTATACGAATTTTGTCTTGAAGTGGTGCTAAAAGTTTACGATTTTTCTTGCTATCACGAGCAAGCACCGTAACATCAAAACGGTCTAAACGAGACATAAACTCCTGAACAGTAGCCCATCCCATGTGACCTGTAGCCCCAGTAATAAATACTCTTTTCTTCATTATAAATTATAACATAAAAACATACAAAGTTACAAAAAAAATCCACAACCACAAAAACAAAAAAAAATATAAATTATAAACAATAAAATTATAATTTTTTTAGTATCTTTGCACTTGTGAGACAAAATAACAACATATTACGAATAATGTTAATTATCTTAACATTAACCGTAACTCAACTCCCTTGGGCAAATACAATTATCTACAAATACCAAGGGGGCGAACTTTTATATCAAAAAATAGACGAGTATAATGTAGAAGTTGCAAAACAAAACCTAACTTTAAACAAAGAAAAAATAACTATACCCGCCGAAATATCACATAACGACACAACCTACTACGTTATAGGTATTACAGATAATGCTTTTAATGGCAACAACAATATCCACAAAGTTATTTTTGACCCTAACTGCGATATCCAATACATAGGCGAAGGTGCTTTTTCAGGATGCCAAAATCTCACTGAAATCGAACTTCCTTCTTCTATAACCGAAATAAAGCCTTACACTTTTGCATATTGTGGACTCAAATTTATCGAAATCCACAATTTTATAACCCAAATAGGCGAACGAGCTTTCTTTAATTGCAAAAATCTAAAAACAATAGTAATGGGCGAAAACGTAGAAAAAATCGGAAACTACGCTTTCGCTCGGTGTTCTTCACTTACATCATTTACAATTCCCGAAAAAACAAAACACCTTGGCTACGAAATACTACAATCCGACAATAAACTTGACACCATATTTTTCAATGCCATCAACTGCGAAACTTCAGGAGCTTACTATGACAATCGCATAGAACGCACTATAGGAGCTTTTGAATATAACAATAGCATAAAAGAAGTTATTTTCGGATACCGTGTCGAACGTATTCCCGAATATCTCCTCTATAATTGCCATAGCATCGACTCTATCTATTTTCCTAAATCTATCACACAAATTGATCGTTTCGCACTACACAATACAGAATGGTTTGATGGAGCGAAATCCGATATGTTATATGTCAACAACATTCTCTATACCTACAAAGGCAACAAAGACTCTATATTCGCCTCACAATTTAAAGAAAACATTACTACCATTGCAACTAATTGCTTCGCTAACAACGCAAACATTAAGTATATCAACCTCCCCTCTAACATCTTATACATCCATAACTCTGCTTTCGAAAATTGCTCTAATCTTACCGAAATAAACCTCCCTCATAACCTCGAATTTCTCGGCGATTACGTATTCCAAAATTGCCAAAAATTAACACATATAAAACTCTACAACCTACTAGAACATATCGGCAAATACTGTTTCGCTAATTGTAGCAACATAGAAAACATATCTTTACCTCATTCCCTTAGATCTATGGGCGAAGCTGTATTCTACAACTGCGCAAATCTTCAACGTGCCAATATTCCCGACTCTATCAAATACGTGCCAGCTGGCTCTTTTTCAAAATGTCCAAAACTTGAAAAAGTAACTCTCCATAACAAAATTACCGCCATCGAAGAATATGCATTCGCAGGTTGCTCTCGCCTTGACTCTATCACAATACCTTGGACTTGCGCCTCAATCGGTAGCCGAGCATTCTCTCATTGTTATTCTCTATCTCAAATAGAGCTAATAGCAAAAACTCTACGAATTGACCCTCTTGCATTCTACAAGTGCGAAAGTCTATCTTATATCGACCTACTCAGCGTCAGCCAAATAGGTTACAAAGCTTTTTCTTATTGCCAAAATCTTAGCTATATATCATTTGGAGAAAAACTTACATCTATTTCTGACTATGCTTTCGAATATTGTACATCACTCTACTCTATTGACATACCACAATCTGTTACCCAAATAGGCAAACGAGCTTTCTATGGTTGCTCATACCTTACCTCTCTCTCTATCAATAATGCAACCACCGACATTGGTTCATACGCTTTCGCCTACTGCTCATCCCTCCACGACATTGATCTTGGATACAACATAACTCACATCGGCACCTCAGCTTTCCGCAATTGCTCAAGTATTGAAAACATCAACCTAAAAATAAATATCGAATCTATAGAATCTAACTGTTTTGCCAATTGTAAAAATCTAAAAACTATATCTATCCCACAAAATGTCAAAATTATCAATGATAATGCTTTCGCTAATTGCCAAAACCTCACCGATATTAATATACCAAACACAACTACTATCATCGGCGAACGTGCATTCGTTGGATGCACTAACCTCTCATCTATTTCTATTCCACCTAAAGTCCAACGAATAAAACCTAATGCTTTCGCCGAATGTTACAATCTCACTAACATATCTTTCAATGCCGAAAATTGTACTACAGGTAAACCTATATTCGAATATACCCACAATACTACAAATCTAACTATCGGAAATACAGTTCAACACATCGATGACAAAACATTCTTTGGCATGAATATCAAATCTATCGAAATTCCTGCTAGTATAAACTATATCGGAAATTTTGCTTTCGCCAATTCTACGCCTTTAAACGACATTTCAATCCATGCTAAACACAATTTAAATATCGAAAATTCAGCATTCAACAACACTGCTTGGTTCAACACTCAAACCGATAGCATAATATATATCAACAATATTGCTCTTAAATACATCGGAAACAACAAACCTACTTCAATAGCATTCAAAGAAGGAACTATATCAATCGCTTCCAATTTTATGCCAAATAATACCAACCTGAAAACATTAAATCTACCATCCTCACTCGAAATCATTGGCGACCATGCTTTCCTAAATTGCTCAAACCTCAAAATCACAGAACTCCCTACTTCTCTAACTACCATAGGAAACCATGCTTTCCAAAATTGTACAACAATTGACTCTATCAATCTAAACAATGCACATTGCTCTATCGGTATCGCATCTTTCGCTGGATGCAATAATATGACTAAAGCTAATATCGGTAACAACATAAATCAATTAGGAGATATGGCATTCGCTTTCTGTTCTTCACTTCAATTCATAAATTCTAACAATAGTGTTATATTACCCGAAAATATCAAAACCATCAATACCGCCACATTTTTCAATTGCAAAAAACTCAAAGGAAAAATAATTATACCAAGAAATGTAACATCTATTAACGATCAAGCCTTCGAAAATTGCTCTGCTATCCACTCTATCGAATTATCTCCTAAGCTACATCAAATCAGCATCTCTGCGTTCAATAAGAACAATAATTTCACTCGTTTTCTCGACTCATCTAATAAATATTTCAGCACCTACAATGGCATACTATACTCCAACGATATGAACATTTTGTACCATTGTCCTCAAGGATACTATGGTACTTGCGTTGTACATAGCGAAACAAAAACAATCAACAACTACGCCTTCAATAATTGCACCAAAATAAATCACATAATTATCAATCATGTTGAAAAAATCAACGATTATGCCTTCAATGGCTGTACTAAACTAAAAAAAATTTCTCTCGGCAAAGAAATAGATTCTTTTAATCACAAGGCTTTCGAAGGTTGTCAAAATCTCGAATATATTAGCATTAAAAAAGAAAACCAACACCTAAAATCTCTCGATGGTATTGTGTATTCTGCTGACATGAAAACTCTTATTTACTGTCCTCGTGCAAAACAAGGGAAAATCAAAATACCAAAATCTGTCCAACATATTGCCGACTATGCCTTCACTGGCTGTAACCAAATAACCCAAATTATTACTCGCAAAAACATTAAATCTATCGGAAAAGATGCCTTTACCGATACCAACCTACAATTAAAGTAAGCTATATAAACATAAATATAACTAACCATGAACCAACTAATCTTCGCTACACATAACGCCCACAAAGCCGAGGAAGTAAAACAAATCGTCGAAAACCTATTCGAAGTAAAAAATCTATCCGACATCAATTTCTTCGACGAAATACCCGAAACCGGTAATACTTTCAAAGAAAATGCACTACAAAAAGTTCAATACCTACATAATCGTCTCAACTGCAACTGCTTTGCCGATGACTCTGGTCTATCTGTCGATGCTCTTAACGGCGCACCAGGTGTATTATCTGCTCGATATGCAGGAGAACCATCTAACTCTCAAAGAAATACAAAAAAACTACTCAAGGCTCTTGATGGTGAAACAAACCGCAAAGCACAATTTACTACCGTTATTGCCGTTATATTAGATGGACAAACTCACTTTTTCGAAGGTGTCATCCGTGGTACTATCACCAAATATCCTCGCGGTGAAGGTGGCTTCGGCTACGACCCTATATTCATCCCAGATGGCTACGACAAAACATTCGCAGAACTACCTGCCGACATAAAAAATAAAATATCTCACCGCGCCATCGCTATGCAAAAATTCAAACAATTCATCAACCAAAAATAATACATTGTAAAATAAATTTTGTAACTTTGCAAACCAACAGATAAATCAAAAAAAAATATATGAAAAAATTATTCCTTATCATCACTTGCGCATTGTGCATCGTGCATTATGCACTATCTCAAGCTGCTATGGGGTCTTGGACTACTCATATCTCTTATTCTAACATTAACAATATAACACAATCCAATCAAAAAATTTTCGGATTAAGTGCGGGTGCTTTGTTTTCTATTGACAAAGAAGATCTAATCATAGAAACATATTCTAAAACTTACGGTCTTAATGATAACAATATCAATCTAATCAAATACTCTGACTTTAACAATATTCTTTTCATCGCTTATAAAAACTCAAATATTGACTTAATGACAGATGATGGTAATATTATAAACATAACTGACCTATACCGAAAAAGCATGAGCGGTAGTAAAATTATCAATGATATATGTTTTGATAATGAATATGCATACCTCGCTTGCGACTTTGGAATTGCGAAACTCAACCTAAACAAAAAAGAATTCACAGAAACATACTACATCGGTACAACTGGTGATATTGAACGTGTTATAAATATAGATATAGCCGATAAAAAAATATATGCTCTAACTAACAATAACATTTCTGTTGGCAATACAAAAGATAATCTCCTGAACTACAAAAATTGGACTCTTATACCCGATCCTGATTCTAAAAACACAAATATCAAAATGGTAATTTTCAATGATACTATATACTTATTGAAAAAAAATAACATACTCTATCAATATTCCAATAACACGTGGAAACAATATAAATCTTCTATCAAAAATGTGTCAGAAAACAATAACATTTTATTTTTAGCAACAACAAATAATCATCTATCTATGATTGTAAATGGTACAGAAACACCTATTTATGAAGATGCTTTCGATGCACTAAAAGACAACAATCATGATATTATCTGGTTTATCAATAAATTAAAAGTTTATGCAAAAAACACACAAACAGAAGATATAAACTATTTTACACCTAACCGACCTCTATCCAATACACATTGGAAACTTAAATATTCCGATGGAAGAATTTTTAGTGTTCCAGGAGGTCGAGCTTCAGCTAACTACTACACTCTTGCAACACTCTCTTTCTTCGAAAACGGAACTTGGCATAATTATAACAACGAATATTTTCCTTCTAGTCCACCCAAAAAAAGTTACGACCTCGTTGATATCGCTATTAACCCCAACGACAAAACCAACTTTTGGGTAGCAAGTTATGGTCTCGGCCTTTACGAATTTCGTAACGATGAACTCTATAAATTTCATCATTGTGACAATAGTGGTCTTAACTCTATTTTCCCAGAAGGAGACCGTTTCAATTACATCCGTACAGATGGTATGACCTATGATGACCAAGGTAACCTTTGGATACTTAACAATGCTGGATCTATTGTAAAATATATAGATCCTAATGGACAATATCATAATCTACAATATACATTCGAAGCTGCCACTACTCAAGATATTTTAATAAACAACAAAAATTCTAATCAAAAGATTGTATTAATACCACGACACACTGGTAGTTATAATTCTCTATTGTTCACTTTTGACACAAATGGCACTCTTGATAATATAAACGATGATAAAACTGCATCTTTCACCAAAGTTTACGATCAAGACAATAAAGAATTAGTTTTCACAACATCTCCTCTACTACGTTCTATCGCACAAGACAAGAATGGCGTAATATGGATTGGTACAACCCAAGGGCTCTTTCTTATAAACGATCCAGCTAAAATGTTCGACGATAATTTCCGTGTCTATCGTATAAAAATACCTCGCAACGATGGCACTGGTCTTGCCGACTACCTACTTGATACCGAAGAAATAAAAGCTATTGCTGTTGATGGAGCTAACCGCAAATGGATAGGAACTGCTTCATCTGGTATTTATCTTGTATCCGAAGATGGACTTGAAACCATTCACCATTTCACATCCGAAAATAGTCCACTCCTATCTGATGCTATTCAATCTATTGCCATTAACGAAAAAACAGGAGAAGTTTTTATCGGAACAGGAAACGGACTTATTTCATACCAATCTGATGCTATCGAAGGTGGAAATATTTTCGAAAATGTCCGTGCTTATCCAAACCCTGTCCGCCCAGAATATAACGGACTTATCACAATAACAGGACTCGTCGCTGACACCCAAATTCGTATAACTGATGTTAACGGTAATATTGTCTTTGAAACTCGCTCTAATGGCGGTGTCGCTACTTGGGATGGATGCAATACTTCAGGAACCCGTGTCGCAACAGGTATCTATTTCGCTCACTGCATCTCTGCCGATGGTAAACAAAAACACATAACAAAAATACTTATTATAAAATAATGTTCATAATGAATAAAATTATTAACCTAATTGTACTAATTATATACATTATAATAAACTCTTTATTTATTGAAAAATATGTTTCACGTATTACACCATACCATATTTCCATAACTATAACATACATACTAGTAGTCTTTTTTATCATTTGGCTAATCAATAAATTTACATATTCTAAAAATAAACATTCTTTTAAATGGCTTATCGGAATTTCAATTATTCTAATAATCTTTGCTATAAGTCTACAATATATTATTGACCCCATGTCATTAAATGTTGATAGATGGTCTGCCATTCATAATTTTCTATCAGGAATGCTGAATGGGAAATATCCATATGGTCAACAAACTCACCTTGGTGGATATGGCTCTCCATTCCCTATTTGGCAAATTCTACACCTACCTTTTTATGCAATAGGAAATGTTGGTTTATCTATTATCGTTGTTACTACACTATTTATTTGGACAATTTATAAGATACATTCAACTGAATCTGCATTAATAACAAGCATATTACTATGTATATCACCAGCTTTTTTTTATGAAATAGCTGTCCGAAGTGATCTAATAACAAATATCATGCTCTCCGCTATAATTGTCGAATGGCTTATTTACAAAAAAATTAATTTAACTAATAACATTATTTTCATAGGCATATTAACAGGATTAATATTATCTACACGACTAATAGCTATCATTCCTATCTGTGTTATCTATGGTTATGAATTTCTACAAATTAGAATAAAGAAACAATGTCTATTTATATTATCTATACTTATTACATTTAGCATAACTTTTTTACCATTCATACTTTGGGAAGGAAGCACTCTTCTATTTTTCGAATACAATCCATTTATTCTTCAAACTAGACAAGGTAGTTGGCTCGTCATGCTTGTTTTTGCTTTTATCGCAATAAGTACTACCATTGTGATGCGTAAAAGATTTGAATATCGACTAATAATTACGGGATTTATTTTAACAAGTTTAGTTATTATATCCTTTATAGAAAAAATGTGGAAACAAAATCTTTGGTCCGAACTTTTTTCTTCCACTTTTGACATCACATATCTATCCGTAGCTTTACCTTTTTATATCACACATTTATCCTTATCTTTAACAAAAAAATAATATGAAAAAACTCTTTCTAATTATCAATTGTGCATTGTGCATTGTGCATTGTGCATTTTCACAGTCATCTGAACAATATCTTCGTGATTTCACTTCTGGTGCTTTCCGTCCTCAAACTATGGCTGCCCTCTACTCTATGAACGATGGCACAAGCTACACTATGCTCTCTGAAGATGGTACACAAATTATCAAATATGACTACCTTTCGGGCAAGGCTATCGAAACTATCTTCGATGTTGCGACTGCCCAAAACTGTACTCTTAAGAAAATCTCTGATTACGAATTTGACCCTCAAGAAAAACGTATTCTTATCTTGACAGATAAGACGCCTATCTATCGACACTCATTTTCAACCACTTACTACGTATATAATATTGCTCGCAACGAATTAGAGCCTCTAAGCCAAAATCCTGGTCTTCAAAACTTGGCTCAATTCTCACCTAATGGTCGTATGATTGCTTTTGCTCGTGACAATAATCTCTTCATCAAAAAACTCGATTTCAACACTGAATTGCAAATTACCAAAGATGGCGAATTCAATAAAATCATCAATGGTACAGCCGATTGGGTATACGAAGAAGAATTTGGTCGCACTCGCTACTTTGAATGGAGCCCAGATAGCAAACTCCTTGCTTGGATACGTTTCGACGAATCAGAAATCAAACAATTCTCTTTCGACATCTACGACCACCCTTACGACGATGCTTATACTTACAAATATCCAAAAGCAGGAGAAACTAATTCTACTGTGTCGGTACATGTATATGACATCGAAAATCGCACTACAAAACAAATGAATTGTGGTACTGGTAATAATATTTACTTCCCTATTATTCAATGGACTAACAACAACGAATCTCTTGCTGTTGTACGCCTCAATCGCAATCAAACTACTCTTGAATTATTAAGTGTAAATCCTCGTTCTGGTGTATCAACAACTCTTCTTTCTGAAAATGATAAAGTCTATATCGACTACACCAACTATACTCACCTCAAATTCAATAGCGACAACTCTTTTGTTGCTATGAGCGAACGAGATGGATGGCGTCATATCTACCTTTATGGCGCAAATGGTTCTCTTATCCGCCAAATCACAAAAGGCGAATGGGATGTTACTGCTTACTATGGCTACGATGAAAAATCCCAAACAGCCTACTTCCAAGCAGCAAAAGAACATCCATCACAACGTCATATATACAAAGCCGATAAAAAAGGTAATATCACAAACCTCGATCCTCGTCCTGGTACTCACTCTGCTTCTTTCTCTAAAGGTATGAAATACATTGTTGCTCAGTTCCATAACACTACAACTGCCAACACTTTCACTCTTTGCGACACTAAAGGAAAAGTCCTTCGCACTATCATCGACAACAAAGAGTTACAAGCTAAATTCGATGCCTACAATCTTCCAGTAAAAGAATTTATCAATTTTGATGCTGTAAATGGTACTAATCTTTACGGTTGGATTATAAAACCTGCCGATTTCGATGCCAACAAAGAATACCCTCTCGTTATGGTTCAATATTCTGGTCCTAACAGCCAAGAGGCTCTCGACCGTTTCAAACCTGACTGGGAATATTATCTTGTACAAGAAGGCTATATCGTAGCTTGCGTGGATAGTCGTGGTACTGGCGCACGTGGTCACGAATTCCGCACTTGCACTTATTGGAATCTCGGTAAATACGAAACTGAAGACCAAGTGGCTGCAGCTCAATATTTTGGTAAATTGCCTTATATCGATGAAGACCGTATGGCTATTTGGGGTTGGTCGTATGGTGGATTTATGGCTCTCAACTGCCTCACTTACGGTAACGAGACATTCAAAGCAGGTATCTCTATCGCTCCTGTAACCGATTGGAGATTATACAACACTGCTTATACTGAGCGTTTTATGTCAACTCCTCAAGAAAACGACCGTGGCTACGAACAATCTGACCTTATCGAAAAAGCACACCTTCTCAAAGGTAAACTTCTACTCTGCCATGGTACTGCCGATGACAACGTACACTTCCAACATGCTATGCTCTATTGCGATGCTTTAGTCGAAGCAGGTATCCAATTCGAAATGCAAATATACCCTAACAAAAATCATAGCATCCTCGGCGCTAAAACACGTTATCACCTCTACACTCGTTTCAATACCTTCTTGAAAAATAATCTATAATATTTCGTTACTCGCTACTATAAATCTAACAAATCCGAATGGCAAATCTCGCTACTCGCTACTAACTACTCGCTACTAAAATAATGAAAAACAAAAACACACTCCCAATCATAATGATGATTGCACTCTTTTTCATGATTGCTTTCGTCACAGGACTTCAAAATCCATTTGGCGTTATTGTCAAATCACAATTCAACGCCTCAAATTTCATGTCGCAATTAGGCAATTTTGCCAATTTCATTGCATACGCTTGCATGGGTATTCCTGCTGGTTTGATATTACAACGCAAAGGCTATAAAATTACATCTCTCATCGCCGTTGGAGTAGGATTTTTAGGCGTTGCTATCACCTATCTTTCTGGTTTTATGGGCTCTGCTACCTACGCAGTATATCTTTGTGGAGCACTTATTTCTGGTTTTTCAATGTGTATCCTCAACACCGTTTGCAACCCTATGCTCAATACTCTTGCCGGTGGTGGCAAAAAAGGTAATCAACTCATACAAATAGGCGGTGTATTTGGCTCTACAGGTGCAACTTTGGCTCCAGTTCTCGTGGGTATGCTTATGGGCAATGCTGCTAATCGCACTATCCAAGATGCCAACCCTGTACTCTGGATTGCTATGGCTATTTTTGCTCTTGCATTCTTAGTACTTTTCTTTATGAATATGCCTGAACCTCATCTTGCCAACAAAAAAGAGGTAAACGAAGAGAAAAAAATAGGCTCACCTTTCTCGTTCCGCCACTTCAATCTCGGTATCATTGCTATATTCATATATGTTGGTGTCGAAGTCGGCATCCCTAATATAGCCAATCTCTATATGACTACTGACCTAAATATGGACACTGCCGTTGCAGGCACTATTGTTGGCACCTATTGGTTCTTGATGCTTATTGGTCGTTTCGTTGGTGCTGCCATTGGCGGACAAGTTTCAAGCAAATCTATGCTTACTGCCACCACATCTATCGCTGCAATCTTAGTTATTTGCGCTATATTATTACCTCAAACTATGGTAAATATGCCTGTATTCAAATCAGATATATCTTTTGGCATAGCAGAAGTTCCAGTAAACATACTACTCTTAATACTTTGCGGACTTTGCACATCGGTTATGTGGGGTGCAATCTTCAATCTTGCAGTTGAAGGTCTCGGCAAACACACAGCTGCTGCATCAGGCATTTTCATGATGATGGTATGCGGTGGTGGCATACTCCCACTCTTACAGGGCTTGGTAGCCGATAATTTCGGTTTCATTAACAGCTACTTCGTTGTATTTGCAGGCATAATATACATGCTAATCTACGCACTCGTTGGAAGCAAAAGAGTTGAAAATTGAAAATTGAAAGTCTTTAAGCCGTATAGCAAAAAAATTGAGAATACCATAAAACTATGACTACCCGATATTCTCCCCCTGCCTTAGGGGGAGTGGTCGAAGACCGAGGGGGTAAAAATAACTAATAACTAATCATTAATCACTAATATTATGGACAAACCTTACGTAATTGGTATCGATCTTGGAGGTCAAACCGCCAAATTTGGTATTGTTGACGCTCGTGGCAATGTATTGAAACAAACAGCCATTCGCAGTAACACACAAAACAATCCTGAAGAATTTATTAACGACCTTGCTGAAGGCATCAAAAAACTCATTGATAAAGAATACGATATCAACGACATTCGAGGTATCGGTGTAGGTGCACCTAATGGCAACTACTATACTGGTTGCATCGAAAGTGCAGCCAACCTTACTTGGGCTAAAAATCAAGTAGTTCACTTTGCCGACATGCTTAGCGAACGTGTAGGTATTCCTGTTGCCTTGACCAACGATGCCAATGCTGCAGCTGTAGGCGAAATGACATACGGAGCTGCTCGTGGCATGAAAAACTTCATTATGATTACTCTCGGCACAGGTGTTGGTTCTGGTATCGTAATCAATGGCGATGTAGTTTATGGTCACGATGGTTTTGCAGGCGAACTTGGTCACACTTGCGCTGTACGCAACAATGGTCGTATCTGCGGTTGTGGCAAAACAGGTTGTCTCGAAACATACGCCTCTGCTATGGGTGTTGCTCGCACTGCTCGTGAAATTATCGAACTTACCGACCGCAAAACTCTCCTTCGCAACATTCCTGCCGAAAATATCACTTCAAAAGATGTGTTCGATGCAGCAATTGAAGGCGACGAAGTAGCAAAAGACATCTTCGCTTTCACTGGTCGTATGCTTGGCGAAAAATTTGCCGATTTCGTAGCATTCTCTGCTCCTGAAGCTATCATCCTCTTCGGTGGACTTACCAAAGCTGGCGACCTTATCTACAAACCTATCGTAGAGAGCATGAACCTCAACCTCGTACCAATTTGGCGAGGTAAAATCAAGGTCCTATTCTCAACTCTCAACGAAAGCGATGCCGCTATCCTCGGCGCAAGTGCCCTCGCTTGGGAAATATAAATAAAATTTGAAAGTTGAAATGTGAAATTTGAAAATTATATTTTACAATCAACTTTCAACTCTCAAAATTCAACTTTATTATGGTTCTCACTGACAATTGGTTTAGCACAATGGCTGAAGCCGACAACGAAATGCCCATTTTCGTTTCGGGTCGCGACGATATAGATGAATTTCGCCTCTCAGGCAAATTCAAAGAACGTGTAGAAATTTATTGGAAATACGAATCTGTTCATAACGGAATGCCATCTGATGCCGAAGGCGAATTGATGGAACAAGTCGTTGACGCACTACGCAAAGCAGTTGAAAAAGACAAACTCGCAATCCTCACAGGCATCTATACAGGCAACAACGAGCGCACTTTGGTCTTCTATGCACGCACATCACGCGTGTTTGGCGAACGCCTCAACGAAGCCCTTGCCTCTTTCCCGCAACTCCCAATCACTCTCTATGTCGAGATTGACCCCGACTGGAACGAATACCAAGAGCTCTGCGAAATCAAACCTTTTGCCGAATAACAGTAGGGACGCAGTGCGCTGCCTCCTATCAACCGATAAGTTCAATTCACAACAACGGCTACCCGAATCAAATCGAGTAGCCGTTGCTATTTAACCCCTATTTGATAGGTTGAATCAATAACAAAAGAGACGCAACATGTTGCGTCTCTTTTGTTACTACCTTCTGTGATCTATCAAAGAACCACCTTCTCCACCTCATCTCCCACAACAACCACATACACCCCACGTGGCAACGACACCACAGCATCACGACCTGTGTAAACCAAACGACCATTTTCATCAAACACTTGATAATCTGCATTCAAGCCCTCGAAATATAAAATACCATTTTGAGTATAAATATTGATATTTTCAAACACATTTTCCACATTAACAAGAGCTCCTTGTATGAATTCTTTCCAATATTCATGTTCAGCATATGCCTCACGAGCCTCTTCTGGCACAATAAATTCAATATCACGACTTACTTTATCAAAAGATCTCGATGTTATTGTTGGAGGAACAATAGCATCTACTTGTATTGTATCTATTTTTGTACAATTTTCAAAAGATAAATCTTGTATCTCTTTTAATGTTGATGGAAATTTTATAGCTTTTAAATTCAAACAATCTGCAAAAGCCTTGAATCCTATATTCTCAACATTTTTAGGCAACATCAAATTCTCCAATTTATAGCAGTCGTAGAATGCCAAATCGTTGATTGCAGTGTTTGTAGTACCAGCGATGTCGATAGTATGAAGCGATTTTTTCGAACGATTGATAAAATTGAATCCATTTTCATTTAGTTCTCCATCTGTAATATGTATTTCTGTCAATATATTTGAAAAATCAGTTTGGTATTTTTCTGTAATATTATTCAATAACTTAGCTGGACCTTTAAAATAACGAAGTTTAGTTGTCTTAGTAAAAGGGTGAATTATTTTTTCATCATATTCGGCGAAACCTATTTCTGCATCATTTGCAAATTCACAAATTAAAGTATCAAGTGAAGTTGTCATTAAAACATATTCTCCATTTTCTCCGTATTCATCACCAACCCATATATAGTCATCTTCACAATAAAAAATATCATCATGCAATACACTAATTTCCTTTTCATATTTTTCATTTTTTCTAAATCCATTACCTAATTTAGCATATCTAAGAGAATAACAATTCCCAAAAGCCTTAGAGCCAAGCTCAATAACATTATCAGGTATTTCTATTGAAACTAAAGAACGACAACCATAAAAAGCTTCGTCAGATATACATGTTATACTCTTAGGTATTTCTATTGAGGTAAGAGATATGCAATCTTCAAAAAAACCTTTAAGCGAATTATCATAAGAACCTAATCCTGCATCATTCAATGATTTTATATTTTCTGATAAAACTACTGTCTTTAGTGCTTTGCATCCATGAAATACTCCACCACCTATTTCTGTAACACTATTAGGTATTTTGACCGAAATAAGAGAAGAACAACTTTCAAAAGCGAGATTACCAATTTCAACTATATTGTTATGGAGAGTAATTGATTCAAGTGACTTGCATCCCTGAAAAAATCCATAATTTATAGGGGGCCCCCATGGATTTTCTATTACACAGCAAGGTAATGAAGTTATATTTTCTGATAATTGAACTGTTTTTAAATTAGAACAACCATAAAATACTCCTCCTCCTATGTTAATTACGCTATTAGGAATTGTTATTGAAAGAAGATTATAACAATCTATAAAAGCAAGTTCGCAAATATTTTTAGTTCCTTCTCTTATATCGATATGAGTATTAGCTGGCATCATTCCCTTATATGTATATAACATATCATTTATATATAAGCATCCATCTGTTTGATTTTCTAACCATACGGTACCTTTAAATGCATCATATCCAATTGAATTTACACTACTTGAAATTACAATTGTTTCCAAAGATGAACAATTTTCAAAAGTCTGAACCCCTATTGTTGTTACACTATTCGGAATTATAATAGATTTAAGTGATGTACAACAATAAAAAGCTAGATTTCCAATTGAAGTTAAATTATTCGACATTGTTACCGAAGAAAGGGATCTACAATCAGAAAATATTCTGTCTGCAATTTTTGTCAATTTATTTGGAAGAGTAATTGTTTTAAGGGATATACAATTACTAAAAGCTTGTTCTCCAATAGAGGTAACTGTATTTGGTATTACAACAGAAATAAGAGAAGAACAATTATAAAATGAGCCAGAACCAATAGATATTACTTCACTAGGAAGATTAATTGATGTTAAAGACATACAATTATTAAATGCATTATTACCAATAGATGTTATACTATTAGGCATTGAGATTGATGTCAGTGATGTGCAACCACTAAAAGCTCCATTACAAATTTGTGTGGTGCCCTCTCGTACATTTATACAAACTTCTTCTGGTTTGAGCGCAGCATCAGGCATGTCTCCTTTGTATATATATAACAAACTATTTATATACACACATCCATTTGGTTGACTTTCAAACCAAGCAGTACCATCAAAAGCATATTCTCCAATATAAGTTACACTATTAGGTATTTCTATGGAAGTAAGAGAAGAACATCCAGAAAATGCTCCATCACTTATATAAGTTACACTATTTGGTATTGTGATTGAAGTAATAGATGTACAATAAGAAAATTGTCCAATCATTGTCACATCATAAGTTTCATTTTTGTGTATTATAGTAGAAGGAATGGTTATGTCTCCTACTACATTATTTTCTGAATAGCACATCACTTGAGCTATTTTTTTTTCTGTATTGAGGGCATAATAAAGACCATTATATTCAATCTCTGCATCAAATACAATATCAACCGCAAATACAACAATAGGGAATAGCATCAATATTAAAAAAGAGTAAAATTTCTTCATAACAATTAGAATTTTTAAGTTAATATTTTAAATTAATTATAATCAACGACTTATTCAAAATATACAAATAAAGTGGATGGCGGTTTTCTTCGGCACAGGTTGTTTGAAGCTTGCTGTTGGGTAGGGATAGGGTTTTGTTTTACATTTTGACATAAAAAAACGTGGAACTCGACAGTTGTCGTTCCACGATCTGAGGCCTTCGCATTGCCCAACATTCAAGAACAGACAACACGAAGCCCACGCCGATATAAGTTATAATGATTACTACATTATATGCGCCAAAAGTGTACTAAACCGAAGAAGGCACAATCAGGGTACTTACATCCCATAGGACAACTATCGTTGTTAAGTTCTATGAATGTTATGAAAGTTGCGAAGTTTCAGATCATTAGAACAAAACGCTGTATAAACGTCTATTAAATATGTCTGCAAAAATGGAGCAAACAGAAAATTGCGATTAAGCGAGAGTAATGAAGTTTACTTCAATTACCGAGCAATAGCAATTTCACGAAGTAAAGCATAATGAAAATTTATTTTCAATTATGCCGAGGTGCAGCCCATTTTGCTACTTAATAGCAAACCCACCCTTTAAGAAATATGACATATTCCCAGCGTAGGCTTACGAAGTGCAAAGATATAAAAAAATCTTCATCCTGCATGTGCAAAATGAAGATTTTTTATGATATTATTCCCTACTCCTTACTCCCTACTCCCTATATCAACTCTAAGCCTAATTCATTTTTAAGGTGCTTAAAGTCTGCGTTTATCTCTTGCATTCTTTTGAAATTTTCATCTTTAGTCAAGAATATTGGCTGGTCTGTTTGTTCTTCTACCATAAAATTCACCGTAATACCACTATTATTTAACTCTTTCGACAAGAATTGCTCTAACGTGCGCTTATGACGACTTAATGCTTCTAACTGCATT
>JAZRJN010000034.1:0-4741 GCA_045645785.1 Candidatus Aphodosoma sp. | reverse complement strand
GACTATATCAAGCAGTGAACTTACAAAATCGATTGTTGTAAATCTTACTGGCAGTAGCACTACTACTCTTGTGTCACCATCTAATAGTAGCATTACTTTCTATTGTGAAGATGTAAGACAACCTGAAATAGGTTATATACTTATAAAAGCAACTAACACTACATCAGATATTTCATTATCAATTAAAGAGACTAATAATATTTTCTCTATAAATAAAACAAATATTACAGCCTTGAATGCACAAAAAGGAGAAGATGTTGAAATAACTTATTCACCAACTACGATTGGTCGTCATACTGCAACTTTAGTTATTACATCTGAAAATTTCAGTACTCGCAACATTACCCTTGAAGGCACTACTACTTTCTCTGTATTTGAAGCAAGCAATATTACAAACAATTCATTCACCGCCAATTGGAGTGATGCAGGAGTAAATTCTTACTCATTGAATGTATATACAAAAAATGTGACTGAATCGACAGAAGAAGAGATTATAAACCTTACTTCTTTAACATCTGATATTGTTAGTTCGAATAGTGATGTACTAAACCCTTTGGGTAAGATTTTTTATGAAGGTGGAGGAATTAAATTAGGCTCTGGTAGTGGTGATGGAACGCTTACTATTTTAGGTGATTTCTCTAAAGGTGGTAGTATTACTATCTCTGCCAAAGCCTACAATAAGGATGCCTCTGTACTTAAAATCACAAGCGGTAGCAACACTATTGCATTAGAAACTTTAACATCTGATTTTAAAACATATACATACACTATTACACCTAACAATTTAGGCAAAATTATTATATCTCAAGGAAAAAGTGGTGAGCGCATTGTAATCAATAAACTTGCTGTAACTGGTGGCTCAAAAGAGATAATTGAAAAAAAATCTATCTCTGGTTATCCTAAAAATGTAGGCAACGTAACATCATATATCGTTACAGGATTAGATGCGTCAAAAATATATTACTACACTATTACACCTGCAAACAATAGTGCTTCTGAGGAATTGTCAGTAGAACTACTAAAAAACACTGTTGATGATATGGCTATATATCAAAGTGATAATGATATAATTTATTATATCAAAGACAATATAGTTGTGTTAACTAACCTCTTCCCATCAAAATCACTCACTATTTATAATACGATGGGACAATCTATTTTAACAATAGACCAAGTACAACAAACCGAAACCCTTACACTCCCACAAGGCATTTATATTGTACAACACAATAACACTACTATTAAATTAAATCTCGCTGCTCATTACTAATATTCTAAATATCTAATATATGAATTCATTTAATAAGTTTGATTATAATACTGCAGAAATTCCCTCTCCTTGCTATGTGGTGGAAGAAGAATTATTACACAAAAACCTACAACTAATCAAGTCGGTCAGCGAACGCTCTGGTGCTGAAATCATTATGGCTTTCAAGGCTTTTGCTATTTGGAAATTGTTTGATATTACACGTCAGTATATACCCCACTCTACTGCAAGTTCTTTATCTGAGGCAAGATTAGCATACGAGAAATTAGGCTCTAAGGCTCACACTTTTGCGCCTGTATACAAAGACTCTGAGATTGAGACTATTGCGCAGTGTTCTTCTCATATTACTTTCAATTCGCTTACACAATACTACCGCCACAAAGCAGTGGCAGAGAAATATGGTATATCTTGTGGTGTGCGCATAAATCCTGAATATTCGGATGTAGAAACTGACCTATACAATCCATGTGCACCGGGTTCGCGCTTTGGCATTATTCGCAACCAATTGCCTGAACAATTACCAGAAGGTATTGAGGGTTTGCATTTTCACACTCTATGTGAGTCAACATCTTACGATCTTGAAAATACACTTAAAGTGGTGGAAGAACGTTTTGCTCCTTGGCTCGGTCAAGTGAAATGGATAAACATGGGTGGTGGACACCTAATGACTCGCGCAGGATATGATACAGAGCATCTTATTGAGTTGATAAAAGGATTCAAAATGCGTCATCCTCACCTACATGTGATATTAGAACCTGGTTCGGCACATGTTTGGCGCACAGGGGTATTGGTGTCAGAAATACAAGATATAGTTGAAAATCATGGCATTAAGACTGCTATTGTGGATGTATCATTTGCATGCCACATGCCCGACTGTCTCGAAATGCCATATCAACCATATATCGTCAATAGTCAAAAGTCGAATGTCGATAGTCAAAAGTCTCAATACACATATAGAATGGGCGGTAATAGTTGTTTGAGTGGTGACTTTGTTGGTAGTTGGCAATTTGACCATGAACTGCAAGTTGGTGAGCGTATTGTGTTTGAAGATATGAACCACTATACTAATGTTAAAACTAATATGTTTAATGGTATTAGTCATCCTTCTATTGCTCTAAGACATTTAGATGGTTCGATAGAGATTCTTCGTCAATATAGTTTCGAAGATTATCTCAATCGAATGTGCTAATAGATTCTTCTTCTAACTTTTGACTTTCTAAAAATAAAACGCACCCCACACGATTTGTGTGAGGTGCGTCTTTTATTTAAACATTACTATATAAATAGCAAATCTTATTTAATAGCAACTTTAACCCTGTTGAAGTTGCTATCGTTCGGTTGAGTTAGAGTAAACTCTACTCTACTTTCACTTAATCGCAACTTTAACAGTTTGACCAGCTATGCGTACAAGTACAATATTAGTTGGTACTTCGATTGTTGTAAGGTTAACTATTGCTTCTGCAGCATAGATGCATTGACCTTGAACTGTGAAGAGTTCAATCATTGTACCAGCTTCAGCTTGTACATGAATTGCTCCGTTAATAGAATATACCACTGCAGCAAGTTCTACATTATTAACACCTACATCAGTTTTTGTAATGATGTATTGTGCATAAACTTGCTCACTTGTAAATGGAACATCATTCACTTTCACTACATTGCCTGCAGCGTCGGTAGCAGCTGCAACTGCAATAACAGTAGAAGTTTCAATGAGTGTAATTGGTTCTGTGTAAAGAGCATCGCTCAAATCAACCTCTTCATCTGATGCAGCATAATTAAGAATAACATCACCTGGTATTATTCCATAAAGAATAATTGCATTTTGACGTTCGCAGCTGAGTGTTACCACTACTTCATTTTCATATTCACCTGCATTTGGAGAGAATTTAGGAGCTGGCACTACAAGATTGTGTGTATAAGTAACAATTGTATTGTTTTCGCTACGATATTCTTCGCCATAAGAGTCTTGGAGACGATTGCCTTCTGCATCAACAAGCACTGCATAAGCATCCACTGTTGCAGTTTGATATTTGAGTGTAAATGGAGCTACATACAATGTTTCGGCACCACCATTGATTGTATAGTAAATCGCTGCATTAGCAGTAGCACATATCATTGAAACTTCAATTGAATCAGAATATTCGTTAGCTGCAGGTGTAATAACTGGAGCTTCAACTACTTTACGAAGCAAGTAATGTGCTGTATCTGCAGTTTGGAGTTTATTACCTTCAGCATCTTTCACAATACCACCATTATAATCAAACAAACGTGTTACTGCATTGATAGAAGCAGTTGTAGTAAGTGTAATTGGTTTAGTATAACGATGTTCAGCAGAAGTAGTTTCGCCTTCAGTAATAGTGTAATAGATAACAGCATTAGGTGTTTCACAAGATAAAGATACTTCTACTTTTTCTCGATATTCATGGCCTTCAGGATTAAATACTGGAGGTGCAGGTGCAGCTATCTCAACTGGGATAATTTCGCCTTTCGATAATACTAATGAACGTTTAGCTGGAGTTGTTGTTGTGTTGTTATCTGTAGGGATAGTGAATATATGGAATCCACATTCTCCTGTAGCAACAAGGTTACCTGCATAGTCAAAGTTCATTTGACATACATTAGTAGAAAGTTTGTGGTCATATTTATATACAAAATTCAATACAGGAGTGTTACCTTCCCATACAATATCAAATACAAGGAATTGATTTGAGCCATTTTGCATAATCAAACGACTTTCATCTTCAGTTACTGCATAAGCTGAACGTGAGCTACCATCAATAATGCTTGCGTATGGTTCTTTACCTGAATTAAAGAGCATATTTCCTTCATAATCAAAGAAAGCCAAAGCTGGAACGCCTGCATTATTTGAACCAGATGAACGATTTTGTGATACGAAGAAGCCATGTGAAGTACATTTGATATTACCATCACCATTAGATTGTTTCAATGAATAAACTTTAGAAGGTGCTTCGCCCCAAGTTGATTTAAGAGTACCATCTTCATTACCAATAGCATACATATAAACACTATTAGCAGGAAGTGTAGTACCTTGGTCTTCGCAATATACATAGAGTTGAGCATCAATACCTTTACCGAAAATATCAAGACCAGGAGTACCCGATGCTACCTCTACTCCATTGTTTGTGATAAGACCATTAGAAGCTGCTGTACCTTGGAAGAATGGAGCCATACCACCACTTACATTAGCTGGATTTACAAGATATACTCCTGAATGAGCATCAGACCAGTCGGCAAGATAGAGTGTACCATATTGGTCAACATCTGCACGTTGTGGATTACCAAGTTGTCCGCTATAATAAGGAGTTGTATTTTCCAATACATATTCAGGAGAATATACGTGTAAACCATTAGCTGCATTACCAAGTGAACCAGCACGATTGATTGCATAAATGCGACCAAAATAGTCAGATTCGGTAGATTTATCAATAGTATTGAACAAACGGCTATAAGAAA
>JAZRJN010000033.1:0-4672 GCA_045645785.1 Candidatus Aphodosoma sp. | reverse complement strand
GGGACAAGTCGCGACAGGGTGGAGTTTGTGGTGCTCGCAATCTTATTCCCAAAACTAAAAGCCTTGCTATGTTGGAAAGCAAGGCTTTTAAATTCAAAACAGGTAAAACTAATCTTGTAGTAAAGTCATCATTTGCATCACACCCATAACCATGTTAGCCTGTTCCTCTGACTGTATTCCATTCTCGCCAACTCCGTTACGGATATGCTCTTTATTCTTTTCACTTAATCCATTCCACAAGTTTTCAAACGCCTTAACTTGTCTTTCACATTCCTCGTGTTCCTCTCGTGCCGTCTTATCTATAAGAATAGCTTTTAACTGTTCTTTAACTTCATCAGTAACATCAAGGTTATTTATACCTTTTCTTAATACTGTTTCGTATTTAAAGCTCTCCCATGTTCTATTGTAGTATGTAGCCTTTGCAATAATATCATCTTTAATATACTTTGCTACTGTTGTATTGTTACACCCCAATGTGCAGATATGTCTGAAACCATAACTTGTACTTTGTCCGTAACATGTAAATGTAAAATCTTGTCCGTCTTTTGTAGTTGCTCTAAATACTTCTCTACCGTATAATTTGTATGCCATAATTATTTACTCCTTTACTTTGTCTTACACTCTTATTATACCATGATTTGTTTTAATTTGCAAGTCCTTACTCCTCTGTACTTTCCATTATATCATGTAATAAAGATAATACTTCTCTAATAGGGTACAATTCTGACTGTGTGTCAACCCATATATTAGCATCATAGTATTGTTGTAAGTCATTCATTATATTTTGTGCTTTTTCTTTGTTTATCATACTGCGTGTATATTTCTTTTCTATGTACTCTTTTATATTATTTCGAGTAATTAGTAAGTCTGTTAAGATTCTGTAATAAGAAGTGTATTCAGTTCCACACGCTCTTAACTGTTTGTACTGCTCACCCTTTGAAAATTCTACTCCTGCATATGCCATTTCTAAAGACCAATGCTTATCCTTTAGTCTTAAAAAGTTCTTTATTAGGCTTAACTTTTCACCTATGTCATTTTTTGCGTTGTATAATTCTCTATAAGTGTGATAAGGTGCTGACCTATGAAGATTAAACATTCTATGCTTAAACTCATTAAGTTCTACTATTTCACATACTGTTTCTTTTGCTAACATTTGTTTTGCTACCCTTTACTTTGTCTTACACTCTTATTATATCATGATTTGTTTTATTTTGCAAGTCCTTTTAGTCTGTGCTAGGCTCTACATTACATTCCCCACATATACCATTACAATACATAGTATCTTGCAAGACTTCACAATATCTTGTATCCTTTATATAACCTAAATCAGCCAGAACTTCTGTCATGAGTGCTTCCTTTTGTACTTCTGTCATATCCAAACAGTCTGATAACTCTGCTATAATCGTTGTAGTATTACCTTCTTGAACAAAGATAGTCATAGTACCCTCATCATTTACTTCGTATTGAAAAATGTCTTTTTCCATAGTTATTTACTCCTTTGCTTTTGTCTTACATTCTTATTATACTATAATTTTTATCCTTTTACAAGTTTGTTATCCTTGCATGCCCGTATTAAACGAGCATGCTATTTATTTCCTGATAACTTAATGCAACGGATTCTTGATTAAGTTCTTTTTTTATTTGTTCACAATATCCTATAACTTCCTCTAACTCTTTGAAAAGGATTTCAACTCTTAAAGATTTTTCTACTACTTGCGTACCGTTGTCATGTGTATAATGCCCGACTGCGTCTGAAATAGTACAGTCCCCGCAAATATTCATTAAAGTTTCTTTTGCTTTGTTTTTATTTACTATTCTTGTTTTTGTATCTTTGTCGTTAAGTCCTACCATGATTGTAAACTGTTTCATATTATTACCCCTTTCGTTTTTGTCTTACACTCTTATTATATCATGAATTTTTAGTTCTTACAAGTCTATGATTTACATTTCTTCATATTTATCTGATATGCTCATGAATAATAATAAACCGCCTATAAATATCATGTATGTAATTAAATCGCCCATATCTTTACCCTTTCTGTTTTCCTGTTCACATTTTCATTGTAGCATAAATTTTTAGTTCTTACAAGTCTATAATCATGCCTTATATAAAAATCAAATTTTTTGAAAATCTACCATAACAGTACAACATCTTGTAATTCCCATGAATACTATCTCATGAGAGCGTATGGGTGGTGGGACGCTCGCTGGGTTGGGTTTGCGGAGAAATCTTATTCCCGAAAAAGAAAAAGCGCACGACGGTGCGCCATTAAAAGTTCCAACATAAAACAAAAAGATAGATTACAAATTTTGTTTGGTAGGTTGGGGAAGTTATTTCCCCAATCCTACTTTTAATATATCATTCGCAATTTTCATTATTCTTTTAGCATTTTTTTCAGGTACTACATTCCCTCTAAACCAACCTTGAATGTATCCTCTCATCTTTTCTAAATCTGATTCACTAGCACCCTTTACTACACTCAATACTATATAAGCAACTGACTCTGCTTCAAGTTCGTGTAAATTTCTGCTCATATCATCTGAGTGATGTTTAAGCAATATGTGAGCAACTTCATGAATCGTTGTTTTTAACTCATTCTCAGCAAGTGGATTTATAGCATATTCTTTTTTCTCAGGATAGCAATACCCTTGCGAATTGCCGTCAACTGTACTGAAATCCACTTTTTTAATATCATTTGCTTTTATAACTTTATCAATATCAAAATTGATTGTAGGTCTTAATTTATAATACTTTTGACCTTTTGGATTATAAGTTTGAGTTAAACTGTACCAATTTGGTCTGAAATTGTAGAATGTACGGAAATTTTCAACTTCGTTGCCCTCCTCATCCGTATCCATATATTTTTTAGTCATTGGCATGCGTAACCATATAGGATTTTCTTTTTGCTCTTCCTTTACATAACGACCTTGTTTATTCCATGCACTAGCACATGCGATTGGTCTTATAGGTAAACCCATAGCCTTTAATTGCCAACATGCTAAAAACTGATTAGTTACGGAGAAGTCATGAAACATACTGTAACATTCTGAAATAACACCTTTTTCTGTCAATACTTCTTTTAATAAGTCATTGTAATTTACTGTAAATTTTTCTTTTTCTAATGTCTGCATAATTCTTTACCTCTTTTTGTTTTGCGTCTTACACTTTTATTATAGTATATCTTTTAAACTCTTACAAGTCTATAATCATGCCTTATATAAAAATCAAATTTTTTGAAATTCCTTAATATAAGAATAACATATCTAAAACTCCCATATATCTTAATAGTTAACGCGAACGGGTGGTGGGTCAAGTTGCGAGAGGGCTGGGTATTGGGTGCTCGCATAATTATTCCCAAAAAATAAATAAAGCAGACTTCCCCCACAGTCTGCTTTATTTCTATTCTATCTATTCCCTATAATTTATTTTCTCAATACTTCCTTAATACTTCTACTTCCTTTTTTAGTCTTAACACATTCCTCAGCAATCTCAGGATATTTTTCTTTAATTGCTTTTGTATCAATAATAGTGCTATCAGGTGTAATAGTCATTTTAACTAAATACTTTGTTGTTTCATTATCTTTTTCAGTACAAATCTCTTTAATTCTGTTTGCTACTTTTTCAAAAGTTTCTTTTGCCTCTAAATAATCTGTTTTTAATCTGTCATAATCCTTGCATAATCCGTTTAATTCTACTGCTAATTCTTTGTCTATAAATTTACTAACTGCTAACATAGTTATTTACTCCTTTCATTTTAATTATACAATAATTTTCTAATTTCTTAGAAGTCTATTTTTTGAGGGGTTAGAGGTAATTAAACCTCCAACAACCCTCTCAATTGATATTCAACTTGCCCTGTGGTTACTCCCTCTAATACATTCAACGCATAATCAGAAGCCATCATCTTAATATTTCCCATATAATCCATGTTTAATTCTTCTATAATATCATGCTTTGTGTATTCGTTAACTTGCATGTATCTTACTAGGTCATGTAAATTCTTATCAATACTTTTGCTATATCTTATCTGCTCATTATAATCTTTCTCTAATTTGGCTCTACGCTTTACAATCTCTTTTTCTTCTTCTGTCAAATCCCCGTCAATCCCAACAATACTAGCCATTTTTCTTTGATAATATTTTGCTTGCTCGTTTTTTCTCTCTTTGATTGCTTTTTCATGTTTTTCTAATACCTCTGGACATGCTTGCTTAACGAATTCCTTTTGCTCTGCGTTCAAGCGTGCCTTCGGCTGTATTGTGCATGTGTTGTTTTTGAGTGATACCAACAAGTCATGTAACTGACATGCACCCATGTTACTTGTACTGTATGGTTTTGCATTGTAAATAACCATAATAACATTACCGTTTGCATTTTTCATAATTTGCATGTTTGTTGTGTCAACTCCGTTAAGACCGTTTTCGTTACTCTTAAAATTTTTCATGATTGTTTCTCCTTTTGTTTTATTACTGTTCACTTGTGGGCTGTTTCGCTTGCCCTTACACTCTTATTATGGCATACCTTTTCAAATTTTTCAAGCCTATCTTTTACATTTCTTAACATAATTCATCAAATCCTCTCATATCAAGGGTTTCAGGGGTATGGGTGTAGTGTTGTTGTGAGATGATGTATGCTTATTAGATGTTGCAAGTTCAGGTGTAGAGAGGGGTTGAG
>JAZRJN010000032.1:0-4135 GCA_045645785.1 Candidatus Aphodosoma sp. | reverse complement strand
TGGAGCACACCTGTTACGTTTGGTGGTGGGATAACTATTGTGTAAGGCTTACGACCATCAGGTTTGCTTGAGAAAAGTGCGTGGTCAAGCCAGTATTGATACCATTTTTGTTCTACGTCTTGTGGATTGTATTTACTTGCTAATTCCATGTTTTAGTATAGTGTTTAGTGATTAGTGATTAGTGATTAGTTTGTCAACGGTCTACAGTCGCCATCCGGACTTGTGTGTTGTCTGTTGACACGACCGAAGGGAGTATTATCGTACTGCAATGATGCTATCGACTACAAATTCGCTAACGCCACGCCATACGAGTGGGTTGAGGTACTCTTTGTAGTGGAGTTCGACCTCTTTGCCTGAACAGCGCATGAGCGAGTCGGCAATGGCTTCGTCGGTTACAGAGAATTGGAACTCATAGCTTTGTATGCCTGTGGCAACACCATTAGAGGTTTGTCCTTTGAAACCCGATTGGATGAGTTTGCCTTCGTATGTTTTGAAAATATAGCCTTTGTGGACCATATAGTTTAGCTCGCCAGCTTTTACGCCTTCACCAAATACGAAGAAGTATTGGAAATAGATGACTCCTGCAATGACCAATACTGCGATTAGCGATATGATACCGATTATTTTTGCTTTCATAATATTTTAATTTTTGTCTATAGTCTACAGTCAATGGTCTACAGTCGCCATCCGGACCTGTCTGTTGTCTGTTGACTTTTGTTTACTCAAAAACTTTGCCAAAGTTTGTTGTTTAATATCTCGCGAAGGCAGTTCACACAAAGGCAATCAGTGTAATTCTCTGCGATATATTGGCGTGCTTCGGGGGTTAGTTGCACCGATGCGCATTGGCATTTGGTTATATCATCATTGTGTCGGCAGATGAATTTCTTGCCACAACGAGGGCACGTTTTATTTAATTCATAATTCATAATTCATAATTCATAATTATTCGTCTAGCGACTCATGACCTTCGATTTATAATGCATAATTATTTGCTTAGCAACTCATGACCTTCGATTCATAATTATAGTTATTTAATTACAAATTTCAATTCCGAATGGTAATTATGAATTATGCATTATGAATTATGCATTAATTAAGTCAGATAGGGTGGCGTTGCTGACGGTAATTAAATCGTTTGGAGCGATTTGGATTTGCAGACCACGCACTCCTGCGCTGATATAGATATATTCGAAGTCGGCGGCAGTAGAGTGGATGTAGGTAGGGAATGGCTTTTTCATACCAATAGGCGAACAACCACCACGTATATAGCCTGTAGTGGGGAGGAGTTCCTTCATCGGTATGAGGTCGCAATTTTTGTTGCCACTTACTTTTGCTGCTTTTTTCAAATCAACTTCGTGGTTACCTGGAATGACACAGACGAAATAGCCCGATTTGTCGCCTTTGAGAACGAGAGTTTTGAATACTTGGTTGATGTCTTCACCAAGGCTTTCGGCAACATGTCCGGCATCAAGATGTTGCTCATCCACTTGGTAAGGGATGAGTTGATAGCTGATTTTCTTTTGGTCGAGTAGGCGAGCAGCGTTAGTCTTGCTGATTTTTGCCATTACTCGCTGATTTTGTTCATATCTTCAATAAGAGCGAGTGTAGCTGCGTTGAAGTCTTGAATCAATGCTCCGTAGTATTGTTTTACGCGTTTAGGGTCTTTTGTACCTTCTGGGTGGTTAGCACGTGCAATGAATTCATCGTTGATTTCGATAATACGACCAGCGAAAGAGTCGAGAACGTTGTTATCGAATTTTGGAAGTACGAGGTTACAGATAATACATTCGTCCATCAATTGTCCGAGAATAGCACGGATTTGTTTTTTGAGAGTTCTACGATTTGCCATTTTATTTAATTCATAATTCATAATTACTCACCTAAAGGCTCGTGACCTTCGGTTCATGATTCATAATTATAGATACTTCAATAATCATAAATTTGTGATTATGAAAGGTTAATATTTAATTCATAATTCATAATTTATAATTATTAATTAAATCCGAATGGTTAATTATGCATTATGCATTATGAATTATGCATTGATTTAATTATTCTTCCGAGAAGTGAACGAGCACTTTGCGGTATGTGTTGAATATCTTTGATTTAGATACGAATCCGATATATTTGTTTTCTTCGTCGACTACAGGGAGATTCCAAGCTCCTGTATTTTCAAACGTATCCATCACTTTGTCCATCGGCATGTTGACTACGATGCGCGCAGGAGGCATATTCATGAGTTCTTGCACCTTGTAGCGGTCATAGAGTTCGGGACGGAACATAATGTTACGCACTTCATCGAGAGATACAATACCTACAAAACGTTGAGTTTTAGGATTAACGACAGGGAAGAGGTTGCGATGTGATTTAGAGATAACTTTTACCAATTGTCCGAGAGTAGTATCTGGTGTAACGATGGCAAGGTCAGTTTCAATCACATTGTCCATCTTCATGAGCGTGAGCACTGCGCGGTCTTTGTGGTGAGTAAGCAATTCGCCTTTTTGAGCAAGACGCATAGCATAGAGCGAGTGGCGTTCGAAAATGATGATTGTAAGGTAGGCAACTACCGAAGTAATCATGAGGGTCATAAATAGGTCGTAACCACCAGTGAGCTCGGCAATGAGGAATGTACCTGTAAGAGGTGCGTGCATTACGCCCGACATAAGACCTGCCATACCAGCAAAGGCAAAATTTTGGTGAGGCACAGGAAGACCTACGATATTCAAACCTTCGGCAACAACGAAGCCTGTGATACATCCAACAAAGAGAGATGGCGCAAAGATACCACCCGTACCGCCAGCACCATTAGTGGCAGCCGAAGCAAATATTTTGAAGAAAATGATTAGCGAGAGGTAGAGTAGAATAGCCCAAGCCTCGAAGCGATATTCGTAGAGGAATGATTGGTTGAATAGATTGTAACATTCGCCAGTGAGAAGGGCATTGATGGTGTCGTAGCCTTCGCCATAGAGAGGAGGGAAGAGGAAGATGAGACCGCCCAACATTAAGCCTCCGACTGCGATTTTCTTGTGTGGCACTTTGAGACGGCGGAATATGCCTTCGAGGAAATTCATTCCACGAGTAAAATAGAGCGAAATGAGTCCGCATACAACACCAAGAAGTAGAAGGAAAGGCACGCGGTCGAGAGTGAAAGGGGCGTAGTTGTCGAAATGGAACATCACCTCGTTGCCCATGAATAAATAAGAGAATGCTGTAGCTGTAACCGAGGCGATGAGCAGAGGCACGATAGAGGTCATGGTGAGGTCCATCAACAATACCTCCATAACGAATGCAACGCCAGCGATAGGGGCTTTGAAGATGCCACCCACAGCACCAGCAGCACCGCAACCCACGAGAAGCATGAGTGTGCGTTGGTCGAGTTTGAAGAATTGACCAAGGTTAGAACCTATGGCAGAACCTGTTAATACAATAGGTGCTTCGGCTCCGACCGAACCACCAAAACCGATAGTAATACTTGATGCAACTATTGAAGACCAGCAGTTGTGGAGTTTGATTATAGCTTTATGTTGAGAAATTGCGTAGAGAATTTTTGTAACACCATGAGAAATGTCGTCTTTTACGATGTATTTTACAAACAAAGAAGCGATGATGATACCAACTGCAGGGAAAGCAAGATACCAATAGTTCAAAGAGTCATTAGCCATCAGTGATTTAACGATATTTTGAACAAAGTGTATCGAACTTTTAAGTAAGAAAGCTGCGAGTGCACATCCAAGACCTGTGATGAAGGCGAGCACAAGCACAAATCGCTTGTCTTTGATATGCTTCTCGCGTAGTTCTAATATTTTTTGATATATATTATCGAGATTAGGAATAGTCATTTTTTATAGATAATGTAATTAACACGCAAAGGTAGCATTTTTTTTGTAAAGTAACAAATTATTTTGCTATTTTTTTTATCCTAATCTGTACCAAAAAATTATTATTTTTTCGAGGTATTGTCGTAATTCCTTTTTGGATTTTTGGGAAACCAGCCTCGTTTAACTCGTTTTTCTTGTTCGAATAGTTCGAGAATCGACCAAAAACAAGAGAAAGATATTACTCCGAAAATCACAGAGAGATAGATGTTTTCGACGAGAAGAGAGGCAATTAGTGTTATAACTCCAGCTGATGCAAA
>JAZRJN010000031.1:0-1781 GCA_045645785.1 Candidatus Aphodosoma sp. | reverse complement strand
TGTTTTTTGAACCTCCACACCGTCCAATTTACGACCAACTGAGTCAACGCCAGCAAACGTAATAGTAATACTAGAAAGAGATTCGAGAGTATCGCCTTCTTCTATACTCCAAGTAGCAGTGATTTTATTCTTGATAAATTCAGCAGTGAATGTAGTGTCTTGGGTAACAATTATATTACGTGGATTATCAGTATTGCCGTCAGACCATTGAGCGAAGTGATAGCCTTTGTTTGGAGTAGCGGTTATGGTAGCGGTGTTGTCGATACAAGTAGGTTGTTTGGTTATTTCTACATTACCCATTGTTGAGTCGTTAGCATTTACGCTTAAATTGAAAGTACATTTTTCGATAGCATCTTGGCAGATTGGCCAGAAACCATATTGACCACCTTGCCAGCCAATTTCAACAACTACAGCTGTGATATTTTGAGTTTGATAGAATTTGAATCCTGCAGCGCCAAAACCATCATTAAAGATAGCTTGGTTATAAGACAATGTATCTTCACCTTGTACGAAGTAGTGGATATCATAGAATGTACCAGGAGAGTATTGGAGCTCTTTTTGTCCTTTGATATATTCAACATCTTCAAGGCGAACAAGCATAGCATTATATGTACCTGCAGTTTTAGCTTCGATAAGTTGTTTAAGGGTAATTACAGTAGGAACACATGCATTACCTGAATTTTTAATAGTATAAGCAACTTCTGTACCTTTAAATGAAATGGCTTTATTATAGTTATCAAATGTACCTTTGAAACCAACAATAGAGTCACCTACTGAACCAGTAAATACTCGAGTTGCTGCTGTATCAAGCGAAATACGCATTGCACCTGTAGCATCTTGAACATAGAGACGTTTAACTTCAATCTCTTCATTAGTATTCCAATTATATTCTGAACCTACTTCGATATATGTCAAAAGCACTGGATTTGCAAGTTCGTAAGTAACGCCAGAAGCATGAGCACCAGCAGCTTTCATATCTGCAATCGTGTTGAATTTAACATTAGAAGGCACGAAGTCTGCACGTGAAGGAACAATAACTTGAACTTTATCACCAGAGTTCATTACGTCAATATAACCTTTAACACTTACTCTTTCTGTGAGGTATTCTGCAGGAACTGTGAAACCAGGAGTTACGATGAGGATAGAGTCGCCTTTATCGCTATAGAAATAGTAATCAGAGTCTACAGCTTTGATTTGACCTACTGGGATAGTAAGATATTTCATGTCGTAATAAACAGCATTACCTCTACTTGCACCTACAAGGTATTCAATACCATAGAGAGACGAAACAGCTGGGATATTAGCTGTATGACCTGTAGACATAATTTCGATATTACCAGCTTCTACGTCAAGGTGGTTACTATTGATAAATTGTTGTGCATCTCTATCGTATTTAAATACGCTCAAAATACCTTTCACACCTTTGATACTATCGCCTGCAGCGTATGCTTTACCATTTTTGTCGGTAGTTGTTGTACGAATAGCAGAATAGTATGTAGAGATACCTGATTTTTGAGTAACAAAGAGAGTAGATTGCTCGCCTACTGTGTAAACATAAGAGATAAGCATTCCTTCAGCAAGAGCAACTGCTTTTTCTGCAGTGTTACCTGCGCCTACAGCAGTTTTATATTCATTGATATTAGAATAACCTGTAAATTCAGCTTCGAGAACCCACAAGAATGTGTTTGTACCTGATGATGTTGCTTTTTCAATAAAGTAACCAGTAACTGTACCCATACCTGGGATTGTCACACCATAAGGAGCTGTGAAATATACTTTTT
>JAZRJN010000030.1:0-4550 GCA_045645785.1 Candidatus Aphodosoma sp. | reverse complement strand
CGCCTTGCACTTTAGGCATTCTTTAGATTCTTGCTTCGCTCATCAAAACAAGTAAAACTTCTTTTGCTTTCGCTTATCGCAAGAATTCTGACACATCTAAAAGAGGCTGTGCCAAAAATTTCATTTTGACACAGCCTCTTTATTTCCCCATATCCAATTCCGAACGTTTCTTGCGTCCAAAACTGCGATACTCATCATATTCAATCTCCACATCTGGCTCTACCAATTCGGCTTCTGCCGGCAATCTGAATTGTATATATTTTATATCTATACCTCGCGCCAACCACTGACGCTCATAATAAGTCTTTATCTCAAGCACTGGATCATCTGTCACATCACGATACAAATTCTCAGTTACCACATTCACAGGCAAACCACTTGCCTCTGCCATCAATCGTGTGTATGTAAACAAAAAGTTACTATCGCTCTTCAAATGCACCAACCCTCCGTCTACAAGCACTTTTTTATACAAACCCATAAAATAGGTAGAAGTCAATCGTTTGTTCACCTTCTTCATCTGTGGATCAGCAAACGTAATCCATATCTCACTCACCTCACCTGGCGCAAAAAAGTGTTCAATTGCATTGATACCAGTACGCAAAAAAGCACAATTCTTCAATCCCGTTTGATGCGCCTCTGTTGCACCAGTCCACATACGCGCACCCTTAATATCAATACCGATAAAATTCTTTTCAGGAAACTGACGCGCCAACCCTACTGCATACTCTCCCTTACCGCAACCCAACTCTAACACAATAGGATTATCATTACCAAAATAACGCTCACCCCAATGACCACGCATCTCAAACTGCGCCCCCGTCTTAACTATATCATTATACGACAATTGGAACACGTTAGGCAACTGTTCCATATCTGCAAATTTCTTTAACTTATTCTTTCCCATTTATTAGACTTATAGTAGCGAGTAGCGAGATATGAGACCTACTCGCTTCACTCGTTTTTTATTAATTATTCCCTGCTCCTTATTCCCTGCTCCTTACTCCTTATTCCTTAACTAAAATTTGCACCCCCACATTAGTAATCCCCTTCAACTCCTCATCTCTCATACCTTGACGGATTTCGTATGTATACACTCCCTCTTGCGAATAATGCAATTCCTCTTTATAATAATAAATATTTGTGTACAACGAACCTATACCCGACCCAAGCCAACGTCCATAATTATCAGCAAGGAAATATTGGATTGTATCACACGTAATGGTGCTATCAGGCGCAATTTCAGTAACAAATAACCACAAATTCTGATACGCATAATCACCGCTATTACGAATCAAAATACCTGACTGATAATCCAATGTAGTATCCTCAATCGCAATTTTAAATCGAGTAACACTATCAGCATGCCATGTAGGATTAGCCACTCGCACCGAACCGTCATACACAATATCGGAATTACAAGCCACCATTCCTAACGCCACAATCAATCCAAACAAATATTTTACTATATTATTCATCTTTTTTCGACTGTTGATTATTGACCGTTGACTGTTGACCATTAACTCTACGACCTCCATTACGATAACCATCACGACTGCCTCTATCGCGACGCTCAAAACGACGACCACCGCCTTGTCGTTTATCAAAACGAGTCAAACTATCTTGACCCACAACATTATGATAATCAATAGGTGCTACTTCTTCATCTCCCTCTTTTACGATCAACGACATCACCTTTTCTCCACGACGATTAATAGCCATAATCTCTTTTGCACGTTCTACACTAATTACCTGCAAGTTAGCAGGAATATTTTGGTCTGAACTATATGTCAACTGACGCTTAAACACGTCTGCCTTAAAGAAATAATATGTGCCATCAACAGTTTCCAACGGAATATCTTTTGGTGGAAAATCTTTTTGTGCATCCACATACATCGGTGCTTCGAAATTCACACAACACTTGATTTTAGCACATTGTCCAGCCAATTTCAACGGATTAGTACTCAAGTCTTGATAACGTGCTGCTGTAGTTGATACACTCACAAAGTTACTCATCCAAGTAGTACAACACAACTCACGACCACAAGGTCCAATACCGCCAATACGACCAGCCTCCTGACGCGCCCCAATCTGTTTCATCTCAATACGAACGCGGAATTCTTCGGCAAACACCTTAATCAACTGACGGAAATCGACACGGTCATCTGCAATATAATAAAATATCGCTTTGCTACCATCTCCCTGATACTCAACATCCCCAATCTTCATATCAAGCATCATATCCTTCGCAATCTTACGCGCACGAATCATCGTTGCCTGTTCTTTTGCTTTTGCCTCTTCATATTTCTCAATATCAACAGGTTTCACTTTACGATACACTTTTCTCACCTCGTAACGCTCCATATTGATACGATTTTTCTTTATTTGGCTCAACACAAGGCGTCCCATCAACGTAACCACGCCAATATCATGTCCAGGATTTGCCTCTACTGCCACCATATCGCCTTTCTCAATCGCAATATGCGCACTATTCACAAAATATCCCTTACGCGTATTCTTAAACTGCACCTCTACAAGGTCAGTATCTAATTGTGTCTCAGGTAAATCAGCCAACCAATCCACCACAGGCAATTGTTGCAACGTATTGCCCTTAAATCCCTTCACTCCAGGATTACTTCCACCATTATTTAATGTTAATTCTTCCATAATCAAATTGAGAGTTGAAAATTGAGAGTTGAGAATTTATCCTCTATTCCTTTTCCTTACTCCCTGCTCCTTACTCCCTACTCTTTTTTAAAAGTTTATATAATAATATCTCTAAATGAAACAATATAATCTTCGTATTTCCATTTTGTGCGATTTGCGCCTCTGCCAATGCCAACTCATCCATTATCTGCACCACATTTTTTTCATGAATAAATTGCGCAAACTTCGCCGCAAATGCCATCTCTTCTGCACTCATATAGCTCAACTGGCTATTTCTCAATCGCAAAATAAAGTTCTCACGTATCAATCGTTGCGACTTCTGCAAAAATCTGATTTGTCCTTCACGCGACAATGCCGCCACCTGCTCTGTCCACGTACGTATACCCTTCACATCCAAGTTCCAAGCCAAACGCATCATCTGCACAAACAACTCAAAGTCATATCTCGACTCCTCGCTCTCTTTCATCAATCCAAGCATCCTACCCCAACTACCCATCGCATTCTTCACCAAATACGCCACATCGCTTTCCTCCACACTAAATTTCTCACGCAAAGCTCCTTCCATATCTTTCACATCAATCGGCGGCACCGCTATACGCTGACAGCGACTATAAATCGTACCCAACACATCATCTGGCCTATCACTCACCAACATAAACACCGTATCAGGCGATGGCTCCTCCAATATCTTCAACACCTTATTCGCACACGCCTCATGCATTTTCTCTGGTATCCACACTATCATCACCTTATATTGCCCCTGATATGGCTTAAATGTCAATTTACGTATAATCTCCTCACCTTCTGCTGCATATATCTGCACCGACTTACCATCCGATGCCTCATTCATCCACTCATTCAACGAAATATAAGGGTTTGCCAACACCGCACTGCGAAACGTATCAACCATATCACCACACACCTTCACCCCATCTCTCGTTGCCATTGGGAATACCAAATGCAAGTCAGGATGCGACAATTTTGCGAATTGCATGCACGACGGACATCGTCCGCACGACTCTCCCCTCTCTCTATGCTCACAACAAATATACTGAGCCACAGCCAACGCCAACGCCAATTTCCCCACGCCTTCTGCTCCCGTATAGAGCTGAGCATGAGGTATTCGTCCCGAATCAACCATCTCTATCAGACGGCGTTTCAATTCGCTATGACCTACTATATCTCGAAAAAACATATTTCACCTAATTTAACTTGCAAAGATAATATTTTTTTTTCAAAAAAACAACATCTTCCAAAAACTTGTTTTTTCAAGAATATATTCGTAACTTTGTACTCTATAAATAAACTTTCTACTTAAAAACAAATCAAATAAACAAAACTAAAAAAATGAAAAACCTTAAACTCTTCCTCATCTCAATCTTAGCAGTTTCTGCCATCATCGTGTCAATGTCATCATGTTCTCCAAACAAAGATGTCGAACTCGACCAAACTCTTCTCTATGGTAAATGGCAAGAAACCAACTCCCTCAATTTCGAAGTATATAACGCCGACGGCACAGGCTACACCTGGGACGAAGCCGACGACGTTACCGAAGCTGAAGCTCAACAATTCACTTGGACTCTCGAAGAAGACGTACTCACTCACATCCATATCATGGAAATGGACGGCAGCATACCTAAAGTCTACACCGTAACCAAACTCACAGCCACCGAACTCACCTACGAAGACGACTTTGGCAAAGCACATACTTTCAATAAACAATAATGAGGAATGAGGAATGTGAAATGAGGAATTAGTAATTGAGTAATTAGAATTCTCAATTTTTGCAATAAGCGAGCGCAAGGAAGTTTACTTCAGTTGCCGAGCGAAGCAAAAATCATGAGCGAAGCGAATAATTCTCAACTTTCAACTCTCAACTTTCAACT
>JAZRJN010000029.1:0-14467 GCA_045645785.1 Candidatus Aphodosoma sp. | reverse complement strand
AGCTAAACGTAGCGACCGTGAAGCATCTGAAGGTTGCGTTCTCGCTGGCGTTAAAGATGGTTTCGCAGCTATCGTAGCTTTGAAATGTGAAACTGACTTCGTTGCTAAAAACGCTGATTTCATTGCTCTTACTCAACTTATTCTCGATACTACTCTTGCTAACAAACCTGCTAACCTCGAAGCTCTTAACGCTCTCGCTATCGAAGGTCGTACAATCGCTGAACTCGTAACTGACCGTTCAGGTGTAACTGGTGAAAAAATGGAAATCGGTTACTACGAATTCGTTGAAGGTGCAACTGTAGTTGAATATATCCACCCAGGTAACAAACTTGCTACTATCGTTGCTTTCGCTGAAGCAGGTGTTGACCACCAAGTAGCTCGTGACGTTGCTATGCAAGCTGCAGCTATGAACCCAGTAGCTCTTAACCGTGATGCAGTTCCAGCTGACATCATCGCTAAAGAATTGGAAATCGGTCGTGAAAAAGCTCGCGAAGAAGGCAAACCAGAAGCTATTCTTGACAGAATTGCTCAAGGTCGTTTGGATAAATTCTTCAAAGAATCTACACTTGTAGAACAAGAGTTCATCAAAGACAACAAAATGACTGTAGGTGCTTACGCTAAAGCTAACAACGCTACTCCAACAGCATTCAAACGCGTAACTCTTAACCAAGACTAATAAGTTAGACTAATAGTAACGAGTAGTCAGTAATGAGACTCATGTTACTATGGTTTAAATTTATAATAAAACGCTGTATTGCATTTCGTAATACAGCGTTTTTCGCCAATAATTAAACCCAATTATTTTTTTGTGGTCTAATAGACATGAAACTTAGGTTGATATATATATTTTGCATTCTATTATGCTCATCAGGTATAATGGCATCTCCCACTCAGCAGACTGAATTTATCTCTGCCCCCGAGGCATTGCATAAACAAGTAAAGGCAATTATTGAGCGTGGTGATACTATACCCCTTTTTGAGTTGCCGACAGTGTGGGTATATCCGCCAATGAAGTTCAAAAACAAAAAAGCAGAGAAATTCTATTGGCGTACAGTGCGAGATGTAAAAAAGACTCTTCCGCTTTCGAAATATATCAAGGAGGTAATAATTGCTACTAATGATACATTAATGATGTTACCCACAAAGCGTGAGCGTGATAAATATATGAGAGGCTTCGAAAAACGTATATATAAGCAGGAGTATGGGAGGATGAGTAAACTTACTCTTCGACAAGGAATGTTGTTGATACGGCTTGTTGATCGCGAGTGCGATGCCACAGGCTATGATTTGATAAAAGCTTATCGTGGAGCGTTTACTGCTAGTTTTTATCAGATGTTTGCTAAAATGTTTGGAGCAAGTCTTAAAACCGAATTTGGTTCACACGAAGATGACGCCACTATCGAACGAATAATCAATCTAGTAGAATCAGGGCAGCTATAAAAGGCTGTCCTTTTTTATTGTTTGGGGAATGATAATTAGCCTAAAAACATTGTGGCGTTTATGGCTGTTATATTATCTGTAATTTTGTGAGTTTCTGTGTCGTTTGAAAGTACGAAGCAATGAAAGGATGATGCGAACAAATTTTGTGGCGGAATATGATTCTTTAGCACAATTTACTTGTTCGGGCGATAGTTTATATTTGAATGACCGTATTTGGGATGTTGCTGAATGTAGAGATATAAATGCTAAATGTTTGCATGCTTATCTTTATTTGTGGGCGGTACGTGGTGGAGAGTCGGAATTTCTTCCTGTTTTAGAGTATTTGATGGAGCGGGAAGAGGCTTCCCCTTATTTGTCGCTTATTTGGAGATGTTGGCGTTGTATTTATCAAGAATATATGGGTGGTATATCGAAATATTCTGAGATTTATAATGATTATTATAATGTAAGGAGACTTTAGTGCGCTCAGACTTTGTTTGATTATATTGAGAAACATCCTGGAGATGGTGTGATGATAAATGAATTTTTAGTGTTGGCAACTAATTTTGATATTTTTCGTTATGGGGCTTTTGATTTTGGTAATCAAGTGGCAGTTGAACGTTATGAAATATTGCCTATGTGTGGATTTGAAGAAGAGGAGGAATAGTATTGTATAAATAAAAAAACAACCGAGTAGGCTGGTTGGCTACTAGGTTGTAGTTTTATAAATAAGTGTAGGAATTTGAATGTTTTGCTTATAGACAAAATGTCATATATGCTGGGATGTATGTGATTGAGTTTTCTTGTTTTAGGTTTTTGGGATGGATTACATAACAACCACCTATGCACTCATGAAATTTTGTTTGAAATCGTTCGAGTGATATAGTAATGTGGTAATTTTCTTTTAAATATAATCATATCAGTATGTTATAATATTTGTGTTGTATAATGCGCACTTTTGCGCTTGTTGATTTACCCTACAATGCGCATGTGAGGATACGATAAATTTTTGGAATTGCAATATTTTTTATGTGTTTTTTGTAGTTCGCGAATTATAGATAAAAAAGAAAAAAAGCATCGCTCATTGGGTTGGGCGATGCTTTGTGGTTTTATAAAAGTGGAGTCATGTAGATTGGTAGACATTGTAGTGAACCTTTGTGTTCGGTGTCTTTAGTGTGAAGAATATAGGATTCACTTATGCGATTGCTGAATTTTTGGGTAAATGTGTCTATTGATGGGTGTGTGCGGTAGTTGCTTGATTTTACTTCTATCGGACATATTTTTTTGCCACGAGATAATAAAAAGTCTATTTCGTAGTTGTGTTTATCATCTTTAGGAAAGGTGTAGTAAAATAGTTTGTTGCCTGCGGTTTGAAGCATTTGAGCAACTAGGTTTTCGTATATGTATCCTAAATTTGCTGATAGTTTGTCGGAAAGAAGTTGTGTGTATATGATATTTTCGGTGTAGGATTTGTCCCAAAATGCAAGTGTTACGAATAATCCTGTGTCGCATACAAACATTTTATAGCGTTGATAGTTGGTTGATAGTGACATTCCGATGTTTGGGTCGTCTGCATGATAAGCAAAATTGATCACTTGGCTATCTTCCATTTGAGCTAACATCTCATCTAATCGCTCAGATTTTATGTCGCCTATAACACTTGATGCGATATAACGTGATGTGTTTTTGCTAAGCTGTGAGGGGATTGCCATAAATAGTTTAGATATTCGTCCTGTTGTGTCGATTTTACGAAAATCTTCGGCATATAGTGTGATGATTTCTCGTTTGATTGCATCTACTTGTGATAGATTATTGGTTTCGAGATATGTTTTTACTGCTTGTGGCATGCCTCCAATCAACATATACAATCTTAAATCGCGCATTAAACTTCGGTGTGCGGCTCCAAATCCTTTGCGAATGTTGTATTGTTGGCGTATTAGATTCATTGTGATAGTATCGTTTAATGCCCAACGAAATTCTTCATAATCAAGAGGGTAGAGCGTGATGTGATGTTCTTCGCTTGGTATTGTAATTTCTTTTGTATTCTTGTGTAGACGAATTAATGAGCCTGTTTCGATGTAATCATATCTTCCATCTGCGACTAAGTATTTAATTGCTTGGCGTGCTCGTGGACATTGTTGTACTTCATCAAAAATAATTACTGATTGGCGTTCGATTAGTTGCACTTTATAATGTGCTTGTAGATTGAGAAAAAGAAAATCTAGGTTAGAATAGTCATCGAATAACGATATTATGTGTTGTGGGGCATTGTTGAAATCGATGATTATTGATGTTTTGTATTCTTGTTGAGCAAAATTAGTGGTTAATGTTGATTTGCCTACACGGCGAGCTCCTTCTATCAAAAGTGCAGTCTGACCTTTGCTTGTCTGTTTCCATTCAAGCATTTTGTCATATAATTTGCGCTTAAAAATAGGTGTTTTCATCGTTGTTTTGTTTTCTGTTTATAGAGTGCAAAAATACGTTTTTTTTGCTTATTTTCCAAATAAAATAGGTGTTTTTGTTGTTGCGGTTTTATTTTGTTGATATTTAATACTTTATCTAAATCCCTAAGATTTTTAGTGTCGAAATTCCCTGTTTCCCCAAAACTTTAAGTGTAGAAAATCCCCATTTCCCCAAGAAAAAACATTTATTTGTATAGGCGTTTGGTAAAAATAAATTATATGTTTCTTAAAGCCGTTTAATTTGTTCGACCCTGGGGGCGAGGGAGATTTGGGCGGTTTGTGTCCGCAAGTAATTTTTTGCATATCGCTTCGCTACTGCAAAAAATCACATGTGGTTACAGATATTCGACGTTTTTAACGTCATCTTTTTTATATTACAGGAGACCTTGAAGGATCTTATATGTTAAATTGTTAGTATATGGTAAAACTATTTTTGATTTAGGTAGTTTTTCTTATTTTAGGGATAAAAAAGCATCGCTCAACTCAATGAGCGATGCTTTGTGGTTTATTTGAGGGGTATGTGTTTTGTATGACGTTATTTTGCTGGTTGGGTAGGGGCGTTGTTGGCATTGCCCATTTCGCATGAGCCGGTGAATTGGGCTTCTGGTTCGATGCTGAGGATTTTGGTTTTGATTTGTCCCCAGATTTTTGAAGTGGCTTTGAGTGAGAGGGTGCCACTTACTATCATTTTGCCATTGACGTTGCCCATTACTTCGGCATTTGCGCAATCTACATTGCCTTTTATGTTGCCTTGTTGGCCTACTACTATTTTGCCTTTGCAAACTAAATCGCCTTCTAATTCGCCATCGATGCGAATGTCGCTATTTGTGGTGATTGTTCCCACAATTTTGGTGCCTTGAGCTATGATGTTGTGCCCAATTCCTGTAGGTATTACTTCTTTTCCCATAATATTTTTTGATTTGAAATTTGAAATTTGAAACTTGAAATTTGAAAGTTATATGCCGAATGGATTTTTCAACTTTTAAATTTCAATTTTCAACTTCTCAAATGTGTTTACTTTGGTTTTGTCGTATTTGCATTCTACTTTTACGTAGTTTTCGGTGAAACCATGCATGCAATCGCCTTTTTTTGAGTCTTCCCAAAGCACTGTGGCTTCTTTGCCTTGTTGGCTATTGTAGAATGCGGTGAGTTTTGCTTCTGACACTTGTTGGAGTATTTCGTTGCGGCGTCGGCGTTCGTTCATCGGCACAATTGGAGTGATGTTGAGTGCTTTTGTGCCAGCTCGTTCAGAATATGTGAATACATGTAATTGACTGATGTCTAGACTTTCAATGAATGTTTTGCACTCTTCGAAGAGTTCGAGAGTTTCACCTCGTACTCCAACCATTACATCTACACCGATGAATGCGTTTGGCATTATTTGCTTGATTTTGTTTATTTTATAAGCAAAGAGTGCAGTGTCGTATTTGCGATGCATCAGTTTGAGTAGTTCGTCACTTCCGCTTTGTAGTGGAATGTGGAAATGCGGAGCAAAATGGCGTGATGATGCAACCAAATCTATTATTTCGTCGGTCAATAGATTTGGTTCGATGCTTGAAATGCGGTATCTTACATCGGCATCTATTGCATCAAGGGCTTTTATTAGGTCGAAGAAAGTTTCGTTAGTACTACGTCCGAAATCGCCTGTGTTTACGCCTGTCAATACTATCTCTTTAGCACCATCGGCAATGGCTTTTTTTGCAACTTCGATTGTTTCGGCTATTGAGGCATTGCGACTGCGACCACGAGCGAATGGGATTGTGCAGTAGGTGCAGTAGTAGTCGCATCCGTCTTGCACTTTGAGGAAGTGGCGTGTGCGGTCGTCGGCACTACATTCGGGACGAAAATTGCGGATTTGTGCTGTGCGAACAACGTGGTATTCGGCTTGTTGTTTTTTCTCGATATTATCAAGAAAATCGGTAAGTACTACTTTTTCATTAGCACCGAGCACTAAATCAACCCCTTCTATATTAGCAATTTCTTCTGGTTTGAGTTGAGCATAACATCCAGTTACAACAACATAAGCATGAGGGTGTTTTTTTATCATTCGGTGAATCATCTGACGACCTTTTTTGTCGGCAGTGTCGGTCACCGAGCAAGTATTGATAATCACTACATCAGCTTCTTCGCCAGCTTTGCACGGAACGAATCCAATCTCTCGGAGTTGACGTCCAAGAGCAGATGTTTCGGCAAAGTTGAGTTTGCAACCAAGTGTTTGAAATGCTATTTTCATTATTTGAGATGCGAGATATTAGACACGAGATATGAGATACTAATGGATTGAGGAGGATGGTCTGCGGTCAGTAATTAACTATTAATTCATTTTACCTTGCAAAGTTACGATTTTTTATTCTTTTGAGCAAGGAAATATTTCTTAAATTTCTTAAATATATATTTATAGTGTGTATTTTGTGTATTTATATTCTATATTTAATTGCGATTTTTTTTGTAACTTTGCAAATCTTTAGATTTGAGATATTACACACGAGATGTTAGATTAAAATATTTATTTTTTGTACTTTACATTTTATGTCTTATGTCTTGTGTCTCGTGTCTTGTATCTTAAAAATTTATGAAAAAAGTAGTTATAGCAGTAGATTCGTTTAAGGGTTCTTTGTCGGCTACAGAGGTGGCAGAGGCGGTGACAAAGGCATTTAAAGATGTAGTGCCTGAGTGTGAAATAGTATCGTTGCCGTTGAGTGATGGAGGTGAGGGTTTGACAGAGGTTTTAGTTAATCATCTTGGAGGTCGTTATCATACAATTGATGCGTTTGACCCATTGATGCGTCCTATTAAAGTGCAATTTGGTGCAGTTGGTCGTTGTGCTATTATTGAAATGGCAACAGCTGCAGGTCTTACTTTGTTGTCGGAAGAAGAGCGTAATCCGATGAATACTACTACATACGGTGTGGGAGTTATGATGCAAGCTGCATTGGATTTGGGCTATCGCAAATTCTTGATTGGTATTGGAGGTAGTGCTACTAATGATGCAGGTCTTGGGGCTATGCAGGCTTTAGGATTGCGTTGTTATAATTCTCAAGGTCGTATTATTAAAACTCCAATTACAGGTGCAATGCTTCAGGATGTTACACACCTTGATTTGACATCGCTTAAACGCAAAATGGCTGATGTTGAATTGACTGTGGCTTGTGATGTGCAAAATCCTTTGTTTGGTCCACAAGGAGCAGCAATGGTTTATGGACCTCAAAAAGGAGCTAATGCAGAAGAGGTGAAAACGCTTGATGCAGGATTACGTCATATTAGTCATGTTTGGCGTCGTTGTTGTGGTGTTACAATCGAAAATCAACCTTGTATGGGTGCTGCTGGTGGCTTTGGCGGTGCGTTTGCGGCGTTATTGAATGCGAAATTGCGTTCAGGAATAGATTGTATTCTTGATATTCTTGATTTTGATAATTTGGTAGATGATGCTGATTTGGTGATTACGGGTGAAGGTACGATAGATTCGCAATCGTTGATGGGAAAAGCATTGACAGGATTGCTTCGTCGCTCGAATCAAGCAGGAGTTCCAGTATTGGCTATTGCTGGTTATATTGAAAATAAAGAGGCGATTATTCGTGCTGGTGTTTCGGAATGTTTGCAGGTATCATCTCGTTCTATTTCACTTGAAGAGGCTATGCAACCAAATATTGCTCGTCAGAATATTATCACCGTTATCTCTAATTGGATTAAAGTGGATTGAAAAAAATATTTTTTATATTGTTTTTAAATTTCCTGTATTTGAGTCAAGTTTTGGCTCAGGTACAGGAAATTTTGCCTTCGGGGGTAGCCCCAGCGGAGGCTGATGTAGTGTTTACGGAAAGGTGGTTAGCTTTTTCGAATCCTGCTACTTTGTCGCGTGAGGAGAGAGTGGCGGTGTCGGTGGGGTATGAGAATAGGTATTTTGTGGCAGAGTTGTCGGATGAGTATTTGTCGGTGGCGGTACCGACTAAGTATTTTAATGTTGGTGCATCGTTTAACTTTTTTGGATATGCGGATTATCATGAAATGATGGCTGCGTTGACAGTGGCTCGGAGGTTTGGGATTGTGGCGTTTGGAGTTGAGTTTGATTATTTTAATATGTTTTTGCCAGATGAGGTGGGGTATCGGCATGCTTTTACGGCGCAAGTGGGGTTGCAGGTGGATGTGACGGAGCAGTGTGTGTTGGGTTTCAAGATGTTTAATCCTTCGTTTACGCAGATAGATTATAACGATGTGGCTCGGCGATTGCCAGTGATGATGCATGTAGGATGTAATTATACTTTTATTGAAGATTTGGATGTGTTGGTCGAGGTGGGGTATGTGCTTAATCAAGGTGTTGATTGGGCTGTGGGTATGGAGTATAGGATTATGCCAGAATTGCTTGTGAGGGCGGGGGCGCGTGGAGCCGATTATGTGATTCCGTCGTTGGGTGTGGGGATTGGTTTTGCTGGATTTAGGTTTGATTTGATGGCGGAGGCTGATTTCCGGATTGGGATGTCGTTGTTGTCGAATTTGTCTTATAGATTTTAAAAGACATGAAGAGACGAAAATATGACTTTTGGTGTTTTATCTGTTGTCTGCTGATATTTTGGATGTCGGCAATAGCGATTTCGGCACAACAGTTTACGTTTGAACAGTTCTATAATTTGGTATTGAATTATTTAGGAGAAGATGATGAAGGGGAGGGGCTTGATGTGCAGGATTTGGAGTTGCGGTTGCGGAGGGCCTATGATAATCCGATTGATTGGAATAGGGCAACGCGGCAGCAATTGGAAGATTTGGTGTTTGTGAGTGGCGAGCAGATAGAGGAGTTGTTGTTTTATGCTGATTATTATGGTCCGGTGCGTTCGTTGGCAGAGTTGAAGTTGGTACATGATATAGAGTCGCCATTGCTATTGTTGTTGCCATCGGTTTTGTATGTTGGAGAGTATGTGGATACTACGCGTTGGATGGATGCGTTTAGATATTTGTCGCATGAGGTGGTGTTGCGCTCGGATGTTACATTGGAGTCTCGCAAAGGGTATCAGACGGGGCATTATTTAGGTAGTCCGTTTAGATTATTAGGACGGTATGATTTTGAGGCGGGTAATAATTTTCGGGTAGGATTGACGGCAGAATCGGATGCAGGGGAGCCTTGGTTTTCGCATGGCGGTCGTGGTTTTAACCTTTATCGAGGTTATGTGGAGGCGTCGAATTTGGGAGTTTTTAGTCGTGCGGTAGTAGGGGCATATCGTGTGGGGTTTGGAAAGGGATTGTTGTTTGGGCAACAGGCGTATGGGAGCAGATTGTCGCAGGTGATGAGTAGGTCGGGGGGACAGTATGGAGTGAGTGGTTATAGTGGAGTTTCGGAATTGCCAACACTTGTGGGTGCGGCGGCATCTGTTCAAATAGATAAATTTTCGGTAACGCCATTTTATGGTTATACGGTGCTTGATGCAGATACGACAGGAGGTTGTTGGTATGCGTATTCAACATCGGGGTATCATCGTACGGAGAGTGAGATTTTAAGGCGTTCGTCGTTGGGTTTGCATACTGTGGGTGTGAATGGTAGTTATACTAAGCGATTTTTTAATGTAGGATTGACTGCGTATGGTGGATTTTTTTCGTTGCCTGCAGTGATAGGAAGTGGCGATTGGTCGGCTACAGATTTTGAGGGTAAAAGTCAGTGGGGAGTATCGGTGGATTATGGATTTCATAGAAGTAAAGTCTGGTTTTCGGGAGAAACGGCTATTGCACAAGGAGTTTCGGTGGCTACGACTAATACGTTGTTAATTCGTCCGTTGGGAGAATTGCAATTTGTATTGAATCATCGTTATTTTTCTCCACGTTATCATGCTTTTTGGGCAAATTCGGCATCGTCGTTGTCGGGGGTAAATGGAGAGCATGGTGCAAGTTTTGCGATGCAGGTGCCTGTGGGTAGGGCTAAGAATGTGTCGTTTTTGGCAGATGTATATAAACCTTTGTGGGCATCAACAACAATGTCGGCTACGCAAGTTGGATATGAATTGCGAGGTCAATTTCATGGTCTGTTTGATTCGGATAAAACAGTTTATGCTTCGTTGCGATATAAGGTGCGACCTGCGTGGTATAGGGATGAGGACTGGTATATTTCGCAGTCATCGACAGATAGAGTGGGGCAGTTGTATCTGAAATTTTCGTATGCGGCAAGTGGTTGTAGGTTTGTGACAGGCGCGCAAGCTAATGTAGCGCAAGAGAGGATTTTAGGTGAATTTACAAAGCCTACGTTTGGGTGGTTGTTTTATCAAGATGTAGCGTATGATGTGAGTGTAGTTCCTTTGCGATTGAAGGCTCGTATGGCGTTGTATGGTGCGCCAACGTGGGCTAATAGATTTTATTTGTATGAATCGGATGTGCCGATGTCGGGTTATACTCCAGCACTTTATGGTTCGGCATTTAGGTGGTATGTGATGGCTGATTATAAATTTAAGTTTGGATTGACTGCCGCATTTCGTATTGCACAAACTATATATTCCGATAGAGAGGTTATTGGCTCGTCGCACGATTTGATAGCATCACCTCATCGTACGGATATGCATATATTGTTGTCGTATAAAATAAAATATCGTAGATTGCATTGAAATCAAATAAAATTAGTAACTTTGCATACTTGATAAGTATTTCTTAATTCTCAATTCTCAATTTTTAATTTTAGTATGAATGGTGATCCAAAACTGTATGAACTACTCGAACAATTAGGTATCGAGTATCAATATATTGAACATCCCGAAGCACCAACTATTGAAATTGCAAAACAATATTGGGCAGGGCATGATGCACGACATTGTAAAAATCTATTTTTTCGTAATCACAAAGGCAATCAGCACTATTTGGTATTGTTGGATTGTGATGCCGAAATGAATATTCATGCTATAGAACAGCAATTGCATCAAGGCAAACTTTCGTTTGCATCGCCAGAGCGATTGATGCGTTATTTAGGCGTGAAACCCGGTTCGGTTACTCCGTTTGGCTTGATTAATGATGTAGATCACCATGTTATAGTCTTTGTTGATCGTAATCTTCAACAAGCCGAGAGAGTATCGTATCACCCATGCGAAAATACAGCATCTTTGATTATTAAACGTACCGACCTCGAACGATTTTTTGATTATCAAGGCAATCGTTGGGAGTGGATAGATTTGTATTAGAGGTATTTATGAAGAAGATATATTTGCTTTTTGTATTGCTGCTTTTAGTAGTTTCGTTGATGGCTCAGCGATATGTGCTTACGTCTGAAAATTTGAAAGCAAGAAAAGAATTTTCGGATATGAAGTTCGGCATATTTATTCATTGGGGAATTTATAGTATGTTCGGTCAGGGAGAATGGTATCTTCATAATGCTAAACTTAACCCTCAAGAGTATGCCAAAGCGGCAGCAGGTTTTTATCCTGCGCAGTTTGATGCATCGGAATGGGTTGCGGCAATTAAAGAATCAGGAGCAAAATATATTACATTTACATCTCGTCATCATGATGGTTTTTCGATGTGGGATACAGATTATTCGGATTATGATATAGTCGATGCTACGCCTTATGGTAAAGATGTGGTTGCACAATTGGCGGAAGAGTGTCATAAGCAGGGGATAATGCTTAATTTGTATTATTCTCATATCGATTGGACCCGAGAAGATTATCCTCAGGGACGTACGGCTCGAACAAAATATCGTGACCCAGCTAAGGCTAATTGGAATTCATATTATGATTTTATGAATAATCAATTAACCGAATTGTTGACTAATTATGGACCAATAGGAGCTATTTGGTTTGATGGTTTTTGGGATCACGATATGGATACTGTGCCATTTGATTGGCAATTAGATTATCAGTATGAACTGATTCATAGATTGCAACCTTCATGTTTAGTGGGTAATAATCATCATGTTAATATTCATCAAGGCGAAGATATTCAAATATTTGAACGAGATGTGCCGGGTGAGAATAAGGCTGGCTATTCGGGTGATATGGATATAAGTAACCTTCCTCTTGAAACATGTCAAACAATGAATGGTATGTGGGGGTATAAGGTTGCAGATCAAAATTATAAATCTGTCGATGATTTGATTCGTTTGTTGGCTAAGACATCAGGAATGGGGGCTAACCTATTACTCAATATTGGTCCACAACCGAGTGGTGAACTTCCAGTCGTTGCACTTGAACGCCTTAAGGGGATGGGTGAGTGGTTAAGGATTAATGGCGAAGCGATATATGGTACAATAGCAGGAGATATAAAACCGCAATCGTGGGGTGTAACAACTCGTAAAGATGATGTGCTTTATGTCCATATTTTGGACCAAAATGTTTCATCATTGTATTTACCTCTTGATTTCAAAGTTGAATCGGTTGTAGCATTGGCAGATGGTGCAAAAATAGATTATGAAAAAACTAAAAAAGGGGTTATCCTGAATTTTAGTGCACCTCTTGATGGCCCTGATTATATAATAAAAATTAAGGAGAAGAAATGAAAACTATAATTTTACGTGTTTTTAATTTTGTGATTTTTTCTATTTTGTCTTGTTTTGGAGTTTCATCAAGCGATCAAGTAATGGCAATGTATGGTGTGCCATCGGGTGAATTTCAAGTGTCAGGGCGAGTGAAAAATCTTAAATCGAAACCTATACGTAATATAGAGGTAGAGGTACAAGATGTTCATAATAAAACGTTAGGTGTTGCAACTACCACAAAAGATGGAGCATTCGAAGTCGATTATAAAGGTTGGCCACATCAAACAGTTTGTGTTATAGCGCGAGATGTGGATGGTCGTCGTAATGGCGCGTATCAGAGCGATACGATATTGGTTAATTTAGATTATCCTAAACAAGGTTGGAATCAAGGGAAAGCGAAGGTTGATCGGAATATAACATTGAAATATAAATCGGAGCGTAAAAATCGGCGATATGAAAAAAGATAAGAGATGCAAATTATTGCATCTCTTATCTTTTATGTTTATTTTTTTTGTTATTGCCTATTAAGCGAAATCCGATAGAACTTTGTATTGAATGTTGAGGTTTTTTGTTTAATGTTATGCTTTCAGAATTTTGTATTTTGAATATATCCTGCATAAGGTTGTATCTAAAATCTATAGTAATACGCCAAATATCAAATCCAATGCCACAATCAAGGGCTAGTCGTGTATTGCGTAATTCTTGAGTAAAAGTCTCAGCTGTTATATTATCTAATTTCCCTATGTTGAAATTAAATTTTGGTCCAGCCATTAATCTCATTTTGAACATTTTTGTATTAACTAAATGTACACCTAATAATACTGGAACATCAATTGTGTGTATATTGTATTGTGTGTTAGTATTGTTGATTGTCGATTTATAATTATAGTAATTGTATAATGCTTCAGGTTGGATATACCATGTGTGACCTAAACGCATATATATACCTATGTGGCCTCCATTTTGAAGGTTATTGGTTGTACTGAAAAATTCATTATAACTTTGAGTTTGTTTTAATATAGAACTATATCCACCTTTAACTCCGAGTGAACACCACTGTGAGTATAATGGGGTAGTGGTGATTAATAAGAAAATAAAAAGAGTTGAAAATCTAATTGTTTTTTTCATTTGTTCTTTGTTTTTTAATAATAGTACAAAGTTACAAAAAAAAATGCTATCTTTATATTAAAAAAATATAAAGATAGCAATATTTATAAAAAATTAGAATTTTATAAGTTATTTTTCCCAATCGAGGATAACTTTACCGCAGATACCAGATTCCATTACGTCGAAACCTTTTTGGAAATCGTCAACAGAGAAGTGGTGTGTGATTACTGGAGTAAGGTCGAGACCTGAAACCAACATTTGTTGCATTTGATACCAAGTTTCCCACATTTCGCGACCGTAGATACCTTTGATAGTGAGTGATTTGAAGATAATGTCGCTCCAGTCAACTGTTGTAGTTGGAGGGAGGATACCGAGTTGTGCGATTTTAGAACCATTGTACATATTAGCAACCATGTCGCGGAATGCGATAGGAGAACCTGACATTTCGAGACCTACGTCGAAACCACGGATACCAAGTTTTTCCATTGCACCGGCAACAGTTTCGCGTTTAGCAGCGTTGACAGTCATTGTAGCACCCATTTTTTTAGCAATATCAAGACGATAGTCGTTCAAGTCGGTAACTACTACGTTTTTAGCACCTGCAAAGCGAGCAATTGCAGTAGCCATAGTGCCGATAAGACCTGCACCTGTGATGAGCACGTCTTCGCCCAACAATGGGAATGACAATGCAGTGTGAGTAGCATTACCGAATGGGTCCATAATAGCAGCCATATCGTCAGAGATACGGTCGTCGAGTTTCACTACGTTAGACTCAGGGATGCAGAGATATTCGGCGAATGCACCATCGCGGTTAACGCCTACACCGATACTGTTTTCGCAGATGTGCTCTTTGCCACGGCGGCAGTTACGGCAGTGACCACAAGCGATGTGACCCTCGCCTGTTACGCGATCGCCCACTTTGATATTGCGAACACCAGGACCAACTTCTGCTACTACACCTACATATTCGTGACCGATAGTCATTGGAGTTTTGATAGTTTTTTGGCTCCATTCGTCCCATTTATATATGTGGAGGTCAGTA
>JAZRJN010000028.1:0-5372 GCA_045645785.1 Candidatus Aphodosoma sp. | reverse complement strand
GATAATCGTTATGTTAATTCAGATTTGAAAGCAGATAACTATGCGCTTAATGTGGTTTCTATCAATGGTTGGCGTATATTGGAAGAGGCGGGAGCTGTATTCCTTCCAGCTGCAGGAGGTCGTGATTATGCAAATGTTTTTGAGGTACAGAATTGTGGATTCTATTGGTCGGGTACGGTTAATGGAGAAGCTGAGGCGTATATGATGGGATTTTCTTCGGCAGATATTGTTGCTACTGATTTTGAATCACGAGTGTGTGGATTTTCGGTTCGGTTGGTGCGTGATGCGAAAAGTGAAAAATAAAATTGAAAAACATTTTGTACTTTCAAAAAATTGTTATACCTTTGCATCGTCAGACATGAGTTTAGTGTCTGGCGATGTAATTCTTTTAAGTGTAAAGTTTTAGATTGTTTTGAAAACTATGTAAACCTTAATTCTTTTTAGCAAGTCACGAATTATTTGTTTTTGCAGAAAAAATGATGTTGCTTTTCTGCGAGCGGTTTCGATTCGTGATTATCTCCATTCGCTAAATCAAGGTTTCGGAAAAACTTTTACACAGTTTTAGCTTACATTATTTTTATAAACAATTAGGGCATCTGAGCGTAAGATGTTCGGTCGCTTTGTCGTCTTCGGATTCGACAAGGCTTGGACTCGTGCCCTCTTTTTGCGACGAGCCAATATTGTCGGTTAGGACGAATTTTACGACAATATGCACGTGTGTCAGTCGCTGATTGATAACGAGTTAATCGTTCTTTGACTTATGGAAAATGTGTAACTTTAAAAAAAGAAAAATTTATGAGTTTTTTACGTAAAGGAACATGTGTTCGTGGCTTCACCGTAGTGTCGCGCCTTGATAAAGGTCGCTGTCCTTATCGTGAAGTCTATTTGACAACAACTCCTGATTTTGGACAAGGAGTGACAAAATGTGTATTAGTCATTTATGACTACGAACTTACTCGCGAAGCGGGGAAATTAGCCAAATACGATCTGCCATACGAATTGAATTATATGCCTCTATTTTTAGACGAAGATGTTACTGAAGCAAGTGTGGATGTAGAGGAATATGTCAACCGAAAAAAACGTCGCTTTTTATATACTGTTTATGAGTATAAAGAGGGCAAACGGTTAGACCAAATCGATGTTGAGGTGGATTTGCATGAGTCGGGCATTGAATTTTTTAAAGAATTATGTAGATGTACCAACTATGTGCACATGGCTACGAAGGGTGGCGGCCATAACGCCATATCACCCGAAAACATAATTGTATATACATCCGAGGATGGCTTAAGACCACTCTTAATTGATTTCTCGAATGTGTGGAAACCTGTAAAACGAAAAAAGATTTTCGATGTTGAGACTCTCGACCATCGATTTCGTGCCCCTGAAACATTCATAGGGGGCTTTTCGAAATACTCCGATATATACGCTCTTGGAATGATGCTTTGTTACATCTTTGGAGGCGAGTTCATTTGGGATTATTCGCTTGCCGAACTCCGCCGAATGGACGAAAAACAAAGGCGTCGTGCTTGCGAAGAGATGCGGCAGGTGGTCATATCTCGTGCGAGTTTCCCTAACCGTTTTTATTCAAATGTAGCAAGTCGAGCGTTATCGGATATACCCGAAGACCGATATCAATCGGCATTTGAGATGATGTTGGATTTGATGTGTATGTCTCCCGAAAAACAAGAATTCGAAATTCTCTGCAACAAACTCTATCAGCAGGAAATTGAAAATCGAGAATCGCTCCTTGAAAAACGAACTACTAAAAATCAGTCATCTAACGATGATTCTTCTTCTGACGATTTCGACATATTTTTAGATGAGGTTATTAAAAAAATGGAGTCTGAAGATGATATCCCGCAATCGACAGATGATGATGATGACAATGATGATGAAGCAGATAATCTTCCTTTCAATGATTTCAGTATGAAGGAAGACGATGGAGCGCTCAAAGTGAATGTCGATATCGTTAAACGCAGCGGTCGTGGTTTTGCCGACGTGGCAGGTATGGCAAATCTAAAACAACTGCTTAAGCGAAATTTTATTGATATTATCAAATATCGTGATAAGGCGAAGATGTATAACATCCAACCTTCCAATGGCATCTTGCTTTATGGCCCTCCGGGGTGTGGTAAGACCTATATGGCTGAGAAAATTGCCGAAGAGGCGAGTCTTAATTTTGTAATGGTAAAACCTTCTGATTTGGGTTCAACCTACATACATGGCTCACAAACAAAGATTGCCGATTTGTTCAAAAAGGCAGAGAAAGAAGCACCTGCTCTCCTTTGTTTCGACGAATTCGACACTTTGGTGCCTTCTCGCAAAGAGGATAGTCATCATAGCACTTTGAGCGAAGTGAACGAATTTCTTGTGCAACTCAACAATTGTGCTTCGCGTGGCGTTTATGTGTTGGCAATGACCAACAACATCAATATGATAGATGGCGCAGTATTGCGCAAAGGGCGAATCGATGAGGTCATCTATGTGCCTGAGCCTGACTATGAGGCGCGTCGCGAGATGTTTCGCCTCGAACTTGATAAGTGTACTTTGAAGGAAGACAATATCGATTTCGACAAACTCGCCGATATGACTCGAGGATATACCTCAAGTGATATTGCTTTCATCGTAAAAGAGGCTTCGCGAGAAGCTTTCCGTTTGGCAATCGAGACCGAAAAATTGGTCAATCTCGACCAACCACTACTCGAAAACATCATACAACAAACCTCTCCATCTATATCTGAAAAGGATATAAAGCATTACGAATCAATGCGCGATGAGTTTATCAACAAGAAAAAACAAATCGACATCCGCCCTCGTATCGGTTTTGCAGTATAATCTTCATAAAACAAACCGGGTATTCTAATCAATTTAGAATACCCGGTTTTTTATGTACCTTAATATTCTCCCCCTGTTTTAGGGGGAGTGGCTGTAAGCCGAGGGGGTTAAAAATAATAGAAGACAAAGACTACAAAACTACTTTTTCCACTTCACCATTGATAGTTACAAGATAAATACCTCGTGGAAGTTGTAGGGTAGTTGCGTTGCCAGAGTAGATTAAGCGACCTGCTGTGTCGAGGATGTGATAGTTCTCGGTTGCGCCATCGATGTGGAGTGTGCTGTTTTGAGTGTAGATGTTGGCAGATGAGATTTTTGAGGTTTCTACGTTTGTAGCATCAGCCACTTTGAAATATGCGTATAGTTCTATATCTTCAGTTAATGTTAAAGTACGTGGATTTTCGGTGTTGCCATCGCTCCAATGGTCAAATACTAAGCCTTCGATAGGTTCTGCTGTGAGAGTAACTTTTACACCACCCATACTTGGTACAGCAGCTGCAGCATAAACACCAAATACCTCTACTTCGAATTCGGCAGTATATGTTTTGTTTTCGGTTACTGTTATGGTGCGAGGGTTGTCAGTTTTGCCGTCAGACCATTGAGTGAAGCGGTAGCCTGAGTTAGCAGTGGCAGTGAGAGTGATTTCGGTGCCGTAGGCATATTCTCCACCTTCGGTTACAGAGCCCATAGTATCATCGTTTACAGCAGTTGTGATAGCGAATGAGTTAGCCTCGAAAATAGCAGTGAAAGTAGAGTCTTGAGTAACGATTACGGTGCGAGGGGTGTCGGTAACGTCGTCCGACCATTTCACGAAGCGGTAGCCTGAGTTGGCAGTAGCAGTGAGGGTTGCTTCGTCGCCATTATCGTAATAACCACTACCTTCTACAACTCCCCATTCAGCATTGTTTGCAATAGCAGTAAGCTTTTTGTAATCCACATCAATAGTTTCGATATTCAAGAATTGTCCCCAATAAGAATGGCGTAAATAACTATTATATGCTACTTTCGGAACTATCAAAGTGCAAGTTGATGTGTTTGCTTTTAAATCACTTGCTTCAGGAGGAGTAGAGCCAAGGCATGTGATAGATGTTAGAGATGAGCAACTTTCAAATGCAAAATCTCCAATAGAAGTAACGCTATTAGGAATTGTGATAGATGTTAGAGATGAACAATATTGAAATGCCCATATTCCAATAGAAGTAACGCTATTACCGATTGAGATAGAAGTTAGAGATGAGCAATCTTGAAACGCTTGATTTCCAATAGAAGTCACGCTATTAGGGATTGTGATAGATGTTAGAGATGAGCAATAATAAAATGCAAGATCTCCAATAGAAGTAACGCTATTAGGGATTGAGATAGAAGTTAGAGATGAATAACCAGAAAATGTAAGATTTCCAATAGAGGTAACACTATTGGGTATTATTAAATCGGTTATTTTTTTGCCATTTAAATATAAATTATTTGATAAATTCTTTGCATAACTTAATGGATTATCATGAAAATTAATATTACACCATGCTACTATATCTGATATGTAAACATAGGTAAGATTATGACACTCATAAAATGCCCAACCTTCAATAGAAGTGACGCTATTAGGGATTGTGATAGAAGTTAGAGATGAGCAATATAAAAATGCAGCTTCTTCAATAGAAGTAAGATTTTCAGGGAGGATGATTTTCATTAAATTGCTTTTATTTCCGAAATTAACACCTGTGGTGTTTGTGATGCCAGATAAATCGACATCGACTAAAGAGGTCATAGTTTCGCGCATACAGGTGAAGTCGTCGTCGTTGAGAGTACCTGTTACGGTGAGTTTTGTAACGTTGATAGGACGTTGACCTGCATCAAATATTTTGTCGAAGAGTGTGCCTGGAGTTTCGACGTGGATGGTAAGTGCTACCTCTTCTGCTTTGAGCATTGTGATACAACAAAGTATCGTGAAAAATAGTGTTGTAATTTTTTTCATAATAGTAAATATTTTAAAGTTGTACATAAAAAAGCGAGAACTTAACTTTCTCGCTATCTATAGGTATTTGGCGTGACCATGCATGTACGAATAAGTGAAGTTCACGCTATATACAGAACGTGAACATTTTTCAACTTATTCTTTCACATGCTAAAAATCGCCAAATTTCATAGATAGAAAGAATTAAGCAAAAATGCTATTTTGTGCAACCCGAGAACGCTACTCGGTGTCGTTTCTGACCGCAAAGGTAGTGATTTGTTTTGAAGTATGCAAGTGGTGGAGCGAAATTTTTTTAGTAGGTTTGCGCATTTGCATTTTCTGCAATTTCCCTACTCCCTACTCCCTACTCCCTGCTCCTTACTCCTTATTTCAAAATGCAGAGTTAAATATTTGGATGTATCGTATAAAATCATTAAATTTGCAAAGAATTAAATTTGTTTATATATTTTTTATGTCTCAGGAAATACAGTTTTTGTTGTATAATCTTCCAGATGAAGAGGGGAAGGTGCAAGTAGTTATTAAAGACGAAACTATATGGTGCACACAAAAAGCTATGTCGGTGCTT
>JAZRJN010000027.1:0-16369 GCA_045645785.1 Candidatus Aphodosoma sp. | reverse complement strand
GTTATCCAAGACGCTGTTATCGGTCTTATGAAAGAAGGTAACTGTAAATTCGCTTCAGGTTGTTCATTGACAGTTTCTAATCCTGTACTTGACGAAATCTATAACGACCTTGAGTTCTTCAAAGACAAACTCGTTCTTCGTCCACAAGAAATCTCTAACAACCCAGAGGTTGCTCGTCGTCTTGGTCTTATCACTATCAATACTGCTCTCGAAGCTGACATCTTCGGTAACGTTAACTCAACTCACGTTACAGGTACTAAGATGATGAACGGTATCGGTGGTTCTTGCGACTTTACTCGCAACGCTTACATCTCTATTTTCACTACGCCTTCAACAGCTAAAGATGGTAAGATTTCGGCTATCGTGCCTTACGTATCTCACATCGATCAATCAGAGCACTCAGTGAAAATCCTTATTACTGAACACGGTGTGGCTGATCTTCGTGGTAAATCGCCAATCCAACGTGCACACTGCATCATCGACAATTGTGTTGACCCACAATATCGCGAAATGCTCCGCGACTATCTCGCAAAAGCACCGTTGGCTCATACACCACTCAACCTCGACAACTGCTTTGCAATGCACAAAGCACTCATCGAAACAGGTGATATGAAAAATGCTAAATTCTAAATATTGTTAGAGGCGCGAAATAAATTTGCGCCTCTAATTTTTATAAGGTAAAGTTATGCAAGAAGAAATATTTCCAATAGTAAATACTGAGGGTAAAGTCATTGGTTCGGCAACACGAACCGAGTGTCATGCAGGAACGTTTATTTTGCATCCTGTAGTACATCTACATATTTTCAACTCGCAAGGTGATTTATATCTGCAAAAGCGTGTTATGACAAAAAAAATACAACCTGGTAAATGGGATACTGCAGTAGGTGGACATGTTGATTATGGTGAGTCTGTGGAAGAAGCTTTGTTGCGTGAAACGCGGGAAGAATTAGGTATTCAAGATTTTGAATCAGAATTTTTACTCTCTTATGAATTTCGTTCAACAGTAGAAACGGAGTTGGTATATGTCTATAAAAGTTTGTATGATGGAGAATTTAATCTCAATCCAATAGAGATTTCAGAGGGTAGATTTTGGTCTTGGAACGAAATAAAAGAGAATATAGGTAAAGGTGTTTTTACTCCAAATTTCGAATCGGAAATAGAAAGGTTGGGTTGGATATAAAAAAGATATGGATTTTTGGTTAGCGCTTCACAGCGACTTGCAAAAATCCATAACTACAAACAAAATCTATTATCTAAAATCAATCTCTTATTATGAAAACTCAAAAACTATTGTTTAATAAAAATGTTTTTTATTTTCATGACAAAGGTAAGTAAAATAAATAATATATCAAATAAAAGTGCGAAAAAATTACGTATAAGTAGAAAAAAGGTCGGATTGTATATTGATATTTGGTGTAATAGGGATTGTAAGTGTGTATTTAAATATTAAAAGTCGCAATTTTTTAATAAAATTGCGACTTTTTTATTTGTGTATTATTGAAAAATATAAATTTTTGTTTGAAAAAAACTACATTTTAATAAATAATTTATGATTTAAATTATGAATTAATTAAACATATTCTATATCATCCACCATGTATCCTCCTGCATTATCATCATCGTCATCCCATTCAATTTCCGTATCATCAAAATCTTCTAATTCTTCATCCCAATCATTTTCTTCGTCATTAGCATTAGGGCGTTGAATGTCAAGATTACGGTGAGTGAATGTATTAACTCGGTTTTCCTCTTTGTTGATTTCTGTCCAAAGTAAGTCTTTTAGTTCCGTAATATTATAGCCAGATACAGCTGAAATGAAAATATGAGGTATATCTTGTGGTAATTCACTTTCCAGTGCTTGCATCAATTCTTCATCAAGCATATCACTCTTGGTAATTGCAAGAATACGTTGTTTGTCAATGAGTTCAGGGTTGTATTCTTTCAATTCGTTGAGCAAAATATTGTATTCTTTGTTGATGTCATCGCTATCGGCAGGAATCATGAATAGTAATATTGCATTGCGTTCGATATGACGTAAGAAACGTAGTCCTAAACCTTTTCCTTGGCTTGCTCCTTCGATAATGCCTGGTATGTCTGCCATACAGAATGACTTACCACCGCGATAAGAAACAATCCCAAGGTTAGGTACAAGTGTAGTAAATGGATAGTTGGCAATCTCTGGTTTGGCAGCAGATACTACGCTGAGTAAAGTCGATTTGCCTGCATTTGGAAAGCCCACAAGGCCAACGTCTCCCAATACTTTAAGTTCAAGAATAACACTTCGTTCTACGCGAGGTTCTCCTGGTTGAGCATAGCGAGGTGTTTGATTTGTAGCTGTGCGGAAATGCCAATTGCCAAGTCCACCGCGACCACCTTTGAGGAGTATAACTTCTTGCTTATCTTCTGTGATATCGCATAGATATTCACCTGTGTCGGCATCGTAAGCTACAGTACCACAAGGTACATCAATATATTTATCTTCGCCATCGGCTCCAAAACTGCGACTACCACTACCATGTCCGCCATCGCCTGCAAATATATGGCGTGCGAATTTCAAGTGGAGCAAAGTCCAATAGTCTTTGTTTCCGCGGAGTATAATATGACCACCGCGACCGCCATCGCCACCATCAGGACCGCCTTTAGGGATATACTTCTCGCGGTGGAAGTGAGTCGAACCGCCTCCACCTTTACCCGAACGGCAAAAGATTTTTACGTAGTCAACAAAATTGGAATTTGACATTTGATAGATTTTTAGTAGCGAGTAGTGAGTAGCGAGATTTTGGTACTCATTACTTGCTTCGTAAGTATTTATATTTTTATTAGTGAGTAGCGAACTTTGTTTTTGTGAGTTTGTTTGATGCTCAAGAGGCTCTTGTTACTCTCGACTCGTTACTCATTACTATGTTATAGATTATCAATGATTTCTTTCACTTGTGCAAAGCAAGCTTCAACCGACGAGTTATTGCAAGCTGCTTTGTAGCGACCTGAATTTTTATAGTGCTCAATCACAGGCAAAGTTTGTGAATTGTACACATCAAGACGTTTTTGAATAGTTTCAAGATTATCATCTGCGCGACCAGAAGTCTTACCACGGTTAAGCAAACGTTCGATGAGCAAATCGTGTTCCACCTGCATGTGGAGCATACAACTTACCTCTGTTTCAAGTTCGTGAAGCATTTTGTCAAGCGCAACAGCTTGAGCTGCAGTACGAGGGAATCCGTCGAAGATAAAACCTTTTGTATCACCATCTTCAAGATGTTTTTGCACTTGGTCGTGAAGCATAGCAATAATCATTTCATCTGGCACAAGTTTACCATCATTGATAAGCACCTCTGCCTTTTTGCCATTTTCAGTACCAGCCTTAATCTCTTCGCGCAACATATCTCCAGTTGAGATATGTGTAAGTCCATAATTTTCAACGATAATAGCACTTTGTGTGCCTTTACCCGAACCAGGAGCTCCTGATATTACAATATTAAGCATAGTATATATAGATTTAATTTATTACAAAAAATTATGAATTATGAATTATGAATTATGAATTAATTAAGGTATAAATATCTCTTAAGTTTCTTCCATATCCGTCATAATCAAGACCATATCCTACAATGAAGTCATTAGGAATATTCATTGCAACATAATCAATCGTAAGGTCATATTTTAACGCCTCTGGTTTGAAAAACAAAGTAGCAATATGCAATTCACCCACGCCCATTGATTTCAATTTCTCAACCATTCCATACATTGTGCGACCCGAATCAACAATATCTTCAATTATCACAACCGTACGACCCTTAACATCTTCATTTAAACCAATCAATTCAGTAACATTCCCCGAACTACAGGTTCCACAATACGATGCTACTTTCACAAACGATAATTGAGCAGGAATCTCTACGCGTTTCAATAAATCTGAAGCAAACATAAAAGCTCCATTAAGTACAATTAAGAACAACGGATTCTTTCCTTCCAAGTCAGCGTTCATCTTCTCTGCTACTTGGTCTATTGCTTTAAATAGTTCAGCCTCAGGGATTGAAATGCCAAAAGTCTTATCTTTTAATGTTACTGTTTTCATGTAATTTACGAATAAACAATATCTTTTGCAAAGATACTACTTTTTTTTGAGATGTAATGTATCTTTTTTGGTAAATCTTTTAAAAACTGGTTTTTGTCATTAAAAAAGTGCTTATTTACTAAAAAAATAAAATAATTTATTGAAAATTTTGTCAGTATGCAATACTTTTTGTTACTTTGCAAAAATTTTTGAATCCTATATTATATAATGTGAAATTTGAATTTTGAGTCATCTGACTTAATGTGTAAAGACTATTCTGTAATCATTTATTTGTCTATAAAACAGCGATTTATAGTTTTTAACTTTCAACTTTCAACTTTCAACTTTCAGTTTACATATTTTTATGCAAAAGAATTTGGTAATTGTTGAGTCTCCTGCCAAAGCAAAGACTATTGAGAAATTTTTGGGAAAAGAGTATCGTGTTATGTCAAGTTTCGGACATATTCGCGATTTGAAGGAGAAAGATTTCGGTATTGATGTAACAAAAAACTACAAACCTGATTATGTAATTCCATCTGATAAGAAAAAACTCGTTGCCGACCTACGTAAATCGGCAGAAGAATCTGATGTCGTATGGTTAGCATCCGATGAAGACCGCGAAGGAGAAGCTATCGCATGGCACTTATACGAAGTATTAGGTTTGAAAGAGAAAGAGACTCATCGTATTGTTTTCCATGAAATTACTAAGAATGCTATTCTTAATGCAATCGAAAATCCACGAGATATCGATCTTAATGTTGTAGATGCTCAGCAAGCACGTCGTGTTCTCGACCGCATAGTAGGCTTTGAGTTATCACCCGTTCTTTGGCGCAAAATCAAACCATCACTCTCTGCAGGTCGCGTACAATCAGTTACTGTTCGTCTCGTAGTTGAACGCGAACGCGAAATCCAACAATTCCAAGCTGAAGCTTCTTTCCGTGTAGTAGCTACTTTTAAAGTTAAAAATGAGGCAGGACAAGATGTTGAATTTAAAGCTGAATTACGTAACCGTTTTGCTTCTGAGCCCGAGGCTAAAGCATTTTTAGAATCTGCTATTAATGCTAATTACAATGTTGAAAGCATTGAAACTCGTCCTACTCATCGCACTCCTGCAGCTCCATTTACTACTTCAACTCTTCAACAAGAAGCTTCTCGTAAGTATGGTTTTCCAGTGGCTACCACTATGCGTGTAGCGCAATCGTTGTATGAGAGCGGAAAAATTACTTATATGCGTACGGACTCCGTCAACCTTTCTGATTTGGCATTAAATACAGCCAAGGCAGAAATTCTTGAGATGGCAGGAGAGAAGTACTACAAACGTCGTCAGTACAGCACTAAATCGAAAGGAGCGCAAGAGGCTCACGAAGCTATTCGTCCAACATATATCAATGTTCACGAAATTGAAGGAACTGCTCAAGAACGCAAACTTTACGACCTTATTTGGAAACGTACTATTGCAAGTCAAATGGCAGATGCTGAATTTGAAAAAACGACAGCAGTTATAAATATTGACAATTCTGACGAAAAATTCGTAGCAGTAGGTGAAGTTCTAAAATTCGATGGTTTCTTGAATGTTTATATGGAATCAACCGATGATGATTCGGCACAAGAGACAGAAGGCATGCTTCCAAAACTTGCTGAAGGTGAAATCCTTGCTATCTCTCAAATGCAAGCACAAGAACGTTTCACTCAACGTCCTGCTCGTTACACAGAGGCTTCTCTTGTTCGAAAATTAGAGGAATTGGGTATTGGACGCCCTTCTACCTATGCACCAACAATTTCAACAATTCTCGCTCGCGAGTATGTTGAAAAACGCGAGATTCAAAACGAAGCACGACCATATAGAGTTCTAACACTCAAAGCTGGCAAGATTAAAGAAGAGGATAAAGTTGAAAAAGCGTCTGTCGAAAAAGGCAAACTGTCTCCAACTGATATAGGTATTGTGGTAAATGACTATTTATTAGCCAATTTCCCAAATATCATGGATTATAATTTTACTGCTCGCGTAGAGCTTGATTTTGACAAAATTGCAGAAGGAAAACTCGAATGGACTAAAAATATTGATGGCTTTTACACTCAATTCCACCCGAATGTAGAAGAGGCAATGCACTCTACAGGCAAGAAAGCAGGTGAGCGTGAGTTAGGTGTTGATCCTGTATCGGGTCGTCCTGTGTTTGTTAAGATTGGACGTGTTGGTCCTGTTGCACAGATTGGCTTGGCATCTGACGAAGAAAAACCAAAATTTGCTTCTCTCCGCACAGGTCAATCTATGGAGGCTCTTACTTTGGAGGATGCACTCGATCTCTTCAAACTTCCTATCGATTTTGGCGAATATGAAGGAGAACCACTAAGTGTAGGTGTAGGTAAATTTGGACCATACATACGTCACGGAAAAAGCTATGTATCTGTGCCAAAAGATGAAGATCCTTTGACTGTTACTCGTGATCGTGCAATTGAGCTTATTGCCGAAAAACGTCAAGCCGATAAAAATCGTGAAATCAAGAAATTTGAAGCAGAAGATATTCTCGTATTGAATGGTCGTTTTGGTGCATACATTACTCATGCTGGCGAAAACTACAAGCTACCTAAAGGTACTGTGGCTGAAGACTTAACACTTGAGCAATGTCAAGAAATTATTGCTAATGAAGCAAATAAGTCAAAAGGTGGAGCCAAAAAGAAAACAGCTCGCACTAAGAAAAAATAAAGGGAATCCTTTCGAATCCCCTATTTTATATCGAATCTATAACTTTTGAAATAGCGGAGCTCTCAAAGCCGCGCGATTGGGCAAACTTAAATAGTTTGCCCTTTTTTTCATATTCCGATGAATATTTGAGTGAGCGCAACTTATCTTGCAATATTTGTTGCAATTTCTCTAAATACTCCTCTTCATCTATCTGACCCAAAGCCTCTTCTATTGTCTCACTATCAATATCTTTACTGCGCAACATCATGTTTATTTTATATTTACCCCAATGGTTAAAACGAAACTTATCACGAGTATAGCTATTAGCATAGCGCTGATTATCAACATAACGCTCTTCTATGAGATATGCAATTATCTCATCTGTCTCTTCATTTGTACCACCCCAAGTCACGAGTTTTTCTCTTACTTCGCTCTCGCAATGCTCACACCTTGAAGCATACGTCGCCGCCTTATTTAACAATACATCATTCATTTACAATCTAATTTTAAAATTCAACTCTCAACTCTCAATTCTCAACTTATAATGTTGCTTTTATCATTCGTGGATTGTCGTTAATATCTTTTCTTAACTCCACATTTTTATACCCCAATGCAATCAATAAATCGCAAGTTTCCCTACCAAGATATTGATTTATTTCAAAATAGAGTGCTCCATTAGGAGCCAGATGTGTCAATGCAAACTCAGCAATAGCACGGTAGAATATTAGTGGGTCTTCATCCGACACAAATAACGCAGTATGAGGGTCATAATCAAGTACATTTGCCTCCATATCAACTTTCTCACATTCACGAATGTAGGGTGGATTACTCACTATAAAGTTGAAAGTCGAAAGTTGAGAGTTGAGAGTTGCTGGTGTTAATATATTTCCTTGGACAAATTTTACATTCTCAACATTTAATAATTCAGCATTCTCTCTCGCAAGAGACAAAGCTTCCTCTGAAATATCTACTGCAGTAACCATCGTCCCTTTCAACTCTTTTGCCAATGATAATGCAATACATCCTGTCCCAGTTCCAATATCAAGTATGTTGAGAGTTGTTGTTTCTATATTCCTCCCCTTAGTTAGGGGAGGTGCCGAAGGCGGAGGGGTTTGTTGACTGTTGACTGTTGACTGTTGACCATTGAGCATTGACCAATCATTTAAAATCCACTCTACAAGTTCTTCTGTTTCAGGACGAGGTATTAGGGCGCGGCGGTCGCACTTAAATTTTCTGCCGTAGAAAGTTGTATAGCCCAAAATATGTTGTATCGGTTCATTATTTTGCAATCTTATAACTGCCTCATCAAACCATTTTTGCTGTTCTTCCGTAAGTTGCAAATTAGGCTCAGCCAACAACTGCGCCATTGACAAGCCTGTAGTATGGCACATCAGCATTCTTTTTATTTGTGGGGTAAGTATTCTCGTGTCTCGTGTCTCATGTCTCATATCTAATCTATACAAAAAATGCATAACCCATAAATTATGAATTATGCATTATGAATTATGCATTAATTAATTATTCGTTAATAAGCATAGGCATCAACAATGTGAGCATATCTTCATTTTCTTCATTTTCAAGAGGAAGAATGATACCTGCGCGTGATGGGTCAGCCAATTGCAGACGAACTTCATTGCTTGAGATACCATTGAGGATATCAACCAAAAGAGGAGCTTTGAAGCCAATATTGATTGATTCGCCTTCGAATTGGCAAGGGATAGTCTCTTGAGCTGAGATGCTGAAATCAATATCTTGAGCTGAGAGAGTCATTTTGCCTGTTGAAATGCTCAATTTCACGAGGTAAGTGCCTTGATTAGCAAATGCGATGATACGTTTGATTGAGCTGATGAATTGGTGGCGGTCAAGGATGATCTCGTATGGGTTATTTTGAGGAATAACGCCATTGTAGTTAGGGAAACGACCTTCGATTTGGCGACAAATCATCACGTATGAAGGCATTTCAAAAACAATATTTTTGTCATCGAAGCTGATACGAACTTCGCCTTTTTCGCTAGCAACAAGGTTTTTAACCATATTTGCAGCTTTACGAGGAAGGATGAAAGATGCTTCGTTTTCAGTTTGAACTGTTTTATTGATAAGGCGTACAAGTTTGTGAGCATCTGTAGCTACGAAAGTAACACCTGTATTGTCGAAACGGAAGAAGATACCTGTCATTGTAGGGCGAAGGTCTTCAGTTGCAGCTGCAAAAGCAGTTTTACCTACACCTGCACCAAGCACTGTAGCATCCATTGTGCATTTGAAGTTTTCTTCTTTCAATGCAGGAGCCTTTGGATATTCATTTCCATTTTGACCGATAAAGTTATAATTACCTGTTTCTGTGCGGAATACAACAGCTAAATTTTCAGGATTGATGTCAAAGCAGAGTGGTTGTTCTGGGAATTCTTTGAGAGAATCCATTAAAAGTTTTGCAGGCAATGCAATGGTTATATCACCTTCTTGATTATCAATTTCAAGAGTTGTAGTAAGTGTAGTTTCGAGGTCAGTAGCAGTGATTGTAAGTGTGTTACCATTTACTTGGAGCAAGAAATTGTCCAAAATAGCCATAGTGTTTTTTGAGCTAATCACTTTGCCCACCATTTGTAGGCGACTAAGAAGCAATGAACTTGATACCGTAAATTTCATATATTCTATAGTTTAAAAAATTAATAATCTTATAATTTGAAATGTGAAAGTTAATACAACAAGTAATTTTCAACTCTCAACTCTCAATTCTCAACTTTATTATGCGTCAATATTAGCATAAACTCCATTTTGTTCGATAAATTCGCGACGAGGACCAACTTCATCACCCATCAACATTGAGAAGATTTGGTCTGCTTCTGCTGCATTTTCGATAGTGATTTGGCGTAATGTACGATTTTCTGGATTCATTGTAGATTCCCACAATTGTTCTGCGTTCATCTCACCAAGACCTTTGTAGCGTTGTTGAGTGATAGCTCCCTCATTTCCACCGCCATACTCTTCGATGAAGCGTAAGCGTTGGTCTTCAGTCCAGCAGTATTGTTGCACTTTACCTTTTTTGCAGAGGTAGAGTGGTGGAGTTGCAATATAGATATATCCGTTTTCAATCATCTCTTTCATGTAACGGAAGAAGAATGTAAGAATCAATGTAGCAATGTGTGCACCATCCACGTCGGCATCGGTCATGATGATAACTTTGTGGTAGCGAAGTTTGCTCATATTCAACGCTTTTGAATCATCTTCTGTGCCGATTGTTACGCCAAGCGCAGTATAGATGTTTCTGATTTCTTCGCTTTCAAAAGCACGATGTTGCATTGCTTTTTCTACGTTCAAAATCTTACCACGCAAAGGCAAAATAGCTTGATAGTGGCGGTCACGACCTGATTTAGCCGAACCACCTGCCGAATCACCCTCGACGAGGAACAATTCGCATTGCGAAGCGTCGCGGCTTGAGCAGTCAGCCAATTTACCAGGCAATCCACCTCCTGAAAGTGGAGATTTGCGTTGTACCATTTCGCGCGCTTTACGAGCTGCATTACGTGCAGTTGCAGCAAGTATCACTTTTTGAACGATAGTTTTTGCTTCTGTTGGGTGCTCTTCAAGATAGTTGCTAAGTGCTTCACCTACAGCCTGGTCAACCATACCCATCACTTCGCTATTACCAAGTTTTGTTTTAGTTTGACCTTCAAATTGTGGCTCAGCTACTTTTACTGAAATTACAGCAGTAAGACCTTCACGGAAGTCATCGCCCGAAATCTCAACTTTTACTTTGTCAAGTAATTTGCTATCTTCTGCATATTTTTTGAGAGTACGAGTCAATGCGCGACGGAAACCTGATACGTGAGTACCACCCTCAATTGTGTTGATATTATTTACGTACGAGTGAAGATTTTCCGAATATGAAGTGTTATACACCATCGCAATCTCTACAGGCGTACCATATTTCTCTGTGTTGATGTGGATTACATGAGGAATCAATGCCTCGCGGCTTGAATCGATATATTGAACAAACTCGCGCAATCCCTCTTCCGAGTGGAAATGTTCTGATTTTGGTTCATCACCTTCATTTTCTACACGATAATCAGTGATAGTCAAGTGAATACCTGCATTCAAGAACGCCAATTCACGAAGACGAGCAGCCAAAATATGATATTGATATACAGTTTCTGAGAATATTTCAGGGTCTGGATGGAATGTAACGGTCGTACCTGTAGTAGTAGCCTCACCTGCCTCTTTTACGCTATATTGAGGTACACCACGTTTATAATCTTGCACATACAATTTGTCGCCACGACGCACTTCAACATGAAGGTCTGTTGAAAGTGCATTCACACAACTTACACCTACACCGTGAAGACCACCAGATACTTTATATGAGCCTTTATCGAATTTACCACCAGCGTGTAATACGGTCATAACCACTTCGAGAGCCGAACGACCCTCTTTTTCGTGCATATCAACAGGAATACCACGACCATTATCGGCTACAGTTATCGAATTATCTTTATTTATACTAACCTGTATATCAGTACAATATCCTGCAAGGGCTTCGTCAATAGAGTTGTCAACTACCTCATAAACCAAATGGTGTAAACCTTTGGAACTAGTGTCGCCAATATACATTGATGGACGTTTACGTACGGCTTCAAGACCTTCAAGTACTTGAATGCTACTTGCGCCGTACTCTTTTGCGGCACTATTTTTAGCTTCTTCTGTCATATAATTTATTGAATTTTAATATTTTATCTATAAAATTAATAGAATGGCTTTTTAACTTACAAATGTAGTAATTTTTTTTGAAATGAGCAAATATTTGTTGTAAAAAATAATAGGTTTTATTTATTGCAAATATTAAAAACTTTTCGTATTTTTGCATGGTTTTTATATTGGGATTGTTATGCTTTGGCAACTCTTTACTTCGTTTATGAAAATTGGAGCTTTCACTATTGGTGGAGGCTATGCCATGTTGCCTATAATCGAGGCTGAAGTTGTAACAAAACGCAACTGGGTTTCTGCCGAAGATTTTCTTGATATGGTTGTGCTTGCACAAACGGCACCTGGTATTTTGGCTATGAACATATCAATTCTCATAGGCGAGAAGGTAGCTGGTAAGCGTGGTGCGGTTGTTAGTGCTTTAGGAGCAGGATTGCCTTCGTTTTTGGCGATACTTATATTTGCCATGTTTCTCAACCAATTTCAAGATAATGAGTATGTCCGTAAAGCCTTTCGTGCAATCCGTCCAGCCGTCATTGCTCTTATCGCAGTGCCGGTATTCAAACTTGCTAAGACTGCAAAAATCACAATAAAAACTGTTTGGATTCCAATCGTTTCCGCTCTATTGATTTGGCTTTTGGGAGTATCTCCGATTTGGATTATCCTCGCTGCAATAGTCTTTGGATTAGCAGTCAAAATAAGGAGTAGGGAGTAAGGAATAAGGAACAAGGAATAGGGATTTATTGTGTTACGTTAAATTAGCTGTCAGGCTGAAAAACTTTCAACTTTCAACTTGAATGATTTATTTGTATCTATTCATAACATTTTTCAAGATAGGCTTGTTCGGCTTTGGTGGCGGAGCGGCCATGTTGTCGTTGATACAGTTCGAGGTCGTTGAGCATTATGGGTGGATTACGGTATCGGAATTTACCAATATGGTGGCGGTTAGTCAAATAACTCCTGGTCCAATTGGCATAAATTGTGCAACATACGCAGGTTATCTTGCTACGGGCAATGCCCTTGGCTCTGCTATTGCAACATTTGCTCTTGTTTTGCCATCGTTCATCATAATGATGCTTTTGATTACTTTTATGACAAAAATGAAGAACAATAAGCGCATCGAAAGTGTTATGGCTCTTTTGCGTCCTACCGTAATCGGACTCATTGCCGCTGCTGCTTTGTTGCTTATTACTGAGGAGTCTTTTGGTGAAGGTTATAGGGATTGGACAGCATGGCTTATTCTTATTGCTGCATTCATCGCCACCAAATGGCTTAAAATAAGTCCTATCGTAATGATACTTTGTGCCGCTTTATTAGGCTTAATAATTTATTAAAAGTCCGACCTGTCCGACTTGTCCGACTCTTCTGACAAAAAATTAAAAAAATGAATCTTTGGCAAGAACGCTCTGTTTTGATGTTTGGCGAGGAAGCAATCAATAAGCTTTCTCAAGCCAATGTATTAGTTGTTGGCGTAGGAGGTGTAGGGGCGTATGCCGCAGAGATGCTTGTGCGTGCAGGTGTGGGTAGGCTTACTTTGGTTGATGGCGATGTTGTCAATGACACTAACCGCAATCGTCAACTCATAGCTCTCCAATCTACCGTTGGTCGTCCTAAAGTGGAGGTGCTTGCCGAGCGTCTTTTAGATATAAATTCTGATGTAAAACTCCGATTAATTCGGGAATATTTGCGTGATGAGCGCACTATCGAAGTTCTCGAAAGTGAGCCATACGATTATGTGATAGATGCTATTGACACGCTTGCTCCAAAGGTATATTTGTTGCATCAAGCTGTTGAACGCAATATCCCGATTGCGAGCAGTATGGGCTCTGGTGGCAAACTCAATCCTACACAAGTTAAGATTGATGATATTTCTAAATCTGATTATTGTAAGTTGGCTCGTATGGTGCGTAAACGCTTACACAAATTAGGTGTACGTAAAGGAATTACCGTAGTTTATTCAGCCGAAGTTGTAGCACGCGAGCGTGTCGAAATTACCGAAGGCGAACAAAACAAAAAATCTAATGTAGGTACGGTTAGTTATATGCCTGCTATCTTTGGTTGTTGTCTCGCTTCCCATGTGATACGTAAACTTGTTGAATAAAATATAATTTTAGAATATCTAGTATTTTTAGAAAATCTAGTTACTTGGAAAATGATACAAATAACTAATATACACAAATCCTACGATTCTCTTGAAGTTCTCAAGGGTGTCAATCTTCATATTGCACCGCGTGAGATAGTGAGCATTATGGGGCCAAGTGGGGCGGGGAAGACTACTCTTTTGCAGATAGTAGGTACTCTCGACCATCCTAATTCTGGTTCTGTGGTTTTGAATGGTACTGATGTGCTTCAACTCAATGAGCGCAAACTTTCGGCTTTTCGTAATCAGCACATAGGTTTTGTGTTTCAGTTTCATCAACTTTTGCCCGAATTCACCGCAGAAGAGAATGTGATGATGCCTGCTTTAATTGGTGGCTCTGCAATGGCAGATGCTCGTAAAGAGGCGCGTAGATTGTTAGAATATTTAGGACTTAGTGAACGCCGTAATCACAAGCCGTCAGAACTTTCAGGAGGCGAAAAGCAACGTGTGGCTGTGGCTCGTGCGCTTATCAATAAGCCTGAAATTATCCTTGCCGATGAGCCATCAGGTAGTCTTGATTCTCAAAATCGTACCGAATTGCATCGTCTTTTCTTTGATTTGCGTGATACATTCGGACAAACTATCTTGATTGTAACTCATGATGAAGAGCTTGCATCTATCTCTGATCGTATAGTTCGCATGAAAGATGGGGTAATTAATAATGAATAATTAAAAATTAAAAATTATGAATATTGAATTTGAGGATATTCGTCCTTGTAATAACGATGAAATCGGCGAAAAATTGCTCGAATTGATGCAAGATGAATCTTTTATGCATCTTATGAAAACCTACTTTCCAATGGTTGATTTGGCTCAAATGGCTCAATCTGGTAAGGGATTTTCTAATTCAGTAGAGTTTCAAAATGTTGTAATTCGCCCTATTCTTGAGGCTTTGATTTCGAAAGCGGCAACCTCTTTGACTGTTTCTGGAGAGGCGAATATTACCGATGAAACCGCAGTTTTTTTGAGTAATCACCGTGATATTGTAATGGACCCAGCTCTTTTGTCACTTTCGTTGATGCGCACTAAGGGCAATACTTGCGAAATTGCTATTGGCGATAATCTCTTGGCGACAGAATGGATACGTACTTTAGTTCGATTAAATCGTTGTTTTATTGTTAAACGCGGACTTACTCCTCGTGATATGGCTAAGTCGTTTATGCAGCTAAGTAGCTACATCCGTTATGCTATAACAGAGAAGGGCGTAAATGTGTGGATTGCTCAGCGTGAAGCTCGTGCTAAGGATTCTAACGACCGCACACAAGAGAGTCTTATCAAGATGTTGGCGTTGTCAAGAAAAGCCGATTTCATCGAGAATTTGAAGGCTTTGAATATTTGTCCGCTGTCAATTTCATACGAGTTCGACCCTTGTGATTATCTTAAAGCAGCAGAGTTCCAACTTAAGCGTGATAATGCCGATTATAAGAAGACAAAAGCTGATGATGTGTTGAGTATGCAGACAGGTATTATGGGATGGAAAGGTCGTGTGCATTATGCTTTCACACCAAGTATCAATCCTAAGCTTGATGAAATTGCAGCAAGTGGTATGAATAAGAAAGACCAAGCAGTTGCGGTATGTGCTTTGTGTGACCGTCAAATTCACTCGGCATATCAAATCTACCCAATCAATCGTTGGGCGTATGAGCAACTCACTGGTGATACTCAATTTGCGACTGTTGATGGTGCTGACGAACGAGCTATGGCAGAAAAATATCTTCGCGGTCAACTTACAAAAATCAACATACCTAATCGCGGCGAAGAGTATCTCTGGCACAAACTCCTCGAAATGTATGCCAACCCATTTATTAACTATTTAAAAACAAACACTAATAATTAATCACTAATCATTAATCATTATTTAAATTATGTTTAAAGGACAACCAAAAGGACTTTATGCTTTGGCGTTGGCTAACACAGGCGAACGCTTTGGTTACTACACCATGCTTGCGATTTTTACATTGTTTTTGCAAGCTAAATTCGGCTTTTCGGCTGTAGCAACATCTAACATTTTTGCTGGTTTCTTGGCATTGGTTTATTTCTTGCCTTTGCTTGGTGGTATTTTGGCTGATAAATTTGGCTATGGCAAAATGGTAGTTACTGGTATCATCGTAATGTTTGCAGGTTATGTGGCTCTTGCTATTCCTGCTTCTAATGGTATTGATGGTAAAATTGCAATGTTTGGTGCATTGTTTTTGATTGCCCTTGGTACAGGTCTTTTCAAAGGTAACCTTCAGGTAATGGTGGGCAACCTTTATGATGCGCCTGAATATCAATCAAAACGTGATGCTGCTTTCTCTTTGTTCTATATGGCAATCAACATCGGTTCGATGTTTGCTCCTACTGCAGCAACTAAAATTACTGAGTATTTTATGGCAAAAGCACAACTTTCTTATGATGGTGCAATTCCAGAACTTTGCCATAAATATCTCGCTGGTGACATGACTGTTGCTGATCGTCTTACTGAACTTGCCTCGCAACAAGCTGCATTTACAGGCGACCTTACTGCTTTTGCAAATATGTATATCACTGAACTTTATGGTGCATATCATTGGGGTTTTGCTGTAGCATGTGTTTCTCTTGTGCTTTCAATGGCTATTTATCTTGGCTTCCGTCCTTGGTTTAAACATGCTGACGTTAATGCTAAACAAGCTGTTGCTTCTGGTAATCAAACTGCTGTTCAAGAACTTACACCAGCTCAAACTAAAGCTCGTATCACTGCTCTTATGCTTGTGTTTGCTGTAGTTATCTTCTTCTGGATGGCATTCCACCAAAATGGTTTGACTCTTACATTCTTTGC
>JAZRJN010000026.1:0-10828 GCA_045645785.1 Candidatus Aphodosoma sp. | reverse complement strand
TGGAAATCTATAGAATTTATAGATTCTATAGATTATATAAACTCTATAGATTCTATAGGCTCTATAGATTATCTATAGGCTCTATAGATTTTATAGAATTTGGGAAATAAAAAATATTTTTGTTCAGTTTTTATTTTTGAGTATTGAGTTTTTTTTGTTAACTTTGTAATGTTTTTTTGAGGTTAATATTGTGTGAGTTTTTTATTATTGAAAAGATTTTATGTTTGAAATAAATAATAAACCTAAATTTGATACTTGTTTCTTTGAGCGTTATGCGAAGTTGACGCTTGAAACTATTTTGGGTGATAGATATGCGGGATTGGTGAATAGGGATAGACCTGATTTGCAGATGGATGATGGGACAATTGGTATTGAAGTTACACGTGCCTTAAAAGAGTCGAAGATTGAGGCTATCAAGTTGTTGAATGAGATGGCTGTAGCAGAGGTTATGGATTTGTCGGAGTTGAGAGAGAAACGTGGCACAGGATATGTATATGGATTGGTTGATGTAGATTCGGTGGGTTCAGAGGAGTATCGATATTGGTTCGAGGCTTCTCCTCTCAAACGTGTTATTGAAAATAAAGTAAAAAAAGTAGTAAATGGATTTTATGGTGATTTTAAAGAGTTTGGTCTGTATATATTTACAAAAGATGATATGACCATAGATGATTTGATAGCTGCAATGAAATTAACAATAGAGCTTCAAGATGGTGCTAAACAATATTTTCAGACTCTTTATATTTCAGAAATTCAAAATTTATATGTGTGTGATGTGGCGACATTGTCGTATAAACAATATCCTATCTCGGATGAATTATGTAAAAGATTTTTTATGCAATCAATTTAAGTTATGAAAAGGTATTTAGGATTATTATTTTTTGTTTGTTTATTTATTGTTGCAAATGCAATAGATATAGTTTCTCGTACGATGTCGGTGGTTGACGAGCGCATTGTTGTTTCTGCATATAATGATGATGGGAAGATAGAATTTTACGAGAAAGTTGGGAATGATTATGTTGCTATTAGCGTTATAAATTCTATTGTTTCAAATGGTGGAGAAATTATGTCTCCATCCATCTCTTTTGATGGGCGACAATTATATTTTTCTGCAAAGTATCAGGGTAAAACAAATTTTGATATTTATTATTCTTCGTATGATGGTGTAGAATGGAGTATGCCTAAGTATCTTAGTATTACATTGAATTCAATGTTTGACGAACTTTATCCATCTATATCACCTCAAGGTACTGAGATTTATTTTGTGCGTCGTCAAGTAGATAGATCTACAAAGACTTCTATAGAAGAGAATTCTTTGTATATTGCAACGAAAGATTTGAATGGTAGATGGAATATGCCTAAAAAAATTATCATTTCTAATGATAAAGATTTGTATCCTATAATTTTACCAGATGGAGAGACTTTGGTATTTCTATCAATGCGGGAAGTAAATGGTAAAATGCTGAAAAATCCATTATTATTTTATACTAAGCGTTTGATTAATGATAATTGGATGGATCCAAAACCAATATATACAAATGAAAAATATGATTTGTTTTATCCATATTATTCAAGTAAGGATAATGCTATATGTTATTTTACTAAAGAAAATAAGAAATCATTGTTTATAGAGAAGATGATTGATTTTAAGGTAGAAATGACTTTAACAATGTTACTTACAGGTAGAGTGTTGGAAGAAAATAAAGCTATAGATGCTAAAATTTTGGTTTTTGATAATCTTACAAATCAACCAATTTTATTTTCTCAGGCATATAAAGATGGATGGTTTGCTTTATCTTTACCTAAAGGCCGTGATTATTTAATTGATTTTTATGCTAATGGTTATACTCATTATTTTCATCGAATATATACTTCGGATTTAAATGATAATAGTGATTTGTCGTTAGATGTTATATTGTCAAAGACGTTAAATTTAACTTTTTCGGTTTATGACAAATTGCTTTATTCTCCAATAGAGGCAAAAATGAAGATTACTGATATTAATAATCGTGTGTATCCTCAATTGAAACCTAAAAAAGTAGGTTATAATAAATATAATATAGTTTTGCCTTTAGGGCGAGATTACAAGTTGTTTGTTGAACAAGAAGGATATCAATCGCATTGTTTTGAAATTTCAAAAGAAAAACCTATTCAGTTTAATGTTTCTGAGTTGGATGTGGAGTTGTTACCAAACATGAAAAATATTGTGTTGAATGTTGTTGATATAGAGACAAAACAGTTGCTTGAAGATGTTTCACTTGATTTGCAAAATCAAGCTTTAGAGGAGGAGTTTATATTTAATTTACCGATAGGAATTATAGACACGACATTGCGAGAGAATGATAAGTATCAGGCGAGAATTATGGCACCTGGTTATATTTATAAGATTGATGAATTTAATATGTCGCAAATATTAGATAAAGATACTTTTGTTTTAGAATTATTGCCCATTAAAACAGGAGTGGTTGTTCAGTTGCAAAATGTGAACTTTGCTTATAATTCGGCAGAGTTGTTGGATGAGAGTCTATCGGCTTTAAATGATATTGTTGATTTTATGCTTTCAAATCCTGATGTGCGTATTTTATTGGCTGCACATACCGATGATGTAGGAGAAGCGAATTATAATATAAAATTGTCGCAAAAAAGAGCAGAGTCGGTTAGAAGTTATTTGGTTAAGCAAGGTATAAAATCAGATCGTTTAGAGTCCGAAGGTTTTGGTATGAAAGAACCTTTGGTTCCGAATGATAGTGAAGAAAATCGTGCTATAAATCGTCGTGTTGAATTTCGAATTTTATAAGCTATGAAAAGAGTATTGTTTTTTGTTATGATATTGTGGCCATTGGGGCTTATGTCGCAAGTGAAATACGATGAGCTTGTGCGAGAAATGCAAAGTCAGTCTGTGAATGTAGCTTTTTATAAATATCAGCAATTTCAGAAACAGTCGCCTGAAGTTGGTAATGTTTATTTCCAAATGGGACAGATTTCTTATGGTTATTTGAAAGAAGTTAATCCAATTATAGATTATAATTCATTTAAATATTATGCGTATAATTCAAAATTGTATTTTGAGAGTGCATTATATTTTGCTAATGATGCAGAAATTCGTAAACATAAAGAATTTTATAAAATAGTAACATCATCGGAAAAAAATTTGAAGTATGATGATTTGAAACAATATATTGATTTATGTTTGGATACAATTGCTTATTTAACTGAAAATGGGACAAAATTATATGAAGCATATAGTCGTTTGGCAGTTAATTACGAAAAGTGTGTTTCTATATTTTTTCAGTTTAATGAGAAATATTTTAATATTAATGAGGCATTACTTTTGGTTGATGATGCTGATATTGATAATCTTAAGAATTTAAAAAATATTGCAGATAGCTTAGATGTTAATATTGAGGAATATTTAAATGCATTAGGACATTATAATATTAAAGGTTATAATCCAAAATTTGTATTTTATGATATAGATTTGTATCGTGTTGATGGATTGTGTAATGTGGATATGCTTACGAATAAAGTTGTGTTGTATGATTATTCTAAATGGGTAAATCTTTTTTTGAATAAGTACAGACAAGTTAATCAATTACGAGAAGAGGCGATAGAAGTATATAATGGTTTGTTGACTAGAGAGTTAGTTGTTTGTCCTGTATCTTTGATTAATGAGTTGTATGTATTTGATTCAAGGTCATATCCAGCGACTATGCTTTCTTTGTTAGGTATATATAATCAATTGATTGAAATAGAAAGAGAGATGTCTGAAATTACTAATTTTGATCAAAAAATGGTTTTGCTTTATAAATTGTCGGGTATGGTGGATGAATCTAAAAAATTGGTACAAGATTTGAATAGCATAGTGGATGATGATTATTTGAAATATAAACAATTTAATGATAGGTATTTAAAAACAGAAAAACCACATGATTTGTTGAGATCAGAGGTGGATTCAATAAATATAGGGTATAATCGTGTTTTGTGGAGTTTGAAGTCCGAAATTGACGTATTGGTTCAATCACAAGAAAAAGTAGAAACGGCAGTGCTTGATGATATTGATTATTTAATGTTGTTGAGAGAGCCTACAGCAACTATTTTATATGCTTATCGTTATAAGCAAAATTCATCATTAGTATTTTATATATTGAATGAAAGATTGTATATTAAAAAAGTTATTTTTTGATATGAGATTTTTTTATTAACTTTGTACTCAACTTAAGCTTATTTATTATGAAACGATTATCTTCTTTCTGTATTTTTATTTGTTTTTCAGTGATGGCATTTGCTATTTCTGTGGGGTCTCCTAATGGGCGTATTAAATTATTGTTTGACCTTAATTTGAAGGATAGTGTGCCATACTATCAAGTCTTTTTTGACGGAAAAGAGATTATAGCACGAAGCGAAATGGGTTTTTTGCTTGATGGCGATAAGGATTTGAAATCAGGGTTTGCCCTTAATAATGTGGATATTAAGTCTTTTGCTTCAACATGGAAACCTGTTTTAGGACAATATGCTGAGATTGAAGATAAATACAATCAATGTCTTGTCTCTCTTACTCAGATTTCAACAGGACGTACAATGCGTATCGTTTTTCGTCTTTACGATGAAGGAGTTGCATTCCGTTATGAGTTTGATAAACAAGATAAATTAGGATATTTTCGTATAGCAGACGAAGCCACTCAATTTGCTATGACAGGCGATCATACAGCATGGTGGATTCCTGGTGCTTATGATTCAAATGAGTTTTTCTATACTAAAAGTAATTTGTCTAATATTGATGCTACAAAAGTAGATGGTTCAGGCATTGGTACTAACAAAGTGTTTGACAAAAATGCTGTGCAGTCGCCAATTATGATGAAAACATCTAAAAAAATCTATTTAAATATTTTCGAGGCAGCATTAGTTGATTATCCTGCAATACACTTGTTATACAACAAAAAGAAAAAAATATTCACTGCAGCATTAGCTCCAACTCCAATTGAGGGTGTAAAAGCATTTATGCAGACACCATGCAATACTCCTTGGCGTACAATATTTATCACTGATGATGCACGTGATATTTTGGCATCAAGTATGATTTTGAATTTGAACGAACCTTGTAAAATCGAGAATACCACATGGATTAAACCTGTGAAATACGTAGGTATTTGGTGGCAAATGCATGCGCCAGGTCAAGGTACATGGAACTATGCCGATGTGCCAAATATTAAATTAGCAGATACCAACTGGAACAAATTACAACCAAATGGTCGTCATGCTGCAACCACTGAAAACACAATGCGTTACATCGACTTCGCAGCACAACATGGATTCGATGCTGTTTTGGTTGAAGGATGGAACGTAGGTTGGGAAGATTGGGCTGGACAATGGAAAGAAGAGGTATTTGATTTTGTAACTCCATATCCTGATTTTGATGTAAAAAAAGTTACAGAATATGCCAAATCAAAGGGAGTACAAATGATTATGCACCACGAGACTTCTGGTTCAGCAACTAACTATGAACGTCGTATAGATGAGGCATTTGATTTTATGAAAGGATATGGTTATAATTCGGTTAAAACAGGTTATGTAGGTCGTATTATCCCTCGTGGTGAATATCATGACGGACAATGGATGGTAAATCATTATAATCGAGTGCTTCAGAAAGCAGCAGACAAACGTATTATGGTTAATGCCCATGAACCAGTACGCCCAACAGGTCTAAGTCGTACATATCCAAACCTCTTAGCATGTGAAGCAGCACGTGGTAATGAATTTAATGCTTGGAGTGTAGGTAATCCACCATCTCATGAAATCGATTTAGCATTTACTCGTTTGCTTGGTGGTGCTATGGATTATACTCCTGGTATTTTTGAGATTAAGATGGACTATTATCAACCAGGAAATACTTGTCAAATACATACTACTTTGGCAAAACAATTGGCACTTTATGTAACAATGTATAGTCCAATTCAGATGGCGGCAGATTTACCTGAGAACTACGAACGTTATATGGATGCGTTCCAATTTATTAAAGATGTAGATGTGGATTGGGTTGATACAAAGGTACTTGAAGCAGAACCTGGTGAATACATTACCATAGCACGTCAAGGTAAGCGATATGGACAATGGTTCGTAGGTGCAATTACAGCAGAGAAAGCACGCAAAGCGGTTATTGATTTCTCGTTTTTACAACCTGACGTTAAGTATGTAGCAACAGTTTATGCAGATGCGAAAGATGCTGATTGGAAGGATAATCCAAAAGCATACGAAATAACAAATTATATTGTTACAAATAAGACAAAAGCAAAAATACAATTGGCTTCGGGTGGTGGTTGTGCAATATCGTTGAAAGTGGCAACCACTGAAGATTTAAAGAATAAATATAAAAAATTGTGATATTAATGGTCGAAGGTCAATAGTCGATAGTCGCAAATCGACCTTAAATATTTGATTTTTGGCGTTTTACATTTAAGTTATGTTAAAAGGAAAGAAAATAATTTTAGGTATTTCGGGTGGTATTGCAGCCTATAAATGTGGTGAATTGGTGCGTCAATTTGTGCAAGCAGGAGCAGAAGTGCGTTGTGTTACAACACATAATGCTTTGCAATTTATAACACCTGTTACATTGCAAACACTCTCTCGCAATAAAGTTTATACTGAAGTGTTTGAACCTGTAGGCGTGTGGAATCCTGAGCATGTAAGTCATGCTGATTGGGCTGATTGTATGGTAGTTGCGCCTGCTACAGCTAATATTATTGGTAAATTTGCAAGTGGTATTGCTGATGATGCTTTATCTACTACATTTTTGGCATTCGATAAACCTGTATTTATTGCACCTGCTATGAATACTAAAATGTATGACCATCCAATCGTACAGCGCAATATGGATATTCTACGAGAAATAGGAGTAGAATTTATAGAACCAACTGAAGGTGAATTGGCATGCGGTGTTGTTGGTAAAGGTCGCATGGAAGAACCTGAAAATATTGTAGCCTTTTTAGCAAATAAAGTGTGAATATGAAAAAAATATTGATTACAGCAGGTCCTACATACGAAAGGATAGACCCTGTGCGTTTTATAGGTAATTATTCGACTGGTAAGATGGGATTTGCTCTTGCTGAGGCATGTGCTGAAGTAGGGTATGAAGTTACACTTATTGCTGGTCCTGTACAGATACAATTGGCAGAGGAATGGCGAGACAAGATTCATCGTATTGATGTGGAAAGCGCAGGACAAATGTATGAGCAAGTTATGAAGTATTATTCTGAAATGGATGGAGCAATATTGTGTGCTGCAGTAGCTGACTTTACGCCTATTACAGTGGCAGACAAGAAGATAAAACGTGAAGGTGATAATATGATTATCGAACTTCGTCCAACACAAGATATTGCTGCTTCTGTAGGGAAAATTAAACGAGATGACCAATTTTTAGTAGGTTTTGCGCTCGAAACTAACGATGAAGAGGCGCATGCACTTGACAAAATGCGCCGTAAAAACTTTGATTTTATAGTTCTTAACTCATTGAACGATAAAAACGCTTGTTTTGGTTATGATACCAACAAAATAATGATTTTGAAAAATACAGGCGAGAAGTTGATGTTTGATTTGAAACCTAAAAAAGAGGTAGCGAGAGACATTGTTAAAGAATTAACAATTAAGAATTAACAATTAAGAATTAATAATTAAGGATGAGAAAAATTGTAATTATATTCTTGTGGTTTGTGGTTTGTGGTTTGTGTCTTGACTTGAAAGGTCAGGAATTGAATTGTAATTTGACGGTTAGTGCACCTCAAATAGAGGGTACTAATAAGCAAGTTTTTCAGACCCTTGAGAATGATTTAGAGACATTTATGAATTCATATCGTTGGACCGACTTGATTTATGCAGATGCAGAGCGTATTGATTGCAATATAATGATTGTGGTGTCAAGTCTCGAAGATGACAAATTTACCTGCGAATTGCAGGTGCAGGCGTCGCGTCCAGTGTATGGTTCGTCATATACAACTAATTTGTTGAATATTCGTGATCAAGAGTTTGTGTTTACGTATAGGGAGTTTGATCCGATAGATATAAATAAAAGTACATACGAATCTAATCTTACGGCAGTGATGGCATATTATGCTTATTTAATAATAGGGCTCGATTTAGATTCATATAGTCGATTAGGTGGACAATCGGCTTTTGTAACAGCAGAGCAGATAGTTAATATGAGTCAGTCTCGCAGTGATGATTCAGAGACAAAAGGGTGGCGTATGGAGTTAGGTTCGCAACGCAATCGCTATTCTATTATAAGTAATATAATGGATGATAGATTCAAACCATTGCGAGAGTTCTATTATGAATATCATCGATTAGCACTTGATAATATGGCAACAAATGTTGATAATGCACGTGCTAAGATAGCAGAGCAGATTAGTATATTGCGTGATTTAAATCGTCAATCACCAAGTGCACCGTTCATCATAACATTCCTTGATGCAAAGAATGATGAACTTATAAATATATTTGCAAAACGCGGTCTGTCCGAAGAGAAAAAGTTGGTGCATGAAGTCTTGACTTCGGTAAATCCAACATTATCAAATCGATATGACGAGATATTGAAGTGATAATTTTATTAAGGTAGAGACGCAAAATTTTGCGTCTCTACAATATTTAGATATAGTTTGATTATGCTTAAACATTTATATATTAGTCAATATGCATTGATTGATACATTAGATTTAGAGGTGGCTGATGGTTTTTCGGTTATTACCGGTGAGACTGGTGCAGGTAAGAGTATCATTATGGGTGCGCTTGCGTTGGTGATGGGTGCTCGTGCCGATGCTAAATCTGTGCGTCAGGGTGCTCCAAAGTGTGTTGTGGAGGCAACTTTTCAGATTACAGATTACAGATTACAGATTACAGATAATTTTTCAACTTTCAACTTTCAACTTTCAACTCAATTTGAGGAGTTTGGGTTGGACTGGGAGGAGGAGTGTGTGATTAGGCGCGAAGTGACGGCTGCGGGTAAATCGCGTGCTTTCATTAATGATACACCAGTTACGCTTCAACAGATGCGTGCTATCACATCATTGCTTATTGATATTCATTCTCAGCATGAAAATCTATTGCTTAATAATACTGATTTTCAGTTGAAAGTGGTAGATATAATTGCTCAGTCAGCAGTAGAACGTGAGGCATATAAAGCAGTGTATGACGATTGGTGTCAGACGACACAGAAATTGGCAGAGGTGCGTGAAATGGCTGAGAAGTGGGCTTCGGAGCGTGATTATGCACAATTTCAATTTGAACAACTTTATGAGGCTAATTTGCAAGAAGGGGAGCAAGTCGAATTAGAAACTGAACTTGAGGTATTGAACCATGCTGAAGATATAAAAGGTTGTTTGTCAGAGGCTTCTTCTCGATTGGACGATGAGCAGTATGGTGTGGTGATACAGTTACGTGAGGCAATGCAGCGAGTAGGAATGGCTTCACGTTATAAGAAAGAGGCTGAGGCTTTGAGTGAACGTATCAATTCGCTTTATATCGAATTGAAAGATGTGTCGGCAGAGGTGGCGGATATGTGCGCTGATATGGAGTATGATCCACGACGTAAAACGGCGATTGAAGAGCGTTTAAATACTATTTATGTGCTTGAGCAAAAACATCGTGTAGATACTGTCGAAGAGTTGATAAAGATACGTGACGAGTATGATGTAAAATTGCAACGAATTGATTCGTTCGATGATGAAATCAAAGCATTAGAAAAACAACTCTCAACTCTAAACTCTCAACTCTCAACTGAAGCAGAGCGATTGACAACTAAACGTAATAGTGTGCGTAATGAAATAGCCGATTATTTAGTAGCGCGATTACGAATGTTGGGTATGGAAAATGTACGTATTGAGGTGTGTATTTCGCAAAAAGATTATAGCGCAGACGGACAAGATGTGGTGGAATTTTTGTTTACTGCCAACAAGAATGCCGAATTGCGTCCGATTGCATCTATAGCATCTGGAGGTGAGATTGCGCGATTGATGTTGGCGTTGAAGTGTTTGATTGCGAAGAGTGCTGAATTGCCTACTATTATATTTGACGAGATAGATACAGGTGTGAGTGGTGAAGTAGCAGGTCGTATGGGTGAGATGATGGCGGATATGGCAGAAGATATTCAAGTTTTAACTATTACTCACTTGCCACAAATTGCAGCCCGTGGTGCGCAACATTTCAAGGTTTATAAACAAGACACTGACGAAAGCACTATTACGCAAATTACTCAGCTTACTTCATCTCAGCGTGAAACAGAAATTGCTGAAATGCTGTCAGGCAAAAATCCATCTGAAACTGCAATACTTGCAGCACGAGAACTTTTAATAGGGAATAAGGATGTATAAATTATGAATGAAGAAAAACTAAATGCTTGGACGCATGCTGTGGGGATTGCCTTTGCGGTGGTGGCATGTGTATTATTACTTTGTAAATGTCCGACATGCGATTGGCAATATCAGGTTGGTGTAGTGGTGTTTGCCTTTGGAGCATTAATGCAATATGTCGCATCTACGATTTACCATTTGGCAGAAAACCCACAACACAAAGCCCGCTTACGTATATTCGACCATGTGTCAATATATGTACTTATAGCAGCGAGTTATACGCCAGTGTGGTTGTCGATACTTGGTGGAGTTGCTGGTTGGGTAGGATTCGGACTAATGTGGGCAGTAGCAATAGGTGGTTTAATCTATAAACTATTGGCAATAGGCAAGTTTCCTCGTCTTTCGTTGATAATATATTTGGCTATGGGGTGGAGTGTGGTTTTTGTTGCAAAACCAGTATGGGACGCAACCCCAGTAGTCGGATTGTGGTGGTTGTT
>JAZRJN010000025.1:0-5409 GCA_045645785.1 Candidatus Aphodosoma sp. | reverse complement strand
TCTAATGCAACAAGTACATCTTCTTGGTTTATTTTGGATAACGTAAAAGTTTCAAATAAGCCAACATGTAAGATGCCACAAGATTTGTTTATTTCATCGCTTCAATCTACAACGGCAACTATAGGGTGGAGTTTAAGTGATGTGGGTGATGATACAGAGACATATTTATTAGAAGTTAAGAATATGAAAGATGGTACTGTAACTTCAACAACGATTACAGCGCCAGATATGATGTATCAAATTAAAAATTTGAAATCTGATACAGAATATGAAGTTTTTTTGACTGCAGATTGTAGTGGAACAGGTCGAGGTACATCTGAAGCAGCAAAAATTTCGTTTTCAACATTATGTTCTTCACAAAGAATGCCTTATTCTGTGAATTTTGACAATTATAGTTTGCCTGATTGTTGGTTTATGTCTGAAGGTGGTGGTGTTAGTTTTCAAGCAACAATAAAAGAGGGTAAAGATGGAACTGCAGCAAAATTGGAATCAACAGCATCAAGTGAGGCATATTTAATTTCTAAACAATTGAATCAAGCCGCTAACAGAATACAAATTTCAATGAGTGTTTATGGTGCTAAGGGTACAAAATTTTCAATACTTTTTACTCCTGACCCATTTGATTTAACACAGGCAATTCCATTGTGGGATAACCAAGAGATTTTGCATGATAATGTGTGGTATAATTTGACTTATAATACGCGATTATTTGATATAACAGATAAGAAAATGTCGCTTGTTATTTTAGTTCCAGCTGGTCAAAATTCCACTTTATATGTTGATAATGTAGCTTTTAAAGGAGCACCAACATGTGCAAAACTTAACAATCTTCGAGAAGTTATATCTGATTCAACTTTTACACAAATCGATTGGGATGAATTTGTGGAAGCAAGTAATTATGAAGTTGTTGTTTCTAATGCAGATACAACAATGACATATTTTGTTTCTTCTCATCCATCTATTTTAGATGGTTTGTCAAAAAACACAAAATATAATGTTAAAGCGCGTGTAATTTGTAGTGAGGGAGATACAGCAGAATGGAGTAATACCATCTCTATTCAAACAACTTGTGGTTTGAGAGAAGAACCTATATTCTTTGAAGATTTTGAGAGTGGAATATTCCCTCCAGATTGTTGGTTTAAGCGTCAAACTGTCAAAGTTCCAGCTATGGTTTACGATTCAGGTGATGACACTTGGCGTTTAGGTAGAGAAGAGTTATATGTTACATCTCGTTCTGGTAATTATTGTGCCGATTGGCAAGCTCAAGCTGTTGGCAATAAGGCTATTCTTGTAACACAACCAATTTGGGTAGATCAACCTTATCATTATGATTTGTCGATGTGGGTATATCGTAATGATTATCGCACATTCCAAGGTAAAACTGTGATGCCAATCGAAGGAGAGGGTCTTAATATTTGGGTTAATAATCGACCAGATACAATTGGTGGTACAAAATTAGGTTTTATAAATAGTTTTTATTCTCAATCTCCAGTTGAAGATGTTGCTGGTTATCACAATTATGAATATAATATACCTTTATCAGGTAAAGTCTATATTATTTTTGAAGGTGTTAGTAGAAATGCGTATGATATTCAAATAGACGATATAGAAGTTAAGTTAGCACCTTTGTGTCGTAAGGTTTCAGAGATAAAAATATCTGATATAACAACACGTTCGGTGAAATTGTCGTGGCGTAAAGGTTTGAATGAAACAAAGTGGCATGTTAAATACAATCTTGTGAGTGGACAAAGTGAAATAAAAGATTCTGTTGTTGTAACAGGTTCTCCTGAATTGATTATCAATAATCTTACTCCAGCATCTTTTTACACATTGCAAGCTTCTGTTGTTGCTGATTGTGGTTCTGGAGATCTCACAGCTCCTGTAAGTTTTTCACAAAAATTCGAAACAGAATGTGATGCAATAAATGTGTTCCCTTATACACAAACATTTGATGGCGAACTTTTCCCTCCTCATTGTTGGAGTCAGTATCAAAGTCAGCCGCCAGCAGATCCAAATGCGTTCATGATTTCAGATTATAAAGATCAAGCATGGATTCGTAATGTTGATATGATGTGGAGTCCAGAACTTATTAAAGCTGGTGCTGCATCTGCAAAATTGCAAGCTTCAAGTGCAGGTATTAAGTCTGCATTAGTATCGCCTATGTTTGCTTTTGAAAATGGCAAGACATACGTTGTCTCTTTCTGGATGTATCGTATGCCAGAGCCTAAAGATTTTGACAATGCATCTGCGGTTGATAATGAAGGTTTAAATATTTTGTTGAACGGACAACCAGTTGTTGATGGTGCGACTAAACTTGGTTATATCAATGTTGGTAGTCAGTTTGTTCCAAAAGTAGAGCAAGAGGGTTATTATAAGTATGAGTTTGAAATTTCGGCTACAGGCAATCAGCATATTATTTTCGAAGGTGTTCATCAAGGTAGCCAAATGTCTATGTACATTGATAATGTTGTTATTCGTGAAAAATCGGCTTGTGGTGATTTTGATGTAAAAGTCGATTCAATCAAGACAACAGTTGCACGTGCCGTATCTCTTGATTCTTCTGTTGCTGAGTGGCAAGTTAGTGTTGGAGAACCAGGATTTAATCCTAATTCAGGAGCTATCTTTAATGCTACAGGTGCTTCGGTAATAATAACAGGTCTTACTGCTCAAACAGATTATGAATTATATTCTCGTCGTAAATGTGATGATGGTACATATGGTCCTTGGAGTGAATTTGTAATTTCTTTTGCAACACAATGTGCGCCAATTACTGTTGATTACAACAATCCGTTTTTTGATGGATTCGAAACTTTCAGTGTTGAAGAGAATATTTTAGGTTGCTATCAACAAGTGGTTTATGGTCATGGAGGTGCAAAATATTATGCATCTGATGGTGCACGCAACGATGACGGGGTTGTTACTATTACGGCGTATGAAGGTAATGTTTTTGCAAATTTACCATTTGATAATGACACTTGGCTTTTCCGACCATTTGAGTTGAAAGCAGATAAAAATTATGAAGTATCTGTAATGGGACGTCAAGATTGTAATTTTGGTATGACTCTTAGTTTGGCTTATTGTGTTGAGCCAGATATAACTACTTTAGTTGATACAATGTATTCTGCCGAACTTCTTAGTGAGTGGAAGGAGTATAAAGGTTGGATAAATGTCCCTGAAGATGGTGTCTATTATATTGGTGTTAATATTTTGACTTGGGGATTTTCTTCACAACAAAACAATTCGGCAATTGATAATTTCACTGTAAAAGAGATTGATTGTGCTCCTCCTGTTCAAATTAAAGAATCAAAAATTACATCTCAATCAGTAGATATAGATTTTCATTCTATTGCTGATGTATGGGAGGTTAAAGTAGCCAGTGTAGAATTTGACCCTGAATTTGGTATTGCCGATGTAGCGCATGATACTATTCGTGAAATGCACTATACTGTAGGTGGATTATCTACAAATAAAGATTATTTCTATTCTTTCCGTTCGTTGTGTTCTGAGCCAAGCGAGTGGAGTCATGTCAAATCATTCCGTACAGTTTGTTCTTCTTTTGATTTACCTTATTATGATGATTTTGAAGACCCAGAACTTAATAATATTGTTTGTTGGAGTTCTATTCTAAATAATGAATATCTCAGTAAGTCTGAACCAAGTTTAACTCGTCATTACCAAGGTAATGTTTCATACAAAATGTATGAATCAATGACTATATTACCTAAATTTAATGTTACAACTTTGGCTAATTATCTCATAAAAGGTTATGTCTATTCTGATAATAAATCTGATGCTCATTTGGGTATTGGTGTTGTGGCAGATATTACTAATCCAAAAGAGACTTACGAGGCTATAGCAGATGTGGTTGTTACTAATCGTGAAGATTGGACCGAATTTGTAGCATATTTTTCTATTCTTAATGAAGCTGATTATGCTGATTTCAGAAATGCTCAATATATTGCTTTTGTTGCTACCAACGAAACGGAATTTTATATTGATAATATCGAAATTGTTGAAATCCCAACTTGTTTGTCGCCTACTGAAATCAAAATATCTGATATAACAAGTAATTCTTGTGAAATTAGCTGGTTTGATAATGCAAAAGCCACACAATGGCAAGTGCAAGGTTTCTATAAAAACGAGTTGTTGATTGATACTATAGTAAAAAATAATCCTGCTACAATAACAGGACTTATGCCAGCTTCAACATACGAATTCAAAATACGTACAGTATGTTCTGATGTTGACCAAAGTTGGTGGACTGAGGTTGGTGACGTAACAACCGAGTGTGCTTCATACACTTTGCCGTACGACCAAACATTTGATGGTTTAGAGGCTCCTCAATGTTGGACACAAGGTTTGGCATATCCAAATGTTGCTGAAAATTATTGGGTGCATAAGAATAATGCCTATTATTATGAACAACATGTTGAGCAAGAAGAAGATAATTTCTTTTATCCAGAAACTTCTACATCTACAATTTTATCTCCTTCTATTGATTTGACTCAAAATAAAAATGTCGAATTGTCGTTTGATGTTGTTTATGCACAAAGTGGTGTTCTACGTGTTTTGTTATCTGATGATGGCTGTATCTCTTTCGATACTTTGGACGTAAAATCATTTGGTTTTGATGGTCAATATAATTTGAAATACGATTTATCTGCTTATGCAGGTAAGATTATTAACATAGGTATCGATGCACAATCATCAGGAATTAAGGGTTCGTATATTTATATTGATAATTTCTCTGTTGAGGAGGTGAAATCTTGTGTTCGACCAGCAGCTCTTTCGGCTCTATTTGTTTATGACACAAGAGCTAAAATGAAGCTTACTGACGAAACATCTAATTCTTCTTGGCAATATGCCGTTGGTACAGTTGGTTTTATGCCAGATACGATTGTTCCGGTTACAATAAAAAATAAAGAGTTTGAAATTACAAATCTCACACCTCGTTCTAACTATGAAGTTTATATTCGTTCGGTTTGTAATTCAAATGTTTATAGTGATTGGCGAGGTCCAATTTCAATTCAAACAGCTTGTCCTATGGAGGTTAGCTTCCCTTATCACGAAAGTTTTGAAGGTATAAATTCTGTTGATAATAATTGTTTCTCTATTTTCAGTTTTAAACCTACAAACGATCGTTTGCCTTATGCCGAATTAAATGTTAGATCATACGTAAGCGATGGTGTTCAAGCGATGAAGCTTGTTTCATCTCCAGATTATTATCTCTATTTTGCTTTACCTTTATTTAACGAGCCTTTGCGTAACTTAAAACTCTCTTTTGATTATAAAACTGAGTTTGATGAGGGTTATCCTACTATTGCAACTCCAATCGAATTAGGTGTTATGTCGGATTTGAGTGTTGAAACTTCTTACACAAAACTCATCGACTTACCTTATTCTGATTCT
>JAZRJN010000024.1:0-6311 GCA_045645785.1 Candidatus Aphodosoma sp. | reverse complement strand
CATTCCTACTCTTATCATAATATAATAAAATTAATCTCCATTTATTGAAATAAGGAATTCTTCATTGTCTTTTGTTCGTTCCATGCGCTCTTTAAGAAATTCCATTGCTTCGGTTACGTTCATATCCGAAAGATAGTTGCGCAATACCCACATACGACTCAATACTTCTTTAGGCAACAAAAGGTCATCTTTGCGTGTAGATGAAGCCATTATATCCACCGCAGGGAATATGCGTTTATTGGCTAATTGACGATTAAGTTGAAGCTCCATATTGCCTGTGCCTTTGAATTCTTCGAAGATAACATCGTCCATTTTGCTACCTGTGTCAGTAAGCGCAGTGGCAATAATTGTAAGTGAGCCACCATTTTCGATGTTACGAGCCGCACCAAAGAAACGTTTTGGTTTGTGAAGTGCGTATGCATCGACACCACCCGACAACACTTTACCCGAAGCTGGTAAGAAAGTATTATATGCACGAGCGAGACGAGTAATTGAGTCGAGAAGAATAACCACATCGTGACCACACTCTACGAGGCGTTTAGCCTTTTCGTGCACCATAGTGGCAACTTTGATATGATGCTCGGCAGACTCGTCGAATGTAGAAGAAACCACCTCTGCACGTACACTGCGTGACATATCAGTAACCTCCTCAGGACGCTCGTCAATAAGCAAAATAATCATATAAATATTAGGATGATGCTCAAGTATTGAATTGGCTATATCTTTGAGCAACATGGTTTTACCCGTCTTTGGTTGTGCAACGATAAGTCCGCGCTGACCTTTGCCGATAGGAGCAAATAGATCTACTATACGACTTGAAAGAGAAGCAGGTTTGCCAGGCGTTGTAAGTTGGAATTTTTCGTCAGGAAAAATAGGTGTAAGATGCTCAAAAGGCACACGGTCGCGCACTACTTCAGGCTTCAAACCATTGATTTTGAGAGCACGCACAAGAGGAAAGTATTTTTCGCCTTCACGAGGAGGACGGATATTTCCTTCGACAGTATCACCAGTTTTTAAACCATAAGACTTTATTTGTTGAGCACTAACATATATATCGTCAGGCGAAGATAGATAGTTGTATTCAGCCGAACGGAGAAAACCATAGCCATCTTGCATCATTTCGAGCGTACCCATACCGACAAGAATGTCATCGAATTCGTACATCTTTTCACCTTCGGCAAGAGCGATATTTTTAGGCTGATTGTTTTGCTCAGGCTTTTTATCTTTGTTATTTTGAGGCTGTTGAGATTTATTATTGTTTTGAGAATTTTGTTGCTTAGGTTGTTGTTGAGCCTGTTGCGCTTGTTGTGGCTGAACTTGTTGTTTTGGTTGTTGAGGTACAACCTCTTTTTCGACAGAAACTGCAACCGCTGCAACTACATCTTGGGGTTGTTGCACTTTTTCTGCTACTATTTTCTGAGATGTCAAATTTTGCACCTCTACAATTGGCTCTTCAGCTTTTTTTACCTTTTTATTATTCGCTTTATTATTAGGCTTTTTATTCTCTTTTGGTTTGTTTTCAGTAACCGATTTTTTCGCAGATTGCTCTTTCTCATGCTCAACATTTGCCACAACAGTAGCCTCTTTCTTTTCAAATATATTGTCAACGACCTCTTTTTTTTCAACGGGTTTTCGTTCAATCACATTGATACCACCCTCCTCTGTTACCACCTTTTTAGCGATACGAGTACGTTGTTTTTTAATTTTACTGTCATCTTTTTTATCGACCGACGTAACTATTGCTTGTTGGTCTAAAATAGCATATATCAAAGCATCAGGAGCTAAAGTGTTCGCTTTTTTAACACCTAATTCTTGTGCAATTTGTAAGAGTTCGTCTTGACTCTTACGTCTTAATTCTAAAATATTATACATATTTTCGAGTTAAAAATTGAAAGTTAAAATTTGAAAGTTTCGGGAAATATCAAATCGAAGAAACCGATTTATTAAAGGATTACAGCTATTCGCTTTATTTTGAGTGCAAAATTACAAAAAAATATTAACTCTTGCAAATTTGCTTAAATAAATTATTATTTGTAACTTTGTAACTTTATAAAATACCAACTAAAATAGTAATTAAACATTAGTAATCAAGTTGAAATGACTATAATAATATATGTTCTTTTATTAGTATTAATCCTATCTCTTACTATTCAATTAGGATTTTACTTTATACCATACACCGCTATTTTGCGTCGTACTCGCAAAATAAAGCAAGGTGATGTACCCCATACCGTAGAGCAACCACCTGTGTCTGTGATTATTTGCGCAAGAAACGAAGGTAATAATCTTAATCGTTTTCTCCCCCTTGTATTAGAGCAAGATTATGCCGACTATGAAGTGATTGTTGTGAACGATGGTTCGTGCGATGATACAGAAGATATAATTAAAGAATTGCAAAAAGTTTACCATAATCTTTATATAACCAATATTCCACAAGAAACACGTATCATTAGCCATAAAAAATTGGCTATCACAGTAGGCGTAAAAGCAGCAAAAAACGAAATATTATTGTTTACTGACGCCGATTGTCGTCCACTTACGCCGAATTGGATTACTTCTATGGTACGCAATTTTGATAGTCAAACCGAATTCGTACTCGGTCATGGAAACTATTATAGAGAACGTGGTTTTATTAGCAAAATAGTATCGTACGACACTCTGACTATCGCCATGCAATATATGGGTTTTGCCCTACTCGGTCATCCTTATATGGGTGTAGGGCGTAATATGGCTTATCGCAAAAGTACGTTCTTCAACCATAAAGGTTTTGCAGGTTTCCTACATGTCGCATCTGGCGATGACGATTTGCTAATCAACGCATTTGGTAAAAAACACAATACTCGCATCGAACCCTCACTCGAAGCAGAAACCCTCTCTTTACCCAAAACAACATTCCGCGATTGGTATTACCAAAAATTACGCCATTTAAGCACAGTTGATGTGTATCAATCTGGTAGCAAAATGTGGATTGGTCTCGAACCTTTATCTCGTGGTTTATTTTATTTGACAATCATATTATTAGTAATATTCGGCTATAACAATCCTATAGTTTTAACTATTGCTATAGGCTTGTTTTTATTACGTTTTTTAATACAATTTATAATCATAAACCTCACAGCAAAAGTTTATAAAGACAAAGGATTTGGTCTATCAATCATCTTATTCGACATCTTATTGCCATTAATCACCCTTTATATACTCACTATAGACAAAATGTTTCGTCATAAAGCCAAATTCATTTGGAAATAACATTTTTTAATAAAAACATACAAGGTTTCAATATTTTTTACTAAATTTGCCAAGTTTAATGAATAGAACTCTCTCCTATCATGGAGACTAAATTTTTTTAATTATGGATGCACAAGAATTTATTGCAGAACAAAATTTTGACCTACAACAACTCGCAACTCTTACACGCGAAGAATTGGTTAACACTCTCAAGGAAATTGTAGAGAACGGTGAAATAACAGCTATAAAAGAGCAAGTTGATTGTATCAAACAATTGTTTTATAAACGTCATCAACAAGAACTCGCTGAAAAATCAGCTCAACAAGTTGAAGAATCAGAAGGCGAAGAAGTTGTTGAACCAAAACAAAAACAAGCAGACCCAATAGAGGTTGAATTTAAGTCTGTAATGGGCATCTATCGCGAAAAACGTGCTGCATATCTTGCTGCTATCGATGCTGAATATGCCACTAATTTAGATAAAAAACAAGCTATCATAACTAAACTCGAGGCTTTAATTTCAAACGAGGGAGACCTTAATGAAACTATCGCTGCTTTCCGCCTACTCCAAAACGAATGGAAAGAGATTGGTCCTGTGTCTCCAACTCATGTAACCGAAATCTGGAAAGAATACAACCACTACCAAGAACAATTCTACGATCTTATAAAAATCAACGCTGCACTTCGCGAATATGACTTCAAAAAGAATTTAGAAGACAAATCGCGTATTATTGAGCAAGCAGAAAAACTTAACGAAGAAGAAGATGTAGTTAAATCGTTCCAACTTCTTCAAAAACTTCACGAACAATGGCGCGAAATTGGTCCAGTAGCTCGCGAACTCCGCGATGAAATTTGGAACAGATTCAAAGAGGCTTCTACCGTTATCAACAAACGCCACCAAGAGTTCTTTGAACGTCTCAAAGCTCGTGAACAAGAAATCGAAAAAGAAAAAACTGATGCTATCGAACTCATCGAAAACATCGATACTCAAGCTATTACAACATACAAAGAGTGGGAAGAAAAGACACAAGAAGTTATCGCTCTTAACGAAAAATTCCGCTCTGACGACCCAGCTGAACGCCGCGTAATCAATCGTTTGTTCAAACGCTATCGCACTGCTTGCGACCGATTCTTCGAAGCTAAAAACGAATATTATCGTCGCATCAAAGAAGAACTTCAAGCCAATTTAGAGAAAAAACGCCTTCTTGTCGAAAAAGCAGAACAACTCAAAAATAGCGAAGAATGGCGTTCTACTACCGACAAACTTATATCTCTACAAAAAGAGTGGAAAACTATAGGCCCTACTGCTAAAAAATATAGCGATGCTATTTGGGCTCGTTTCATTGCTGCATGCGACCACTTCTTTGCTCGCAAAGAGGCTAATTTCAAAGACAAAAAAGTCGAAGAGCAAGAAAATCTTCGCCTCAAACTCGAAGCTATCGAAACTCTTAAAGCCTACGAACTCACAGGCGATGACGAAGAAGACTACTCTGCTGTTCGCCGTTTATCAGATGCATATCTCGCTGTAGGTCACGTACCTTACAAAGAAAAAGACAAAGTTTACAAACAATATCAAGAAGCTCTCAACGAAAAACAAAGCAAACTTCGTTCTCGTCGTCGCAACCAAGAACTCAATTTCAAAGGCGACCGCAACAAACTTATGCGTCAATACGAATTGCTCAAACAGCAAATCGCAACATACGAAAACAACATTGGTTTCTTCAATAGTTCATCTAAGAAAGGTAATAAAATGGTAGAGGAACTTGAACACAAAATCCAAAACCTCAAACAAGACCTTTCTATCATTATCGAACAAATCAATGCTCTTGATAATTAATACTTAAATTATTTCACGATTCCAACTGTTGACCGTTAACTGTTGACTAAATATTTAAGACATGTCTGTTCATACACCTGAAGATATTCGTAAGGTAACCACTCATCGTCTCTTCGAGATGAAACAACGTGGCGAAAAAATCAGTATGATTACATCATACGACTACACAATGGCTTCTATTGTTGACGAAGCTGGTGTAGATGTAATTCTTGTCGGCGACTCGGCTTCCAATGTCGTTGCTGGTAATGTTACTACTCTACCTATTACGCTCGACCAAATGATATTTCTCGGAAAATCAGTGGTTAAAGCCGTAAAACGTGCCCTCGTTGTAGTTGATATGCCTTTTGGCACTTATCAGGTTTCTGAAACTGAAGCTGTAAGTAATGCCATCAAAATCATGAAAATCACCCATGCCGACGCACTCAAACTCGAAGGCGGTGTAGAAATCATAGATGCAGTGCGCAAAATACTTGCAGCAGGTATTCCTATTATGGGTCACCTTGGACTTATGCCACAGTCTATCAATAAGTATGGCACTTACAACGTACGTGCTAAACAACAAGACGAAGCTGAAAAACTGATTGCCGATGCCAAAGCTCTCGAAGAAGCAGGTTGCTTTGCTATCGTGCTCGAAAAGATTCCTGCATCACTAGCCAAACGCGTAGCACAAGAAGTACATATTCCTATCATAGGTATTGGTGCTGGTGGCGATGTAGATGGTCAAGTGCTTGTACTTCACGACATGCTCGGCATGACCAAAGGATTCTCTCCTCGCTTTCTCCGTCGCTATGCCGACCTTAATACCATCATCAACGAGGCAGTTAGCCACTATGTAGAAGACGTAAAAAGTTGCGATTTTCCTAACTCAAACGAACAATACTAAATATTATTACAAAATACAAATTGCAAAAATAATAAGGCTGACCATTTGGGTCAGCCTTATCTATTATCTATCTATGATCTATTATCTTACCAAATAGATACACGATTTTCTGGTGCAAGATAAAGAGCATCGTTTTCTGTAATACCGAATGCTTCATACCAAGCTGCGATATGAGGAAGCGCACCATTTACACGCCATTTACCGAGTGAGTGAACGTCAGTAAGTGTACGTTTAACGATTTCTTCTTCAGTGATATTGCCTGCCCATACATTTGCATAAGCAAGGAAGAAACGTTGCTCTGGAGTGAAACCATCTTTTACAGGAAGTGGATTTTCTTTTGTAGCATTTTTGAATGCGTGGAATGCT
>JAZRJN010000023.1:0-6456 GCA_045645785.1 Candidatus Aphodosoma sp. | reverse complement strand
TGCTTTTGAACGTAAATAATTTTTATGGTGCTTATAAAATCTAATAATTTATAAATCTATGAAAAAAATTAAAGAAATGAAATTCACAACAAAGCGTACAATTGAGGCTTTGATTTTTCTTGTGATTTTCTTTGCGATATTTGGGTATATCGCAAGTCGTATGGGTATGGCTAATATGCTTAATACCATTATGCAAACTTCGTATCGTCTTTTGATTGATACTTGTTTCTATCTTATGGGTATCACTGTGTTGTCGGGGGCCTTGGGCAAATTGCTCACTGAGTTTGGTGTAGTTCGCCTTCTTGAAAACATCCTCAAACCATTTATGAAACCGCTCTACAACCTTCCTGGTGTTGCAGCTCTTGGTGCAGTGTTGACTTTCTTGTCTGACAATCCAGCTATTATCTCTTTGGCTAACGACAAAAATTTCAGCCAATATTTTAAAAAATACCAACTCATTTCGCTCACTAACTTCGGTACAGCCTTCGGTATGGGTCTTGTGGTTATTGCCTTCATGACTGGTAAAGGTTTTGCTTCTGGTGCTTTGATTGGTCTTCTTGGTGCGGTTATTGGTAGTATTGTTTCTACTCGTATCATGCAACGCTCTATTATCAAAGCATATCCTAACTTCAAAGAAGAGGGTGCTGCTGGTGGCGATGAGCAAGCTATTTCGTTTAAATCAGACGAAGGAGCTTTCCTCCGTGGTTTGAATGCAATCCTTGATGGTGGTAAAACAGGTGTTGAACTCGGTCTTGCTATCATTCCTGGCGTATTGATTATCTCTACTTTTGTGATGATTCTCACATTTGGAGCATCGGCAACAGGCGAATATACAGGTGCTGCTTACGAAGGTGTGAAAGTATTGCCTTGGTTGGCTAGTAAAGTCGATTTCTTGTTCCAATGGTTATTTGGTTTTGAGCACCCTGAACTCGTAGCATATCCTATCACAGCTCTTGGTGCTGTAGGTGCTGCTCTTGGTCTTATCCCTACATTCTTGGAACAAGGTTTCGTTGATAACAATGTGATTGCAGTATTTACAGCTATGGGTATGTGTTGGTCAGGTTTCCTTTCTACACACACAGCTATGCTCGATTCACTCGGTTATCGTCAACTTACATCAAAAGCCATCGTAGCTCATACTATTGGTGGCCTTTGTGCTGGTATTGCAGCTCATTGGTTGTTTGTGTTGATACAACTTTTCTGATAATATTATAACAAATAAAAAAGCATCGCTCAAATTATTTGGGCGATGCTTTTTTATTTGTTATTTATACTTTGTATTCTATATTCTTATTATATTTCGTCGTCTTCGATTACGAGGTTTTCGACGATGAAGTTTTGTCGTTCGGGGGTGTTGTCGCCCATGTAGAATGAGAGAAGTTCGGCTACAGCGTCTTCTTTGCGGAGTTTGACTTGGTCGAGGCGCATATCAGGACCGATGAAGTACTTGAACTCGTCAGGTGAGATTTCACCTAAACCTTTAAAGCGTGTAATCTCAGGATTAGCTCCCAACTCTTCGAGTGCAGCAAGACGTTCTTCTTCTGTATAACAATAACGTGTCTCCTTTTTATTGCGTACACGGAATAGTGGCGTTTGCAATATATATACGTGACCTTTTTTTACCAAGTCAGGAAAGAATTGAAGGAAGAATGTCATCAATAGTAAACGAATGTGCATACCATCGACATCGGCATCGGTTGCGATAATCACCTTATTGTAACGGAGACCTTCGAGTCCATCTTCGATGTTGAGAGCAGCTTGGAGGTAGTTGAACTCTTCGTTTTCGTAAACTACTTTTTTAGTTTGTCCGTAAGAGTTGTAAGGTTTACCGCGGAGTGAAAATACAGCCTGTGTATCTACATCGCGAGTTTTGGTGATAGAACCCGAAGCAGAGTCGCCCTCAGTGATGAATATGCACGATTGGTCGCGGAGTTCTCCTTTGTTGTCATTGAGGTGGATGCGACAATCACGGAGTTTTTTGTTATGGAGATTGGCTTTCTTAGCGCGTTCGCGAGCCAATTTAGTTACTCCAGCAATGGCTTTACGTTCTTTTTCAGATTCTTGAATCTTTTTGAGCATTACGTCAGCCACTTCGAGATTCTTATGGAGATAGTTATCAACCTCTTTTTTAACGAAATCGCCTACGAATTTTGCAATAGTTGGACCTTCAGGACCCATATCCTTTGAGCCGAGTTTCACTTTGGTTTGCGATTCAAACACAGGGTCTTGCACTGATACAGCCACAGCGGCCACAAGTCCTGAACGGATGTCGCTGAGTTCCATACCGTTTTTGTTGTAGTACTCTTTGATAGTCTTGCCAAATGCCTCACGGAAAGCAGATTGGTGAGTACCGCCTTGTATGGTGTGCTGACCATTGACGAATGAATAGTACTCTTCGCCGTATTGGTCGGTGTGAGTGAATGCAATCTCTATATCTTCGTCTTTGAGGTGAACGATAGGGTAGAGAGGGTCGGAAGTGGTAGCCTCGTTGAGCAAGTCGAGTAGACCATTTTTCGAAGCAAAGCGTTTGCCGTTATACACGATTGTGAGCCCTGTGTTGAGGTAGCTATAGTTGCGGAGCATAGTTTCCACAAATTCATCGCGGAAGGCATAGTTTGCGTCGAATAATCGCTCTTGTGGGTGTTGAGGATCGCAGTCGGGAGTGAAACAAATCAGTGTGCCGTTTTTCTCGTCGGTAGCAGTTAAATCGTATTCTTTGACCAATTTGCCATGTTCGAAGTCGGCTTGTTTCACCATTCCGTCGCGGAACGATTTTACAGTGAAGTGAGAAGAAAGGGCATTGACAGCCTTTGTACCCACACCATTAAGACCAACCGATTTTTTGAATGCTTTGTCGTCGTATTTACCGCCGGTATTGAGTTTTGAAACAGCATCAATCATTTTGCCTTGTGGAATGCCACGACCATAGTCGCGTACAGTCACGGTGCGCTCTTTGATGGTAATTTCGATGCGATTACCAAAGTGCATACGGAATTCGTCGATTGAGTTGTCAATCACCTCTTTGATAAGCACATAGATACCATCATCGGCACTTGAGCCATCGCCCAATTTACCTATGTACATACCAGCACGCCAACGAATATGCGTTAACCCTTCGAGGGTGGTGATGTTGTCGTCGCTATATTCTGCTGTAGCAAATTGATTGTCTAATGATGTTGTTTGTTCGTCCGACATAGTTTATTTAATTCATAATTTATAATATACTACACAAAAACACAATCCATAATTAATAATTATGAATTATGAATTATGCATTATGAATTATAAAAATTATCTGATGCGTTTGTTGAGGATGATATGTGCGAAAAGACCTGCTAATACGCAGCCAAGACCAGCATAGAGATAACCATTGCCACCGCCGATGACACAGAAGTGGTAATAAACGAAGATAGCTACGCCGATGAGCATAAGTACGATACCAAGATAATTGATAAGTTCTTTCATATTTTTAGGTATTTAGTAGCGAGTAGTGAGTAACGAGACTCACTTGCTTCGCAAGTTTTATATTTTCTTTTTTTGTGATTTGCAAAATTACTAAAAAATTATGAATTATGCATTATGAATTATGCATTATTTTTAGTTTTTATTCGCGCGTTTGCGTTCTGTTTCGTCGAGGATGATTTTGCGGATACGAATATGGTTTGGTGTGATTTCGGCATATTCGTCTTCTTTGATGTATTCGAGAGTTTCTTCGAGCGACATAACCACAGGTGGTATGAGTTTTACTTTGTCGTCAGAACCTGAAGCACGCATGTTGGTGAGTTTCTTTGATTTAGTTACGTTTACAACCAAATCGCCCTCTTTGCTATGTTCGCCAACTACTTGACCTGCATACACATTTTCTTGTGGGAAGATGAAGAAACGACCACGGTCTTGGAGTTTGTCGATTGCGTATGCAAACGCAGTTCCCGATTCCATTGCGATGATAGAGCCATTGTTGCGACGTTCGATATCGCCTTTCCATGGTTGGTATTCGAGGAAGCGGTGAGCCATAATAGCCTCGCCAGCTGAAGCAGTTAACACGTTGTTACGCAAACCGATAATACCACGAGAAGGAATAGCAAATTCCATGTGGATGCGGTCTTTTTGAGTTTCCATTGAGAGCAGTTCGCCTTTGCGGCGAGTGACCATATCGATGATGCGGCTTGAATATTCTTCAGGGAGATTGACTGTGAGTTGTTCGATAGGCTCGCAAAGCACGCCGTCAATCTCTTTAGTAATTACTTGTGGTTGACCAACTTGGAGTTCGTAACCCTCGCGACGCATGGTTTCGATAAGCACAGAGAGGTGCAATACGCCACGACCCGATACGCGCCATACGTCAGATTCAGGATTTTTCTCTACGCGAAGGGCGAGGTTTTTGTCCAATTCGCGAATGAGGCGGTCGTGGATATGGCGTGAAGTGACGAATTTACCATCTTTGCCGAAGAAAGGTGAGTCGTTGTTAGTGAACGACATAGACATTGTAGGCTCGTCGATGGCGATAGGGTCAAGTGGTTCTGGATTTTCGAGGTCGCAGATTGAGTCGCCGATTTCGAAATTCTCAAGACCGATTATAGCGCAGATGTCGCCAGAGTGTACCTCTTGAGCGGCAGTGCGACCAAGACCTGTGAAGGTTTGCAATTGCTTAATGCGTTGTTTTACAACGGTGCGGTCGCGTTTTACGAGAGCAATATCTTGTCCTTCGCGCAACACGCCACGATGTACACGACCCACAGCGATACGACCTACATAGCTTGAGAAGTCGAGCGATGTAATGAGCATTTGAGGCGTACCTTCTAATGCTGGTGGCGCAGGGATGTGTTCGATGATAGTATCGAGAAGTGGAAAGATATTTTCAGTTTGATTTTTCCAATCGGTTGACATCCAATTGTTTTTAGCGGAGCCGTAGATAGTTGGGAAGTCCAATTGTTCCTCAGTAGCGTCGAGGTTGAACATGAGTTCGAATACAGCCTCTTGCACTTCGTCAGGGCGGCAGTTTGGTTTGTCAACTTTGTTGATTACAACGATAGGTTTCAAGCCGATTTGCAAAGCTTTTTGAAGCACGAAACGAGTTTGAGGCATTGGACCTTCGAAGGCATCAACGAGGAGAAGACATCCGTCAGCCATGTTGAGTACGCGCTCAACCTCGCCACCAAAGTCGGCGTGACCTGGGGTGTCGATGATATTAATTTTAGTGTCTTTGTAGTTGATAGATACGTTTTTCGACAAAATAGTGATACCGCGTTCGCGTTCGAGGTCATTATTGTCAAGCATAAGTTCGCCAGTTTGTTGGTTCTCGCGAAACAACTGTCCAGCAAGTAACATCTTGTCAACCAAAGTGGTTTTGCCATGGTCAACGTGTGCAATAATAGCGATGTTTCTGATATTCTGCATTCTTTTTACTTTAAAAAATTTCAACTTGCAAAGGTACAAAAAAAATATGAGAAAATGCTGGTGTAAGGATGTTTTTTTGAAATTTCTTAAAAGTTTTATAAGTATGCGTAAACTATCTTTTTATTGAGTGACATTTTTTTTATAAAGCACAATGACTTTTGTAATACATTTTGTATATCTATATATGATTTTGGTACTTGCTGAGCATGGTTTCCGCCTGTGACAAATGACGAAGTATTTAAAGAGATATTTGAACAAGCCGAAAATTTTAAGAAATATAGTGCGTGATTTCGTGTTTTTGCATTGAAAATTTGGGAAATGGGAAAAATTTGGGTTGAGAATTGTTGTTTTTTGATGGTTTTGTGGGGTTGTTTTGGGTGAAAAATGTGTTATAGAGTGTGATTTTTGAGTTGATATGAAAATTTTTCTTTTTGATTATTAGGTGTTTGATTGTTTTTGGTGAAAAAATATGCAAAAATATTTGGTGGGTATGGAAAAATGTTGTAACTTTGCACTCGCAATTCAGCAATAACGGCTCCATAGCTCAACTGAATAGAGCATCGCACTACGGATGCGAAGGTTACAGGTTTGAATCCTGTTGGAGTCACTAGAGTAGAGACGCAATATTTTGTGTCTCTTTTTTTTGTTGTCTTTTTTTTGGGGGAGTGGGTGTTATGGTTAGTTTGATTTGTCCGATCTGTCTGACTTGTCTGATTTGTCCGACTATTGACTATAGACTATAGACTTTTTTGAAAAAAATAGTGATAAATGTTTGGCTGTTTGGAAATAATGTCGTATCTTTGCAGTCCGAAATATTATCCATGCCGTATAGGCGAAAAATTTCAGGAAGTTAATTGTGTTTGAGTGAATTAGCCCGCTCCTACATAGCCCGAATCCTGATAGAAATTATTTAATTATCATTTAAAACTTAATTAATTGTGGATACTTTAAGCTTTAAAACACTCTCAGTAAACAAAGCTACTGCACAAAAAGAGTGGATCCTTATCGATGCAACTGACCTCGTATTGGGTCGTATGGCATCAAAAGTTGCGAAACTTC
>JAZRJN010000022.1:0-5219 GCA_045645785.1 Candidatus Aphodosoma sp. | reverse complement strand
ACTATCAAAGTGAAACTTTATGATGAAACTCCTCTACATCGCGACAATTTCTTGAAATTAGTCAAAGATGGCTTCTATGAAGGAGTGCTTTTCCACCGTGTAATCAAAGACTTTATGATACAAGCAGGTGACCCTGAGTCAATTAATGCCGATTCACTCAAACAACTTGGTGCAGGTGGAGTGGGCTACACTATTCCTGCCGAAATCCATTTTCCTCAACTTTATCATAAACGTGGTGTACTTGCTGCTGCCCGTCAAGGAGATATGGTCAATCCAGAACGTAAATCATCTGGTTGTCAATTCTATATAGTGCAAGGTCGCACATTCATTGATGATGAACTAAACCAAATGGAGATGCGCCTTACATATCAACTTCGCATGAAAGAGCCATTCAAATACACTGAAGAACAACGCATTGCATATAAAACTTTTGGTGGTACGCCTCATTTGGATGGACAATATACTGTGTTTGGCGAAGTGGTAGAGGGCTTTGATGTACTACAAAAAATCTCAGAAGTAGAAACAGGCAGAGCCGATCGCCCAAAACAAGACATCAAGATTATTAAGGCAAAAGTTTGCAAGAAATAATTTATTTTCAACACAAGTACAGAACTAATTTATAGGTTTACAAATTATAATCTGTATTTTCAATTCCATCAGGATAACCACTTTTTCAAGTACAAGCCCTAAATTACCATAATATAGGAACGCTCGGTTCGAGTCTCCGTAATAACAAGACATGTACTTAAAAACAAAGGTAGCCAGCTAAAACTATTCAAGTACGAAAAAACTTAATTATCCAATAAATATATTTTGTACTTCTGTTAAAATAAAAAATAATAAACACATGAAAATATTAGAATACAAAGGAGTAAATATTTGTCAGGAGGGTATAGATGTACTCTCTAATGTAGATTTTGCGCTTGAACAAGGCGAATTTGTATATCTTTGTGGTAAAGTAGGTTCAGGCAAATCATCACTCCTCAAAACCCTTTATGCCGAAATCCCAGTAAAAGAAGGAGATGCACGTATATTTGACTATGATTTAGTAAAGTTGAAACGTAAAGATATACCAATGCTTCGTCGTAAAATAGGCATAGTATTCCAAGACTTTCAACTATTGAATGACCGCAGTGTGAGTGACAATCTCGAATTTGTACTTCGTGCAACAGGTTGGAAATCAAAGAAAGAGATAGAAGACCAAATTGATTTTGTACTTTCAACTGTAGGTATGGCAAAAAAAGGTTATAAGTGGCCACATCAACTATCAGGTGGTGAGCAACAACGCATAGTTATAGCTCGAGCATTGCTTAATTCACCAGAATTGATTATAGCTGATGAGCCGACAGGAAATTTAGATCCTCAAACAGGTAGGGAGTTAATGGAACTGCTTCATGCTATTGCTCAAAGTGGTACGGCTGTAATTATGGCTACGCATAACATGCAATTCATTGAAGAGTATCCTGCTAAATGTTATATTTGCGAGGATGGAAAATTGAGAACCGAAGGTTTTTGAGCCGTTAGGCAAAAAAATGAGAGTTTGCATACCCCTCCCCACTTTGTGGACCTCCCCTAACTTCGGGGAGGATTTAAGTGAGAGTTGAAAGTTGAGAGTTTGCATACCCCTCAGTCCTTCGGACAGCTCCCCTAACTTAGGGGAGCATTTGGGTGAGATGGGATTTGTATTTTAATTTTTACTTTTTAGCTTTTAAATTATTTATTAACCATTAAATTAATATTTATGAAAAAAATCTTACTTTTGACTATTGCATTAATGTCAATTATGGCATCAGCGCAAGTATTAGAAGTTGCTTCTGTTGAAAAGCTAAGTATTCCGCAGAATGGCGACTCAAAAGTTGCAGGCATTAGTCCTGACGGATCTTATGTCCTTATCACATCACAAACAAATGTAGGTTTGCAACAATTTGATTTAGCAACATCGAAAGTTATAACAATAACAAATGCAGTTGGTGCAGGTTATAATGTTGAAATTTCGGCTGATTCAAAAGAAGTTACTTATAGTGAATTGACTTATGCAGCCGATAAATCACGTATGACAGCCTTGGTGCGTTATAATCTGCAAACAGCTAACAAATCTACTCTTGTAAAATCAACAAGAGATATGCATCAAGCAAGAGTTCGTCGAGCTATAGCTCCAACACTTTCTATTCAGAACGGAGAATTGGTTATTACGATTGGAACTGTCGCTAAAATTTTATCTCCTAATGGACAAGGACGTAGCTATCTTTGGCCAAGTCTTTCGCCTGATGGCAGTAAGGTGCTTTATCACCTTGCAGGCAATGGCACTTGGGTATGTAATATTGATGGTACAAATCCTCAACGTATAGGTAATTTCCGTGCACCACAATGGTATAATAATAATGTAGTGATAGGTATGAACGACCAAGATAATGGTCATTATGTAACATCTTCATCTATCGTGGCTTACACACTTGATGGTGAAAGTCAAGTGCTCACTTCGGGTAATATAATGGCTATGTATCCATATGCATCAGCCGATGCTAAAAAAATCGTTTGCTCAACACCAACAGGTGAAGCATATCTTATTAACATTAAATAACGCAGAATTATGAAAAAGATAGCATTAATATTATTGTGCATTGTGCATTGTGCATTGTGCATTGAAGTAGTGGCACAATTGGATGGCAAGAAAGTTTATATCAATCCAGGTCATGGTAGTTGGGGTCCAAATGATCGTCCTATGGCTACTATACCATATCCTGCTATAGAATCAAATGGAGGACGTCCAGACACTTGTGGTTTCTATGAATCAAATACAAACTTGTGGAAAACCCTTGAACTTGGTCGCAAACTTGAGGCTGCAGGAGCAGTAGTTATGCATTCTCGTACAAAAAATGGTCCTTATCCATATGTAAGTGGAGATGAAACTTATAATAAACCACTTTCTGTTATTTGCGAAGAAGTTAATGCTTTTGGTGCAGATATGTTTATTTCTGTTCACTCTAATGCAGCCACAGATGGTTCATCAAGCAATTATCCTTTAGTGCTTTATCGCGGATATGATAAAGGTAAAGGCGATAACAATGTGCCAGGTAGCCGTGCTATGAGTGAAACCCTTTGGCCTTATCTTTTTGAATGTATGGCTTCAGGTATTGACCCATATTCTTATTATAGCAAAACCTCAATGAATGTGCGTGGAGATATCAACTTCTATGGTTCATCAAGCACATACGGATATCTTGGAGCATTAAAACATAACTCACCGGGTTATCTTTCAGAAGGTTATTTCCATACATATCAACCTGCTCGTCACCGTGCTCTTAATCCTGATTATTGCAAACAAGAGGGTATCCGCTACTATCGTGGTATAGCTGCTTATTTTGGTGAACCTGCTGAAACTAAAGGTTATATTATGGGTACAGTTAAGGACCTTCATGAAAAAATGTCGCATAGCCTCTACAACTATGCAGCTAAAACTAATGACCAATGGGTGCCTTGTAATGGTGCAGTAGTTACACTATACAAAGGTGGAGTAGAAGTGGCTAAATATACAGTTGATAATCTTTATAATGGTCTATTCTATTTTCCAGACCTCGAACCAGGCAATGATTATACACTTGATGCAACATGTGAAGGCTACAAACCATTGTTCGATGAATATAAAGAACCTCTTACAGTCAAAGCCAACGAAACTACATATCCAATGATTTTCTTGGAATCAACTGCATTTGAGACACCAAAAGAGGCATTGGTTGATTATCCTGATAAAGCAGGAGTTGCGGATGTTGCTCCTTCGATTATTGCTATGCAGCAAGTAGCAGCTAATACATTTGCAATTGAAGGAACAATCAAACGTACTATTCAATATAACGATTCAACCATTATTATTCTTTCTCATACAGAGGACAAAGAGGCGCATCTATATTTAGTAAATACAATTAAAAACACAATTTCGAATATCTCATTAGAGGGTATAGAACCTATAGATGCAGATAATGAAGGTAGTTATCTTGCACTATCAGATATAGCATTATCATGTGATGGAATATTAGTTGGTTGCAATTATGTTCGTAATCAATTCGATGATAATCAAGTGGATGCAGGTTATAAGAGAGGTACGCTTCAATTCTATCGTTGGGATTCAATTACTGCTACTCCAACTAAATGGGTAAGCACTAAGAATTCAGGTAACTTTAATCGAGCTGATGTTGGTATGACTTTCGCAATTAATGGCGAAATTAATGATTGTGGACTTACATTCACAGCAGTAACATCAGGTTCAGCAAGAGGTATTCGTATAACTCGCCTTGCTATAGTGGATAATGTTATAGCATCAACTCATTATACATTAAGTGATTACACTGAAATAGCTTTAGGAACACCTTATCTATTGCAACTATCTCCACTTAATACACAACAAAATTATGTATTTGATGGACCACTTGCATTGCCTTCAGAATTTGAATTAGCACAAACCGATAGAGGCAACTCTGTTAAATTAGCCGAACTTGCTACTGATGCTGTAAATCTACCTCTTACTCAAACTAACTACTTCCGCTATGCAGGACACTCATTTATGGTAACACCTTATTATAATGCAGATAACCTTATAGCAGGCGTTAGAGTGTATGACATTACAGAAGGATTAGGCAAGGCAACTCTTGTAGTTACAAATACCGATCTTCAAACTCCTATCGCTGCTACTTATGCGGCAGCAACAGTTAATGTGTCAGCTAAAGGATTTGTATTCAATCTTATTACAGATGCAACAATCACAACATTCTCTTCGAAAAGTGCAACAGAACAATCAGCGATAGCTAACATCTATGCATACGCATTGAATGTAACAAAAGAAAATGATGCATATACATTCACATTCAAAGCTAATGAAGATGCAGTGTCGGCATATATTATCTTCTATCAAAACGAAGAAGAAGTAGGTCGTCAAGCTCTTACAGGTGTAGTTAAAGGTGAAAATTCAGTGACAATTAATGAATCAGACCTTCCTGGTGCAGAAAATACAGCAACCAATTGGGCTATTGAACTTCGTGGACATAATGTAACAGAGTGGGCTAAACTCTATTCAGAAACTGCTATTTCTTATAGCCGTTTGTTCAATACTATTGATAAATCTACCGAATCTGACTATTTTGGTCGCATTTATGCAATCAATCGTGCTGGTTCACTTGGTAATGCAGCTAATGGTTTACACGTATATTCTCCTGAATATGTATTGG
>JAZRJN010000021.1:0-5474 GCA_045645785.1 Candidatus Aphodosoma sp. | reverse complement strand
TTTAGCAAGTTCGATAGCCGCATAATCATTAAAATAGCTATGCAACAACGCCTTAAATCTCGGACCATGATTCATCTCTCGCGTATGACACAACTCATGCACCAACACATAATCCACCAACCGTTCGGGCAACAACATGAGATAATAACTCAATTTTATATCCCTCTGCGAAGAACAACACCCCCAGCGCGATTTGGCAGTATCCACTTTCACCGACCGATAGTCCAATCCACACCGCTTCGACCAATACTCCAATCGTTCAGGCAATACCCTATCTGCCTCCATACGCAAGAACTTCAACACAATCCGTTTCAATGCCTTCTGCGTCACATCCACCTCAATATCAGCCCCAACAGGCATATTTATCCGTAGCACTCCATCCTCTAATTTCGCCCCAAACACCCGTATTTTCGGATTCTCTTGCCACCCAATCACAACCCTAAAAGTCAATGTCTCAATCTCCTCATCAATCTTAAATCGTCCTTCACCGCTACGACTGACCACCTTCTCTCTCAACCGCAATATCTTCTCAACAGTCTCCTCCGACAACGGAAACACCGAATCTTCAAACCCTGGTGGTACAGTGATTATCACCAAACGCTGCGTAACTTTGATAATCTGCCTACGAGCCGACATCCGCGTCCGCAACTGCACCAATCCCAACTCAGGATGCTCAAACGTAACCATACCCACTACACCTTAAATATTTTTACTCGTTTCGTTGTATCTGTAACCGCATAACGAGCATCCACACGATGCCCCACCACCCACACAATATCATCACCCAATGTGAGCAACCAAACTTGCTCTTTATCAATCAAATTCATCTTCTTATCTGCAAAAAAATCACTCAACTTCTTCCTTCCCTTCATTCCAAACGGAATAAACCAATCCCCCTTCTTCCAACGCCTAAACACCAAAGGATACTGCAACTTATCTGCATCCAAACAAGCCACATTCCCCGACTTCACCACCTCAAACCCCTCTATATCAACCTCACTTATTTCTATTTTCAATTCTCCATTCTCAACTCTCAATTCTCCATTTTCAATTTCCCATTCCTCATTCCTAACTCCTAACTCCTCACTCCTAACTCCTAACTCCAAACTCTCCCTTCCAATTACAGCTCTATGCGTCTGCGAATAAAACTGCTTACCTGCAATATCATTTAAACTACGATACAACTGCACCACCACATCCGACCCAAAACCATACTTACTCAGCCACATAAACAACAAAGTATCAACACCCTCACACTCACGCAACGCTTTCAAATCAAACCTAATGCGCTCCCCATCCTCCGTAACAACTCGCTTATAAGCCTCTGCCGCATACGACTCAACAATACTCTGTGCCGAAGCAATAAACCGCATATTATTAGCCATAGTATCAAGGAACGAAGGATTTATCTCCGTCAACTGCGGAACGACATTATGACGTATTTTATTACGAGTATAAACTGTCTCCAAATTAGTCGCATCTATACGATAATCCAATTCATTTTCAGCAATATACTCCATTATTTGCTTACGCGACACCTGAAGCAAAGGGCGCACCACACGTCCTCGCAACTCAGCCATACCAGACAAACCTTGCAACCCAGAGCCTCGAGTGAGATTGAGAAAGAATGTCTCGACAACATCGTCGGCATTATGAGCCACAGCAATAAGGTCACAATCATGCTCATCTGCCATCAGCTCAAACCACTCGTAACGAAGGTCGCGAGCAGCCATTTCGATAGAGATTTTGCGCTCTTCAGCAACCTTTTCAGTATCAAAATCGACCTGACAATAAGGCACTTGATACTTATTAGCTAATTGCTGCACAAACAGAGCATCTTCATTAGAAGCTTCGCCTCGAAGATGAAAATTACAATGGGCTATAACAACAGAAAACCTCTCTCGACATAGAGCATCAAGCAATACTATCGAGTCAGGTCCTCCACTGACCGCCACAAGCAGACGCTTCGCGCCTTGCAACGGTGCACATGCCTGTATTTTTCTACGAATAAACCTCATATCAATGACTAATTAATAGTGATTAGTTATTAACAAATGTTGTTTCACTACTAACTACTCACTACTAACTACTCCCTAAATTACGCTTCACCACCGCCAAACATTGGAGGAATATAAGTACCACCATTGTTTGAACCATTATCTGTTTTGATTTTACCAAATTGATTTTCGTATCTTGCCACATTGTCTTGCAACGCAAACAAAAGACGTTTTGCATGCTCTGGAGTGAGAATAATACGAGATTTTACATTTGCTTTTGGAGCACCTGGCATGATGCGCACAAAGTCAACTACAAACTCACTTGACGAGTGAGATATAATTGCTAAATTAGAATAGATACCCTCTGCAACTTCAGGAGTAAGTTCTATTTTCAATTGATTTTTGTCTTTATTTTCCATTTTATCTAATGATTAATGATTAATTATTAGTTATTAGTTATTAGTTATTAACGTTTTTAGATGTAGTTTTTGTTATGCTTAAAAAAAATCCTAAAAAATATTATCAAAACAGTTTTTCTACGAAGAATACTCACTATTAGCTCATGAAGACAAAGTCCTGAAAGGACGATATAGCCCAGACGGGGAGTACAACCCCCGGCAACATTGAATTACACATCAATAAGCCCTAAATGGGCGACACCCTTAATCTTCAAAAACATATTGATCATCATACTCAATCTGATATGCATCTAAAAAAGCCTTATACTCGGCCCTTACAGACTGCTTTTTATGATGTTCCTCTTGCGACCGAATATAATTTATTGTTTTATCTAACAAAGTTGGACTTACGGAAAAAGCACCATATCCATCTTGCCATGAAAACATTTTATATCTTGCATCAATGGTCTTTATCCATTTACTACTACTTGATTTTATTACACGAACAAAATCCGCTAACGACATCATTTTAGGTAAAGAAGCGAGAATATGTATATGATCACAACACCCACCTATTGCTATAGAAACTCCACTCAAATTTGTTATAATTCCTCCAATATATCCAAAAACAAGAGATAAATCTTTTTCTTGTATCTTTACACTTGATGTTTTTATGTGGAATATCAAATGAATATTTATTTTAACTAAAGAACTTCCCATATTTTCATTATGTATCGTCCTTACAGGACTTAATTTAATGAATTTTAATCACCGGGGGTTACACCCCCGTCTGAAATATGTCGCTCTTTCAGAGCTTTTATAACAAAACTAACAACACCTTAAAATACTTCTATCTGGAATATATCACTCTTTCTGAGCTTTTATAACAAAACTAACAATACCTTAAAATACTTCTATCTGGAATATATCACTCTTTCTGAACTTTTATAACAAAACTAACAACACCTTAAAATACTTCGATATGAAATATATCGCTCATTCTTAGCTTCTCTAACAAAACAAAATATCACCAAGTATCAAGAAATTACAAACTATCAAAATCAAAATCTTCTTCATCCACAAAAAAAGGAGTATCATCGAAAAATTCATCCAAGTCGCGACGCTCTTTTTTAGTTGGACGACCGAGACCTTTTGCACGGTTATTAGCCTTATCGAGTTTGAGCATTTCCCAGAGTTCGAGTTGATCGGGAGTAGTAACTTGCTGCATATATTCAGGTACAAGTTTCGCGCCAAGACGATTTTGAGAAAGAGCTAATACCTTAAACGAAAAAATAACAGGCTGACGACGCACTTGAATAACATCTCCCACCTTAATCATTCGCGAAGGTTTAAGTGAGACTCCATCAATCATAATATGCCCTTTCTTACATGCCTCAGCAGCAATAGAACGCGTTTTAAATAAACGCATTGCCCACAACCATTTATCAATTCTTACTTCATTCATAATTCCTCATTCCTCACTCCAAATTCCTCATTTATTATTGTATTGATTCATCGTGATATTAAGACCTGCAAGACAGAAACTTTTAATTATATCACAAGCAATAGCAATACGTTTTGGTTTTTCAATCTCTTGTTCAGCAGAAAATTTACCCAACACATAATCAACTTGACCACCAGGATGGAAATCATTGCCAATACCAAAACGAAGACGAGCATAATTCTGGGTACCAACACATTCTTGAATATTTTTCAAGCCATTGTGTCCCGCATCACTACCTTTACCTTTCAAGCGCAAAGCACCGAAAGGCAAAGCCAAATCATCGACAATCACAAGCACCTGCTCGAGTGGAATATTCTCCTGCTGCATCCAATACCTCACAGCATTACCCGAAAGATTCATGTATGTCGATGGTTTCAACAGAATAAGCTGGTGACCCTTAACCTTAGCAGTAGCGACCGCACCATAACGCTTATCCTCAAAAACAACATTGGACGCTTCAGCAAAAGCGTCCAATGTGTCGAATCCTATATTATGACGAGTATGAGCATATTCGCTACCGATATTACCCAACCCGACAATCAAAAACTTCATATAGATTAGTTACCTTTTGCTTGTGCACCACGAGCAGCACGAGTCAATTTAACTGCACATACAACTGCGTTAGATGCATTGAGGATTTCAAGGTTTTCAAATTCGAGAGCACGTACTTGAATAGTTTTACCAAGTTCGAGGCTTTCAACATTGATAGTAAGGATTTCAGGAATGTGAGTGTAAAGAGCTTTAACGCGAAGTTTACGCATTTCAAGAGCCAATTTACCACCGGCACGTACACCAGCAGCAAGACCTTCCAATTTAACAGGAACTTCCATAACAACTGGTTTATCTTCAGTTACTTCATAGAAGTCAATGTGAAGAACTTGCTCACAAACTGGGTGGAATTGGATTTCACGCATAACAGCTTTAACCTCTTTACCATCGATGTTAAGATTTACAACGAAGATTTCTGGAGTGTAAATCAATTTACGAAGGTCAGCCATAGTAGCTGAGAAGTGAACGTTTTCACCTACACCATAAAGTTCGCAAGGGATGCTACCGTTTGAACGAACAGCTTTAGTTGCTTTTTTGCCAAGGTCAGCACGAACTGTACCTTTCAATTCAAATGTTTTCATTCTTTTCTTTTGTTTTTAAAAATGTGTTACTCAAAATTTTAGCTTGCTTCACAGGGCTATAATTTCCCATCACACGTCTATGCGTGAAAAGCGGCACAAAGTTACAACTTTTTTTCCAAACCACAAAACATTTCCCCAACATTTTATCAACCATTGACTATTTCTCACACAATCATAAAATCACTAATAATCGAATCCGAAATATATATCCCCTCACGAGTAAGGCTCAAACGACCATCCACCACCTTCATACGTCCACTATCGATATACTTCTGCGCCTGCCTTAATAATCTATCACATCTCTTATCCCCAAACCTACGTCTCAACTCCACCAAATCCACCCCCACCTTAGTTCTCAACGCCGTAAACACCAACTCATTAAACCTCTCATCCATATTTAATAATTCCACATTCCTCACTCCTAATTCCTCATTCCTCACTAAAT
>JAZRJN010000020.1:0-9455 GCA_045645785.1 Candidatus Aphodosoma sp. | reverse complement strand
CAAAAAGGCATTGCCACTTAAACTTTCTTTTTGATTTTGGGGCGGTGCGGAACTCCTTCAGTTAGCCACTCGTCAAAACGAGCGTCTAACTAGCAGTCAAACAGTCCTGCCGCTTTATCCCAAAATCAAAAAGGTTTAAGTTGTGTTTTTCAACGGTGCCGGTGTTTATTGAAAATTACCATTGTACGCGGCAAAATACAGAAAAGGTACTTATGAAGATTCTTTACGCAAACCGAGTTCTTTGGATTTTCTGCACGACAGAGAGTGCATACAGCAGGACTACAGAAAGAATATAAGACCAAAGATTAAGGGTAAAAGCCTACTGCAGATCAAGATGTCAGCAATATGTTTCCCACACTAAATTTCTACTGAGCCATTAAACACTCCCGATGACTTTCGGGAGTGTTTAATTATAGCTAAATAAAAAAGGCGAGTCGGCTATTAACCTTCCCGCACTTGAATGTTTTCACAACGGAATAATCCTTATTGTGATTTGCTTTTAAATTTGTACGACAAATATATTGCACAATTCGCAATATTCCAAATTAATCTTTAGTTTTGTAATATTCTTTTAAATTTGTTTATCTCATCATGAAGCGAGTATTAGGTTTGGATTTAGGTTCATCAAGTATCGGATGGGCCATCATAGAAGAGTACAGCAATGAAATCTCATCAGAGAATGTTATTTCCGACAAAGATAAGATTGTGGGTATTGGAAGCCGCATCATTCCATTAAGCACTGAAGAAAGTTCACAATTCACAAAAGGTCAGGCGCTGACCAAGAATGCCGACAGAACAAAAAATAGGACACAACGCAAAGGATATGACCGTTATCAATTGCGTAGAGCTTTGTTATTGGAAAAACTATCACAATTGGGAATGTACAATGGCAAGACACTCAAACTGTCCAAACTTGAGTTATGGGAACTACGCGCAAAAGCCGTACATGAACAAATTACACTATTGGAACTTGGACGCGTACTATGCCACATCAATCAAAAACGAGGATATCGCACTGTGAAAGCCGACTACGGTGACAAGAAACAAGGTGCATACGTATCACAGGTTATTGAGCGTCACAAAGAGATTAACGATAAAGGTCTTACTATCGGCCAATTCCTTTATAATGGTTTAAAAGCCAACCCTGCATTTAGATGCAAAGAACGAATCTTCCCACGTATTGCGTATATGGAAGAATTCAACGCTATAATGTCGTGCCAGAAAACATTCTACCCAGAAGTTTTGACAGAAGAAGCAATCGCCCACATCCGCGATTACATAATCTTCCACCAACGCCCACTTAAATCCTGCAAGCATCTTGTAGGAAAGTGCTCTTTGGAAAAACATTACAAAGAGTGCAACGGACAACTCAGAGATTGCAGTCCCAAGGTTGCACCGCGCACATCACCGCTGTTCCAAGTATGCAAAATTTGGGAAAGCATCAATAATCTTAAAATCCAAAACAAGTTTAACGAAATACTATATATATCGTTAGAACAGAAGCAAGAGATTTTCAACTTTATGAATATCAATGAAAAGTTGAAAGCAAATGACCTGAAATCAAAACTTGGTATTAAATCCAAGGAATGGCAATTTAGCAAGGCCGTAGGTAGCGGATTACAAGGCAATACTACATACTGTGCTATAAACAAGGCTCTTGGAAACCACAAGGAATATAACCATCTGCTAAAATTTGACTTGAATATAGATTGTAAAGAAGTTGTAAACACAGAAACCGGAGAAATTACAGAAGTAAAGGCAATAAATGCATCATTTGAAAAACAGCCTTTTTATGAATTGTGGCACGCGCTTTACTCCATTTCAGACATTGAAGAGCTGAAAGAAACATTAATAAACAAATTCAAAGTTACTGATGAAGAAGTTTTAGACAACCTATGCCAAATAGATTTTGTAAAAGCCGGTTATAGCAACAAGTCATCGCGCGCGATTCGAAAGGTTCTGCCATACCTGCAAGATGGGATGCAATACCATGATGCAAAAATCATGGCCGGGTACAACGATACCACACTCACAAAAGAACAGAACGAAGCACGCGAACTTGCTGTAAAACTATTGCCAATCAGAAAAGGTGAACTGCGCCAACCTGTTGTTGAAAAAATTCTAAACCAACTTGTAAACCTCGTAAATGCATTGATGGAGGAACACGGTAGGTTCGATGAAATTCGCGTAGAGCTTGCACGTGAACTCAAACAGAACAAGGAAGAGCGAGATGCAACTACAAAAGCAATGGCAAGAAACCAAAAGCAGAATGAAGAAATTGCCAAACGCATACAAGATGAATATGGACTGACACCAACACGCTCACGCATACAAAAATACAAGATGTGGGAAGAAACTGAACATGTTTGTATATATTGTGGTAAAACTGTAAGTGCAAAAGAGTTCCTGCTTGGTTTCGGTGTAGAAGTTGAACACATCATCCCGCGCTCGGTTATTTTTGACGATAGCTTTGCAAACAAAGTTTGTTCATGCAGCGAATGTAACAAAGATAAGAACAACCGCACTGCCTTTGATTACATGAAGACAAAAAGCGAAGGCGACTTCACCGCATATATCGAACGCATAAATGATTTGGCAGAACGCGATAAGATTTCAAATACGAAACGCAAAAAATTGCTTATGCCAGCAAGTGAACTGCCGACCGACTTTATTGAACGTCAATTGCGAGAAAGCCAAGATATTGCAAAAAAGGCTAAAGAAATTTTACAAACAATCTGCCACAATGTCTATTCAACAAGCGGAAGCATTACCGACTTTATCCGCCACCTATGGGGTTGGGATGAGATTCTCCACACACTCAATTTCAGCCGTTATCAAACCGTAGGACTGACAGAAATGGTAGAACGTGAAATAAACGGCAAAAAAGTAGAAGTTGAAAGAATTGCCGGATGGTCAAAGCGAATGGATCACCGTCACCATGCTGTTGACGCGTTAACAATTGCATGTACAAAGCAAGGATATATTCAGCGTATAAACAATCTCAATTCTTTGAAGGATATTTCATTCAGTTCTTTCGCTGATGATAAGCAAGACACAGCTACACGCCAACGGTTGACACGCCTTGAACGCTACATAAAGATGCAGCCACACTTCACAACAGCCGAAGTTCAACAAGCTGTTGAAGGCATAGCCGTATCATTCAAGAGTGGTAAACGCGCTACAAGTATAGGAAAGCGATATATATACAGAGGTGGTAAGCGCATTTGCATCCAAAGCGGAATAATTATACCACGCGGGGCTTTAAGCGAGGAGAGCGTATATGGACGAATTCATGATTACAAGACAGGTAAGCAGGAGTATGTTATTAAATATAAGATAGGAAATATCTCACCTAAAGACCTTGAGTCGGTTGTGGACAAAGAAATTCGTGAGATTCTACGTCAAAGACTTGAACAGTTCGGGGGAAAGCCCGAAAAAGCTTTTGCCGAACCAGTACTCGACCATCAAGGCCATGCTATCCGTAGTGTTAGATGTAGAACAGGTTTGAATGCGACCGTACCCGTGCGTTATAATGAGCGGAACGAGCCAATCGCATTCGTCAAACCAGGAAACAACCACCACGTTGCAATATATGAGGATGAAAAAGGCAAACTACAGGAACACATCGTTACATTCTGGCATGCTGTAGAACGTAAGAAACACGGCATACCCACAATCATAACCAATCCCTCAGAAATTTGGGACAATGTAACCGACAGAATGTCTGAATCGTTCTTGAACCAATTGCCACCGTCAACTAACTGGAAGTTCAAGTTCTCAATGCAGCAGAACGAGATGTTCATTCTTGGAATGGAAGAAGAACTTTACCAAGATGCAATGACTCGCAAAGACTATGCAACATTGAGCAGATATTTGTATAGGGTGCAGAAATTAGCACAATGTTATTATGTTTTTAGGCACCATCTAGAAACAACTGTTGATGACAAGTATGATGGTGTAAAAAAGGAAGCACTTTCTATTCAAATGGGCAAAATGGTTAGAATGCAGAGTTTAAAGTCTTTGTTAGAAAACAATCCTCATAAAGTCCATATAAGCATAACCGGCAAAATAACGGAAATATGATAAAGCGCACATTATATTTCGGCAATCCCGCCTATATCAGCACAAAGCTTGGACAATTGGAAATCCGTTTGCCCGAGATTGAGAAAAACAATACTCTGCCGGAGCACTTCAAAACGTCAGCCATAAAGCAAGTACCTATTGAGGATATTGGTGTCATAGTACTCGATAACAAACAGGTTACAATAACCCAAGGAGCATTAGGCGCATTGCTAGACAATAATGTTGCTGTTATAACATGCGATAAGCACCGCATGCCATCGGGGTTGATGTTGCCACTTGCCTGTAACACTACCCAATCGGAGCGATTCAGACATCAAATAGAAGCATCTTTGCCATTAAAGAAACAACTATGGCAACAGACAATTCAGGCAAAAATCGCAAATCAATCGGCTGTGCTGCGCCAACATCGTGGTCTTGAATGCGGTAACATGGAAGCATGGGTTAAACAGGTAAAAAGTGGCGACAGTGACAATCTTGAAGGCCGTGCAGCTGCATTCTATTGGCAAAACCTCTTTGGTCATATTAAGGATTTTCACCGAGACAGGGAAGGTGTTGCTCCCAATAACCTATTGAACTATGGATATGCTATTTTGCGTGCAATAGTAGCTCGTTCGTTGGTCGCAAGCGGTTTGTTACCGACATTGGGAATTCACCATCACAACCGCTACAACGCCTATTGCCTTGCCGATGACATAATGGAGCCCTACCGTCCGTTTGTAGACAGATTGGTTACAGAAATTGTAGACAGTGGAATAGATTGTTCTACATTAATTACAGAGATTAAAAGCAGGTTACTATCGATACCTGTAATTGATGTAATAATTAACGACCGTCGTAGCCCATTGATGATAGCTGTTGCAACAACCACAGCATCGTTGTATAAATGTTATAGTGGTGAAATACGCAAAATAGCATACCCTGCAATGGAATGATTGAACGATTTAGTGAATATCAGATAATGTGGATTTTTGTCTTTTTCGATTTGCCTACCGAGACAAAACGCGAACGCAAAATTTATGCCGAATTTAGGAAGCAACTTTTGCGTGACGGATTCACAATGTTCCAATTTTCCATTTACCTGCGCCACTGTCCAAGTCGCGAAAATGCCGATGTCCATATAAAGCGCGTAAAGAAATGGCTACCCAAAGATGGTTATGTAGGTATTTTAACAATCACAGATAAACAATTCAGCCAGATGGAACTGTTCCGCGGTTGTCAACACATAAAGAAAGAGTTAGAACCTCAACAGTTGGAGTTATTTTAAAAATAGAAAAAGGATTTGCATCTAAACAATGCAAATCCTTTTTAAATACACCTTATTTTTTATTTTCTAAAAACGCTAATAAATATCAACATAACAACAACTTACAAAGATTGTGGTGTATTTGATATTTCAAAGATACAAATTCAAAAGCAAATCACAACTGTGTTTTATAGGGTAAGCCGTCAGTACGGGGTGTATTTGATATTTCAAAGATACAAATTCAAAAGCAAATCACAACTCATCAGTACGAGTAAGTGTATTACCATCAGGTGTATTTGATATTTCAAAGATACAAATTCAAAAGCAAATCACAACTATATCGAAAATTTAGATAACGATGAATAGGTGTATTTGATATTTCAAAGATACAAATTCAAAAGCAAATCACAACCTTCAACAGGTGGTTCAACCGTACGTGTTGGTGTATTTGATATTTCAAAGATACAAATTCAAAAGCAAATCACAACTTTAGCCTGTTCTCTGCTGTCGGCCTGAATGGTGTATTTGATATTTCAAAGATACAAATTCAAAAGCAAATCACAACCTTTTGCATAGATTTAACACGCCCAGGAATGGTGTATTTGATATTTCAAAGATACAAATTCAAAAGCAAATCACAACTATTGTTTAATTGTCGTACAGACATAAAAGGGTGTATTTGATATTTCAAAGATACAAATTCAAAAGCAAATCACAACGGAAGTCAAGAAGTATTTGAAGTTTACATTGGTGTATTTGATATTTCAAAGATACAAATTCAAAAGCAAATCACAACTGTAGTTAAATAGCATTAAGAATACAGGTGGTGTATTTGATATTTCAAAGATACAAATTCAAAAGCAAATCACAACTATTTAGCAGTGGGTACAACTTCGATAGCGGTGTATTTGATATTTCAAAGATACAAATTCAAAAGCAAATCACAAGCAAATTGAATATAGCACTTGATATGAAAAAGGTGTATTTGATATTTCAAAGATACAAATTCAAAAGCAAATCACAACAATATTATGGAGTTTATCAAATCAAAATTGGGTGTATTTGATATTTCAAAGATACAAATTCAAAAGCAAATCACAACGCTTTGCACTCGTTTGCGATAGCCTCGAGGGTGTATTTGATATTTCAAAGATACAAATTCAAAAGCAAATCACAACAATATTATGGCAACAAAAAATTTCAAGCAAGGTGTATTTGATATTTCAAAGATACAAATTCAAAAGCAAATCACAACTACAATGCTAGCGGATTTTTGGTATTTGAAGGTGTATTTGATATTTCAAAGATACAAATTCAAAAGCAAATCACAACGCAATCCCCTTACCATGATTTCTAATTCAGGTGTATTTGATATTTCAAAGATACAAATTCAAAAGCAAATCGCTGGTACTTAAAGTATAAAAGTGCTAAAACATATGTTTTTCATAGTAATAGATTCTCACCTGCACCCCTCAGCTTGGGAATCTGAGGGGCGCAGGCTTTTGGCTGCTACGCTTTTAAAACACAAGAAACACACTGCACAAGATTATTGGTACCTTTGGTGAAATGGCATATGTTATATAGGGAATACATGAGATTTCTCGCATGCGCTCGAAATGACAGATTCGCGTAACCCCGCGACACAAGAACATTGGTACCTTCGGTGAAATGGCATATGGAATATCGGGAATGCATGAGATTTCTCGCATGCGCTCGAAATGACTGATTCGCGTAACCCCGCAACACAAGATTATTGGTACCTTCGGTGGTTTTTCTGCTGCAGGATGTGCTGTTGTGGAGAAAAATCACGATATTCGCACCTAACAAACATTATTATTTATGGCCGAGGAACTGCACATTGCCCAGGGTGGCAAGGATGAGAAATATGATTTGCTTTACAAGCAGGTTTGCGCGCTCGTAGAGGGCGAGAACGACACTATTGCCAACATGGCGAATATTGCCGCGATGATTCATGAGACTTTCCACTTTTGGTGGACTGGGTTCTACCGCGTAATTGGCGATGAGCTTGTGCTTGGCCCGTTCCAGGGGCCGCTTGCATGCAGCCGCATAAAATACGGGCGCGGGGTGTGCGGCACGGCATGGAAGGAGCGCACTACTCAGGTGGTACCCGATGTTGAACAGTTCCCGGGACACATAGCATGCAGCAGTGCATCGAAGAGCGAGATTGTGGTGCCGGTATTCGGCACTGGGGGCAATGTAACGGCTGTACTCGACATCGACAGCGAACACCTTGCTACCTTCGACGGGACCGACCGCCACTGGCTGGAGAGGATTGTGAAGAAAATCATTTAGACAATCTTCCCCGATGCTGCGCACCACCCCTTCTTGCACTACAGGACTGGGAGTTTTATGGTGAATAACGGGATAAGAGAGAGAGATGTCAACCGCTGCGGAGACATCTACGTAATCTGCACTCTGTTATCAGTACTCTATTCGAGATTCCTCGGCATTGCTCGGGATTACAGGTATTGTGCGTTATCTTCACTTCAACGTTCTGTAGTGAAGTATATGCACCGTAACGCATGTGGCAATGGCAATGAACAGAAGCCTCATCCACCATACCCAGGCTACGAAGAGTGCGCAATAAAGGAGTGTTGCCCATACCAGGCTTACCGATACTACCTTCACCCTTAGCGGGATGGCTTTGTTCTCCCTAAAGTTCTTTATGTAGGGGCCCAGTTGCCTGTGCGACATGAGCCAGTCATAGAGCCTTGCCGAACTACGCACATAGAGTGTCGCAGCCAACAGCAGGAATGGTGTCGTGGGCAGCACCGGCAGGAATATTCCAAGAATGCCAAGCGCCAGCGATAAACTACCAAGAAATGCCAGTATATATTTCATTGTGACTTTGCTAGAAGATGGACGGTAATGGCCGCTATGTGCCACTCCGCCCGCGAAGATACTAATTTTATCGTTCACACACCCACAATAACATTATGGCTCCACTATTTTTCTCAAAAAAAAGTTTTTTTATAAAAATTTTTGTACATTGCAGAACTCAAAGTAAAATTTTGTAACAACCACTAAATCCTACGACTATGAATACCAAGAAGTTTATGCTATTGTTAGCTGTCATGGTTTTCGGCAGCCTGGTTACCGTAAATGCACAAGAAGATAAAAAGGGAGGTGACATCAAGCCACTCTTGGGAATATGGCAGTACGTCGAGGAGGTTGTAAAGGCCGATGGCAGCACTATCTACATCGGCAAGGAGATTTACAAGAACATACGCGAGGACAAGACATACAGCGTGATGGCGAGTGTGGACATTCCCATAAAGGAAGAGAACCAGGAGAAGCCGACAATAAGTACCGTTACTTTCATTACCCAGCAGGGTGACATTGAGGTAACATCGGGGAATACCTATCTGGAATACATAAACAGGCATTACATTGACAAGAGCCTGAACAACACAATCTCGAACCTACGGTACAGGACAAATGAGAAGAACCCGAACATTCTTTATATTGAATATAACCTTGGAGGTACCGAGGATACCGGTTGGGTGAGCGAGGTATGGATGCGCGTGCTCCCATTGGGTGCAAGATAAAATGTCATTTCCTGATTTAGGTTGACTCCGATTGGAGCCTCTAAAATATTCCAAATAGAGGGTGACTCAAAAGCCCTTTTTTAGAACAAGCACCCCCTGCCAGAGTGTATTCTGACAAGGGGTGCTCTCTTTGTAAAATACCGTTTGGAACAGCCTCGCACTATAGGCATGCGAACCGGATTCATGAAACTCATGAAAGATTTGATACCTGTCAATTATAGGAAATGACAGAAAAGGGATTTTCTTCTAAAAGCTGTTTTGTATCCACAAATACACACAAACCTATTCCAGTCATTTTTTTCTCTTATAGTGCAGAAGTTTCAGCATTCCCTGCTGTTGCAATGGGAAGGGTATTGTACTCCAAAGTGACGCACCCCACACCATCGGCGTCCAGCACAAGGCAGCCGCCGGCATACTCACGCACTGTTATAGTTCCACCGGCACTGCTGACGAGGCTGTTGATGTGGGAGACGGGACATGTGACCTGAATGCCGGAATACTCTCTCTTGGAGCAGATGGTTATATAGTCACGGCCACAAGAGCTGTAGGTGTAGATGTAA
>JAZRJN010000019.1:0-4968 GCA_045645785.1 Candidatus Aphodosoma sp. | reverse complement strand
CATCAACCACCTCCGCGACACAGCACAAAATCGCCTTAACGAACTTAAAGCCAACCTCGAAGCTCAACGCCAAGAGGCTGACAAACTCGACCTCACTCGTACTGCCGAACCTATCGCACTCGGCACACGCCACCCTCTTTCACTCGTCAAAAACGAAATTATCGAAATATTCTCTCGCATAGGTTTCACCGTAGCAGAAGGCCCTGAAATCGAAGATGATTGGCACGTATTCGAATCGCTCAACTTCCCACCAGAGCACCCTGCTCGCGATATGCAAGACACTTTCTTCATCGAGCAACACCCTGATATTTTGCTTCGTACCCACACATCAAGTATCGAAACACGCGTGATGACTAAACAACAACCACCTATTCGAATACTTGCCCCTGGCCGCGTATATCGCAACGAAGCAATCTCTTATCGCGCTCACTGCTTCTTCCACCAAGTAGAAGGCCTTTATGTCGACAAAAACGTATCATTTGCCGACCTCAAACAAGCCCTCCTCTACTTCGCTCGCGAAATGTTCGGCGAAGACACAAAAATCCGTCTCCGTCCTTCATACTTCCCATTCACAGAACCATCTGCCGAAATGGATATCTCTTGTAATATCTGCGGTGGCAAAGGTTGTCCTTTCTGCAAACACACAGGTTGGGTAGAAATTCTCGGTTGCGGTATGACCGACCCTAACGTGCTCGAAGCCTGCGGTATCGACTCTAAAGTATATAGCGGTTACGCTTTCGGTATGGGTGTTGAACGTATCACTAACCTCAAATACCAAGTCAAAGACCTCCGTATGTTCTCAGAAAACGACGTCCGTTTCCTCGAACAATTCAAATAAGAAACTCCCTACGGTCGTGTCAACAGACAACAGTCGACAGACTGTAATTGATTGTTGACTATAGACTATTGACCGTTGACAATTAAATATGATTAAGCTTTACGACGAAAATCCTAACCAAAACACTATCAACAAAATAGTTGAAGTATTGCGCAATGGTGGAGTAATTGTTTACCCTACCGACACGGTGTATGCCCTCGGTTGCGATATTTTCCAGACTCGTGCAGTCGAAAAAATATGCAAAATCAAAGGCATCGACCCTCACAAAGCGCAATTCTCGGTTATGTGTGCCTCATTAAGCGACATCAGCGAATACACAAAAATGGACGACGACACCTTCAAACTCATCCGTCGTAACACCCCAGGTGCATTCACTTTCATACTTAATGGCAACAACAAATTGCCTCGCCTCATCAAAGAGCGCAAAACCATCGGCATCCGTATCCCCGACCGCAACATAATACATACTATCGTCGAAAACCTTGGTAATCCAATACTTACAACATCGTTCCGCGACATGAACGATGAAAAAGAATACGAAACCGACCCCGAACTAATAGAAGAAAAATATGGCTCACTCGTAGATCTCGTCATCGACGGAGGCATTGGCAACACCGAAGTCTCAACCGTAGTTGACTGCACAACCGACGATTTCGAAATCATCCGACAAGGCGTAGCCGAACTCAGGTAATAAGGAGCAGGGAGCAAGGAATAGGGAGTAGGGAGTAGGGAGCAGGGAATAAGGAATAAGGAATAAGGAATAAGAAATTGATATAAGTAACTACGGACATCAAAGATGTTCAACTATCAGTAACCACATGTGGTTTTTATAACGACTGAAATAAATATGAATAAACTACGGACATCGAAGATGTCCAACTTTTAGTAACCGCATGTGATTTTTATAGTAGTGAAACGAATATAAAAATTACTTGCGGACATAAAAAATCCCTTCCCCCCATCCACGTCCCCGAATGGGACGAACATCCTATAACTCAACACATTACATATTACCACAAAAAATATTAAAAATAACTCACCTATTTCAATTATTTTTTGTATATTTGCAGAGTTTTATAAATAAAAATAAATAATAATTAAGCGACTTTGAGTTTCATTCATCTTGTTACTCCTGCTCGCTACTAATAGTCTAAATAATATGAAATTAGCATTCCGTACTCTTTTGGTAATTGCCATTTGTGCAATGAGTTACATCTGCGTAACAAGTATCACTGTTCCTATCGAATTCGAACAAGAACAAGCTAAACGCGAACAACAAATCATCAAAAAACTTGTTGACATCCGCAAAGTTCAAATCGAATATCAAAAACAAAACGACCATTTCTGTCCAAATGCCGACACTTTGGTTCACTTCATCCTCGAAGGCAAACTCCCTGTTGTCCTCAAAGAAGGTACTCTTACTGACGACCAACTCAAAAATGGTCTTACAGAGAAAAAAGCTCTTGCTATCATCAAAAAAGGCAATAAAAAAGAAATCATCGCTAATGGTCTTGAAAACTTCCGTCGTGACACAACTTACGTGAGCGTTTACGAAACTCTTCTCGCTAACGACTACACTCAAGAACAAATTGCTGACCTCGTAGTGATTCCATTCTCTAACGGAACTAAATTCCAATTCGATACTATCACTTACATCAGTGCCGCATCAGGTCTTCCTACTCCACTCTTCGAAGTATCTGCTCACTACGACACTTACCTCTCAGACCTCGACCGTCAACAACTCATCAACCTCAAAGACAAACAAACAAAAATGAATCGTTTCAATGGTCTTAAAGTTGGTTCAGTTGTAGAACCTAACAACAACTCTGGTAACTGGGAATAATCACCACAACGAGCTGAATCACATAAATAAAAAGATAAATAAAATGCCGTTGACCCAATTTGGCAAACACAAATTTATTTATGTTTGACAAGTTGGGTCAGTGCATAAAAAGGAGGTACTCCTTTTTACGACTATGTCATTTTATTTTTCTTTTTATTCCACATACATTCCCGAGTGCTACAGATTATCATGAACGTAGTGAATAGTAACAAAATGAATAAGCCTTTTGACTTTATAACATCCTCTTTCGCTGCTAATCTATCTGATACATATAGTATATCCATCAGGCAGCTACCTGATGGATATAATTTTTATATTACTAACGACAAAAACGAAAGCGTTGCCATAAAACATATTGCGGCAGAACACATAACACCTGCGCTACTTGCCGACGAACCATTACTACAACTAAACTATCGCTCTGCCACCTACATCGGACATGGAGTATTTTCGATGATACCACAAAACTTAATCATTGATAACAACTACACCGCTTTTCTTCCTATAGAAAACAACCTCCGTCTCCGCGCTAAAACAATTGCAAATCCTATCAATTCTGACATTATTATTGCTTGTTACACAAATCAATGGACAATTCCTTGTACAGATACAAGACACAAGACACAAGACACAAGAACTTTAAATAATATTTGCAAAAAACATCACGAAATAGAATTGCTTACTCTTATTGCTCTACAAGCCTCAGAATCAGATGCTATGTGGGCAGAAATAACAACTCAAAACATAAATATCGTTGTCATAAAAAACCGAAAACTTCATCTTGCAAATAGCTACTCTATTACTTGCGATAACGATGCAGCCTATTACATACTTGCCTGCTACCAACAACTCGAACTCTCACAAGAAGATACACCGCTCAATATTTTAGGCAATATCACTACAATCAACCCTTTACCTTTCCTTAAAGACTACATCCGACACATCGAAATACAAAAACCAAAGAATTGGAATCCCGAATTCCCAAACGAATACGCAACCCTCTTCACACTCCAATCATTTAACTTAATATAAAAAAAAACGAGCAAAGCGAGTAAGTCTTGCTACTCGCTACTAAATATCTAAAAATCTGAATAATGCGAATAATCAGTGGACGTTTCAAAGGTCGTCGTTTCGACCCACCAAGTAATATTACAGCTCGACCTACTACCGACTTTGCCAAAGAATCGTTGTTCAACCTAATAAACAACGAAATGGACATTGAAGGTATCACTGCCCTCGACCTATTCTCTGGCACTGGCTCTATCAGTTACGAATTAGCTTCACGTGATGCACTACACATTACAGCTATCGAAATGAGCGAAAAACATATCAGTTATATACGAAAGATGTGTACCGACCTCAAAATAGACAATATTCGCGTGATGCGACAGGATGTTTTCCGCTATCTCACATCTACACAAACATCTTTCGACTTCATTTTTGCCGACCCACCTTACCAACTTGAAAACATAACTGATATACCCGATTTAGTATTCAAACACAATCACCTCAACACCGACGGACTTCTAATAGTAGAACATGGTGCAAAAACCTCATTCGAAAATCACCCAAACTTCGTCGATCACCGCAACTACGGCAACGTTCACTTCTCATTTTTTAAGTTGAAAGATTAAAATATTTTCAACATAAGTACATATTTTATATTTAAAGGTTTACATACTAACAATCTCTATTTTATTGTTTCATCAGGATAATCATCTTTTCAAGTACAAACCTAATAGTCCAAATAAATAATTTATGTACTTATTGTTAAAAAAGAAATCTGTACTTTTGTTAAAATAAAAAACAAAACATGAAACATCAAGTACCCGTACAACTAAGATTCAACGACACAGATGCTCTAGGGCATGTAAACAACTCAACATATTTCAGTTTCTACGATCTCGGCAAAAGCGAATATTTCGCTGCCGTACGTGGCAACGACAACTTCTTTTCTCAAAAAGTCGATATCGTAGTAGCTCACATAGAGGTAGATTTTATCGAACCTATATTCCTCACCGACCGCATCGCTGTCGAAACGGGAGTATCATATATCGGCACTAAGAGCCTAATTCTCGAACAACAAATAGTTGACCTCCGCACAGGTCGTATCAAATGCAAAGGCTCTACCACAATGGTAGGCTACGACTTCGACCACAACATCACCATTCCAATCTCACAAGAATGGCGCGATGCAATCGAAAAATACGAAGAAAGAAAATTCTAATAATTTGAAAGTTGAAAATTGAGATTTGAAAGTTTTCATTTTGCACCATTTGTAAAAATT
>JAZRJN010000018.1:0-1599 GCA_045645785.1 Candidatus Aphodosoma sp. | reverse complement strand
TTTTTTCAGTTCGTGCGAAAAGGAGAAAGTTGTTGTGCAAGGAGGTAGCTTCAGATTTCAGGAGTCGGGGTATGCGATAAAGCGAGTGAAAGTGGAGCATGTAGATTATGCGGGGGATGATTATGTGTTGCGATTTTTGGCTTATCCTGCGACTTATACAGTGAGTGAAACTACGAGTTCGGGATATGGTGTGGTATTGGATGCGAGGTTTTTGTCGGCGACTAAGGATTTTGAGGTAGGTGGAGAATATCAGTTGGTGTCGGATTCATCTTATATGATTGTATATCCTGAAATACCTAAAGGCGATACTACGTATCACGACACGATTTACTATCACATTGCAAGTGGTGAGTTGAGAGTAGATACAACCGAAGGTTACCGCACATTTAAATTCGATATGCTCACGGCAGATGGCGATTCTATTGTAGGGTCGTATCTTGGTGATTATACCTATAACTATACACTTGACCAAAAGGGGTATGGCGAGTTGGCTTTCGATACTATCTCGTGTCAGTTGGCTATGCCAGTGATGACAAATTGGGAACATTTGTTTACGGAAAATAGCAACTATTTTGAGTTTACATTCTATTCTACTGCGGCACGATTTGTTGATGCAGGCAAGATAAAATCTGGTGTGCAATTTGTTGTTGGAGTGCATGATACGCAAGAGGAATACCCTACTGCGGGAGATTATTCGGTGTCGATGAAAGCTGATGATACGATGTCGGTGCTTTATGGGCATAAACTTAAAAATACGGCATGGGGCACGTATTGGCAGATGTTTTATAACGGGTCATCGGTGGGTAAGGCAAATATAGTGGCAGGTAATGCACGGATTATTAGTATTGATGAGCAGTCGTTGAATATGACTTTTACTTTTGAAGATCAACTCGGCAATGAAGTGGTAGGTTATTACGAAGGACCTTATTTTAATGAGGAATGAGGAATGAGGAGTGAGGAGTGAGGAATGGGGAATGAGGGTTCTTGTTACTCGCTACTCGTTACTGAAAATCTTAATATTATGAAATCAGATAGAAAGAAACAATTGGAGGCGTTTGAGCGTGTGCTTGATGTGATGGAGACTTTGCGTGAGAAGTGTCCGTGGGACAGAAAGCAGACGTTTGATTCGTTGCGTTGTAATACGATTGAAGAGACATACGAACTTGTGGATGCTATTCAGCAACTTGATATGCCAAATATCAAAAAAGAGTTGGGCGATGTGTTGTTGCATATAGTTTTTTATGCACTTATGGCGCAAGAGAAGGATGAGTTTGATATAGCAGATGTATGTAATGCGTTGTGCGACAAATTGATATTCCGTCATCCTCATGTGTATGGTGAGGTGAATGCCGATACTCCTGATGCTGTGATACAGAATTGGGAACAGATAAAATTGAAGGAGAAAGAGGGTAATAAATCGGTGTTAAGCGGAGTGCCTTCGGCGTTGCCTGCATTGATTAAGGCGCATAGAATACAAGATAAGGCTCGTAATGTGGGTTTTGATTGGGAAGAACGCGAGCAGGTGTGGGATAAGGTGCAAGAGGAGATAGGTGAATTTAAGGAAGAGGTTAGGAATTGTGATGCCGACAAGATGGAGGC
>JAZRJN010000017.1:0-1723 GCA_045645785.1 Candidatus Aphodosoma sp. | reverse complement strand
AAAATGGCACATCCTAAAAGAAGACAATCAAAGACGAGAACTGCAAAGAGAAGAACTCATGACAAAGCAGTTGCTCCTACTTTAGCAATCTGCCCTAACTGCGGCGAATGGCATGTATACCACACTGTATGTGGAGCTTGCGGTTATTATAGAGGTAAGTTGGCTATCGTAAAAGAAGCTGCTGTTTAATCAGTAGCTTTTTAAAACACGTTTGTATGTTTTAATAAAATAAGGCCGACAAGCTTTAGTCCTGTCGGCTATTTTATTATATACAAACTTAAAATTTAGGAATGATGGAAAAAATTAATGCTGTAATTACAGGAGTTGGTGGATATGTACCTGATTATGTCTTGACCAATGATGAATTGTCAAGAATGGTAGATACTACCGATGAATGGATTATGACTCGAATAGGAGTAAAAGAAAGACGTATCCTGAATGAAGAAGGCTTGGGAACCTCTTATATGGCGCGTAAGGCGGCAAAGCAATTGGTGCAAAAAACAGGAGTTAATCCTGACGATATTGATGCAGTCATTGTTTGTACGACTACTCCTGACTATCATTTCCCTTCAACTGCTTCTATTTTATGTGATAAGTTGGGCCTGAAGAATGCCTTTGCTTTTGATCTTCAAGCTGCATGTTGTGGCTTCTTATATGGTTTGGAGGTTGCTGCATCACTTGTTGTTTCAGGTAGACATAAAAAGGTGATTTTGGTGGGTGCAGATAAGATGTCTTCAATGGTAGACTATACAGAACGTGCTACTTGTCCTATTTTTGGTGACGGTGCAGCTGCAGTTTTGTTGGAACCTACTACAGAAGAAGTTGGTATTATGGACTCTATTCTTCGTACAGACGGTAAGGGATTGCCATTCCTTCATATGAAAGCTGGTGGTTCTGTTTGTACTCCTTCTTATTTCACTGTTGACCATAAAATGCATTACATTTATCAGGAAGGTCGAACTGTATTCAAATATGCAGTTTCGAACATGTCTGAAATTACTGCTACAATTGCAGAAAAGAATGGTTTGACTAAGGAAAATATCAATTGGGTAGTTCCTCATCAAGCTAATATGCGAATTATTGATGCAGTTGCTTCAAGACTTGAAGTTCCGTTGGAAAAAGTAATGGTGAATATTCAGCGTTATGGTAATACTAGTGCAGGAACTCTTCCTTTGTGCTTGTGGGATTATGAAAAACAGCTGAGAAAAGGTGATAACCTGATATTTACAGCATTCGGTGCAGGATTTACATACGGTGCCGTTTATGTAAAATGGGGTTATGATGGTAATATGAAATAAATAATCCGCAGATTATAGAAAACGCATCTAGAAATACCGGATGCGTTTTTTTGTCTGCAAGCAATAATGATTGATATGCATAAGGCAGGATTTGTAAATATTGTAGGTAATCCAAATGTAGGAAAGTCTACTTTGATGAACTTGTTGGTAGGTGAACGTATTTCGATTGCTACTTTCAAGGCGCAAACTACTCGTCATCGTATCATGGGTATCTTGAATACGGATGAGATGCAAATTGTGTTTTCTGATACTCCGGGTGTCTTGAAGCCGAACTACAAGTTGCAGGAATCGATGTTGAATTTCTCAGAATCGGCTTTGGCAGATGCAGATGTATTGCTCTATGTAACCGATGTGGTGGAAAAGCCGGATAAGAACATGGAATTCATCGAAAAGGTGCGTAAGATGCAAGTTCCTATTCTTTTGCT
>JAZRJN010000016.1:0-2060 GCA_045645785.1 Candidatus Aphodosoma sp. | reverse complement strand
GAAGCGTGTTGACAGCGGCGAGATGAAGGTTGCTTTCGCGTTGTACCCAGTATCAATGCAGCAGCTCTTCGACATCGCTGACACTGGCAACATCATGCCTCCCAAGACAACTTGGTTCGAGCCAAAGTTGCGTTCGGGTGTAGTTATTCACTCTTTCGAGTAATTTTCGATTTGTATAGGGCATCTTTGTCCTATCCTATATAAAATATCGTGGGCTGTACGTCGAGTACTATCCCACGATATTTTCTTTATACGATAGAACAAATCTGCTCCTCTAAAATCAAAAATCATTTCTTGTGATATGCCAAATCTAACCCCTTCTGACAAGAAATCAATCCGTGGTGATAATTTCTCTTTAACTATTTTATACATATTGTGTTATGAACAAAAAAGATATGCAGAATTTGATTGCTGATTTTTACCGAGTATGTCTATTCGGAACGAAAGACCCCGATATTGAAGATGCGGCAAACAGGGCATACCTAGACTTATGTCGAACAATATATAATACTAAAGAAGATAGTAGGAACAAAGCTAAAGATGTGGTTATCAAATTAATATTATCACAAACTAAAGAATTGGAAATATGTGATAACATTTGCTTTGATAAATTTCATGAGACATTGTGTGATGAAATAATCCAAATTTATAAAAGGTATAATATCGAATTTTACTATGGTCAGGCGCAGAAGTGGATTAATATGACAATGAAGTATCTCTGTGTCATAGGAGAGGAAAGGTATCCTTGGTTGAATAGATTATACCCATTTTTACATATTCCCATTGATAGTGTAATTATTGGTAAAATCATTGGTGATTTTGAAATAGAGAGTGTTGCGGTAAAAGGAAAAAGGGTCTTATTGAAGAATCTATTTTGGAGTCGTATTGACAAGGATACATATGATGCTATCCAAAATGTTTTGCGTGAGAAGATAGGTGAAAATGAAATTCCAATCGTTTGGGAGTTTAAAGCGTGGAACAATCCTAAAGAAAATGAGTAATTGACACAAGTTGTCAAAAGTGATATGTAACTTTGTAGTGAACAATTAAAGTTATGTATTATGTATTACGATTTTATTGCGGAGTTCTTCGCTAACTCAAATGATGCTGAGCCTATTTACAGAACTTATGTAAATGGCGTTCAAGATGCCGAAGGCTTTATTCGGGAGAAAGGATTTGTAGAGGTCGCCGATGAGTGGGAAGGAGATTTTGTCCTTGAAACGGATATGGAGTGCCTTAATGGTTGGGTTGATGCAAACCTAAACCCAGAACTTCTCACGATTTGTCTTGAAGGTGAGGTGTGCGATAGGGTGCGTATTTATGCCTTTGAGTATCACGCGGGCGAGGGGGCATTTGTCGGATTCTGTTACGGGGATAATGATGAATATAGAGTGGTTTTTGCGGGAAACAAGCCCGATGATAATATTACAATTGAGACCTGTGGAGGCCCACTAATATGCCCTCTTAAAATTATGAAAGAACACTTTAATGTACTGACACTCTTTGAGGTTATGGAGTGCTTACAGAACCGTATCAATGAAGCAATTAAAAATGGAGTATAGAATTACTCCATTTTTTTTCTTTTTACCCGCTCAAACTTTTTGATATTATGAGATGGTTTTGTATCTTTGTAGATTGAAATAATTGTATCAAAACTATTGAAACTATGATAAAGTCAATGACGGGCTTCGGTAAAGGCGAGGCCATGGTAGACGACAAAAAGATACGCGTAGAACTACGCTCGCTAAACTCAAAGCAGCTCGACCTATCTATCAAGTTGCCAGGCAAATATCGCGCTGCCGAGGCGGAGATGCGTAGCATCATCACTCGCGAATTGCAGCGTGGTAAGGTAGACTGCTTCGTGTCGTTCGAAGCTGCAACAGCCGAGACCTCGGCACACATCAACCGCGAGGCATTCAAGTCCTATGTCAATGAGTTGCGCGAGGTATGTGTGGAGAATAATGTTACGACAGACTCATTTCTTAACGCCGTGCTTCGCATGCCCGATGTTATCACAAGTGAGGAGCGCGAGGTGTCGGAGGCGGAGATAGCTGCAATAA
>JAZRJN010000015.1:0-10873 GCA_045645785.1 Candidatus Aphodosoma sp. | reverse complement strand
AATAATTAAAGTATCAATAGGTCGAGTCAAAGGCATCAATGACCATAAAAAAACATTGCGTTTTTTTATTTTTTCTTTATCTAAGCCCAATTCTTCCCCACTATATTTATATGAATTCATCTTATATTCAATTAATTCATCAAAACCAACACACACAACACACCAACCTTCAAGTCCTCGACAAGAATCATATTGATAAACACGACATTGGTCTTTTGTTGGATATGTAGTTCTATTACGATTATTTATACCATCAAAAACTGGTATATTGGCACTCTCATATGCATTAATACTTTTAAAATATCTATTCCCTTTAGAATCTACAGCAACTTTACTTGGTGTTTCTAATATCAATATATCATAATTTTCACATTGATTCTTTTGACAATTTTCATTTAGTTCATTATATATTTTATTTGTGAATTGTGGATAAATTCTTATTTCTCCACCTGTGAGTAAATTATTAGCTTGCACCATCCAATCTAAACCTGCTATTTTTGCAAAAGAATTAACAAAAGTAACAAGATTAGCTTTTTGTCGTCTCTCTAAATTCATCATACTTGGTTTGCAGATCAAAGATTTATCAATACCCCTTTCCCATATTTGACGACAACCAGTTCTCATAAACTGATCCACTCCATCTGCCACAATCAATCTATTAGATCCATAAACCTTAAATAAAATTTGCTTCTCCGTCTCTGAAAAATCTTGAGCTTCATCAATAAAGATATAATCCCAATCTATTGGAGATTCAGCCATATCCTTTAAAGTTTCTATATCCTCTTTTTCGCATACGTCAACAATAAATTTATATAATTCTTCTAATTTATTGTTATAATACTGATTATAAGTAGTATTTAACGGATTAAGATTTTGAGTTGATATACCAACAACATCCATTAAAGAATGAAAGAAGGAATGAATTGTTCTTATTGAGACAGTATGCCCATCAACCTTAGACGGCATAGGCGTATAGTCAATAAGGCGTTGAATATCACTAACAAGAGCATGATTATAAGTAAGTATTAAACATCTATCATTATATTCACTAGCAAGGTTAAAAGCTAATTGAAGCAATTGAATTGTTTTTCCTGTTCCTGCTCGACCTGTGACAATAGTAAGTTTTTTACCTATATTTTCTAAAAGTCTATTAATTTCTATACTTTTTTGACTCAATAACTCAAATTTTCCTTTTGTTAGCCCCTGTGGCTTACGTTCACGTGTAAATAAATCAACTATATTCTGATATTCTTGTTCTCCTCTATCAAAACAATCAAGACTAAATTGACCTAACAAATCCGATCTAACCTCAACTTGCTGAAGTAGCACATTAATAAAATCCTTAATTTCAAAACCACGACATAACGCATTATCTATATAATTACCTCGCATACTTTGCAATTCGCTTTTCGACAATCCACTAAACCACAAAATATCACAAGCAAAAAGAGAAATAGACAACTGATCTTTAAGATGATTAACTATAGAAAACTTTGCTTCACAACATTGTTGCGATGCGTTATGAGGCACACCTTTGTAGTAAACAAAATAATCAGATCCTTCACGCTTTATTTTACTGAAAGGGTGAGATTTCAACTCAATATTACAAATAAAACTTTTGACATTCAATTCTTCTACTATACCACAATTTTTAGTTTTTACATTTCTAATTTTAAAATTATTAAAAAATCCAAGAACTAAAATATCAATATCATTACGTTTTTGTTCAAACAATCTCAAACTAGTTAATATATACAATGTTCCTTTGGCGTCGTGATATTTAGAAAATTCTTTTTCAAATATATTTTTTAAAACATTAGCTGCTTCATCTTCTTTAGACAAAACATTTTGATCTGTTGAAAAACTCTTTAGTTGTACTTTTATCATCATGTATGCTTTTTTTGTTAAATAGCAAAAATATTTCACCACAAATATAATGATTTATTTTGATTGCACCATATTTTTTGAGGGATTTTTTATTGAAGAGTACGTTTTGACAAGTTGTGTCGGAAATATTTCACTAACATAGCATACCATATCACACCAACACATATAAAAAACCGCCTATTCTCACAAAAAGAATAAGCGGTCGCCGTATGAAATTCAGTGTCTATTCTGCATCTCTAACACAAACTCATCAGCTACATACACATCGCCAAATCAAGAATATAAAAACACCTATGGTCCACAGTTTATCAGTTTGTGAACTTTGCAACTCGCTAGTGTGAGAGTGGCGGTTTTCTTCGGTGCAGTTTACTTAAGGGTTGCTGTGGGGTAAATATAGAAAAGAGATGTCTATATTTTTAGAAAATATGTCTATTTATTTAGGAAAATAACCCAAAATCTGTCTATTTTTTTAGGAAAAGACAAATTTTGATTACGCTCGGTTTGCACTCACTTTGCAAGTGCCTTTTTTTAGTAATTTTACCGCTAATTAACGCATCCTACAACACTTAAAATATTGATTATCAACAAAAAACACAAAATCCACATTCTAAAAAAACACAAAAAAATCCGTTCTCATAGAATTGTGAGAACGGATTTTCGATATATATAACTCAAACTATTTTGTTGGGCGGTCGAAAAATGGATTTTTGGATGAAGCTGAAACAGCGATGCCCATTGTGAGATGGATGCCCTCGCCTATCCAACCGAGTTGCTCGACGGCTACGCCAATGGAATACATCACTCGGGTGTCAAGACGGAGGTCGGCTGCTGTGGCACATGCTGAACCTATGGCAATGCCTACGTCGATGCTATTCAATGAACATGGCACTTGGAATTGAGAATTGAAAATTGAGAATTGAGAATTCTCGCGTTCGGCACAAGTGGCAAAACCACAATGACCACAGTTGAGTCCAAGTGACTGATAGCGCGTGCCGATAGCTACAACACATTCGGCTTGAAGCACATTGCCTGCGTCGCGAATGAAGGATGGGCGGTTGCGCTCGTTGCCTATCTCGACCATCTTGTCTGCCAAGATTCTGAGGTCGTCGCCTTCTACGAGAATGGCTTCGATGATATCTACTCCACGAGCTTTGGGCGCAGTGCGCGCTGCTGTGAGCATCTGACGAGCAGAAGCTACTACTTGCTCGTGGCGTTGGGTGCGTTCGTTGTATATCATGAAAAGTTATTTTTTTTTAACAGAAGTACAAACCTTATTTATTGGACAAATTTGTTTGGTTGTTTTGTTTGATTTTCGGTTGGTTGACTTTGTTTTTTTAAGTACATGCCTTGTGATTTTTTTAACAGAAGAACATAATTTTCTCTTTACATAATGGTCTCTATTTTACTCCGTAAAATCTCGACAATAAAGACAGATTTGAAGATACCTTTTACTCCCTACTCCTTAATCCTTACTCCTTAAATTACATCCACTTTTTGATGCGGAAATAGAGGAGGATGAGCACAACGGTGAGAACCATGAGGCCGATGGCGAATGGGTAGCCGTATGCCCACGAGAGTTCGGGCATCTGCTCGAAGTTCATTCCATACATACTCGCGATAAGCGTAGGCGGAAGGAAAATCACATTGACAATAGTGAAAATCTTGATAATCTTATTTTGTTGAATATTAACAAGACCGAGGAAAGTGTCTTGGAGATACTCAAGACGGTCGAACGAAAAACGTGTATGCTCGATAAGTGAGTTGATATCCTTGATAATAATTGAGAGTTTGGATTTTGCCTCTGATGGAAAAAGTTCACTTCGGAGTATGCTTGAACAAACACGACTTTTATCAACAATATTCTCACGAATAAGCATTGTTTTTTCTTGTAACTCTTTGATTGCGATAAGGATGTCATCGCTAACATCATCGTCATCTTTCAATTGATTAGAGAGGACAGTGATTTCGCGAGTCATATCCTCAATGAGGTCGGCATCGTATTCAACTCGAGTTTCGAGCAAAGCAACAAGCACATGGTGACCGCTCGGATAGTTGCGCGGATTAGCAAACATCTTCTTGACTGTCTCGTTGAACGAGCGAAGATGTTGATTACGAACGGTTACAAGTATGTTATTTTTGAGAATAAACGAGACGGTTTCCTCTTCGAACGAATCGAGAAGAAATTTTGAATTGGCAACGATGCTGTCTTCGGTCTCCATATAGCGTGACGACATCTCGATTTCTTCCATCTCTTCTTCCTCTTGGATATAGATTTTGAGGAATTGCTCAAGTTCGCTTTCGACTTCGACAGTTACGTCATTTAGGTCAATCCAAATAATATCAGTGAGCGACACGTCTTTGAGCGTGTCCATAGTTTTGCCGATTTTGATACGGCCATTATCGCGATAGAATATTCTTAGTTCAGACATACATTCAAGTTGAAAATTGAAAGTTGAAAGTTGAAATTCAATAAAGGTAAAAGGACAAGGAAATAAACATTCCTAACTCCTAACTCCTAATTCCTCATTCAACACGACGGAGGCTGACTAAGAATCTGTTGTACAAGATTAGTGAGGTCGATAAACTCGGCAACCGAGAGTTGTTCTGGTCGCTTATTGAAAACCTCTTCGTTCATTGCACGCCCTTGCATAAGTGGTTTCAACGAATTACGCATAGTCTTACGTCGTTGGTTAAATGCTGTTTTAACCACACTAATGAAGAGTTTTTCGTCACATCCGAGGCTCTGCTTTGTGTTACGCGTCATGCGAATAACTGCAGATTTCACCTTTGGAGGCGGATTAAACACGTGCTCGTGAACAGTAAAAAGATATTCTATATCGTAAAATGCTTGCAAAAGCACTGATGTAATGCCGTATGTTTTTGAGCCATGAGGCGCAGCGATACGCTCAGCAACCTCTTTTTGTATCATACCCGAACAGACGGGTATGCGGTCACGATGTTCGAGAACTTTGAAAAATATTTGGCTCGAAATATTATAAGGATAGTTGCCAATGACCATGAATGGACCATCGCCAACAATTGTATCAAGATTTAGACGAAGAAAATCGCCTTCGACAACGTGCAACTGAGGGTAATGCTCTTTGAGATAAACCACCGACTCTGTATCAATCTCAATGGCAGTCAGGTTGATATTAGGGTTTTGCAAAAGAAACTGTGTGAGCACACCCATACCTGGACCAATCTCGATAACTCGAGTTGGCTCGGCAATCGGTAGCGACTCAGCTATCTGCTGCGCTACACGCAAATCGGTTAGGAAATGTTGCCCTAAATGTTTCTTTGCTCTAACTTCCATAATATATAGTCAACGGTCTACAGTCGATAGTCAACAAACGACATCTTCAAAAAATTATACATTGTGCATTGTGCATTGTGCATTTTTAGTTATCTTTGCAAAATATTTACAGAGACACCATTTTTAAAGTGCAAAAGTAACTATTTTTAAGCAAATGACCAAAGAAAAGACAAAAAAAATGCACCCAGTCAATCGTTTTTTACAAAGAATCATACTCGCTGTCATTGATTTTGTATATATCCCATTCAAAAAATATATCCCTTATCAACTATTTCGCTATGGATGTTCGGGTGGCGCAAATATGGTTTTTGACTGGGTATTATATTTCGTTTTCTACAATTTCGTATTCTGCCACAATGTGTTGCACATCGGGCCTATAGCCATCAGTGCCCACATCGCATCATTCATATTCACTTTCCCTATAACATTCTTCAGCGGTTTTTGGTTGGGCAGATACATCAGTTTCAAAGAGTCAGAAATGCGAGGCTGGTCGCAACTCGTGCGCTACCTATTCGTAGTGGGCATGTGCATCTTGCTCAACTATGTGTGCTTGAAATTCTTCGTAGAAGCATGCCATTTCTACCCTACTCCGTCGAAAATGCTCACCACAGGCATAACTACCATTTTCAGTTTCTTAATGCAAAAATATTTTACATTCAAAGCGTAAAAAAGTCAATAGTCAATAGTTGATGGTCTAAACATAAACTCAAATGAAATTTTCGTTGTACAAAATATTCACTTACATGATTGTAATAATTGCCTATATGGTAGTTATCTACAAACTCGCAACATACAACGAATATGAAACACTAATTTCTCATTTTTCAAACAATATATCTTCCCATTGGTTCTATTTAGTAATATGTATCCTGTTAATGCCACTAAACATTTTATCTGAATCAATAAAATGGAAATATGCGGTATCTCAAATAGAAAAAATATCACTAAAAAAAGCCATAATTGCAACACTCAGAGGACAAGTTGGAGCCATTGCAACACCAAATAGATTAGGAGATTTTCCAACACGAACCACATCATTACAATCAGGTAATAAAACCATTGGGACTATAATGGGATTTATTTCATCATGGACGTTATCTCTTGTTATCATCATCGTCGGACTTTTTACATCTGCCATCTACATATCTCAATATCAAACAGAAACCTATAACAACCAATACATCTTACTAGCAAGTGCAATATGCATAGCTACAACAACACTAATTTTTTCTATACCAACTATTGCACAAAACATCAACATAGACAAAATCAATATCCAAAAAATAAAAAACATATTACAAATTTTAGCTTCCATCAAAATACAACAACTTTTAATATTAAGTATCTTTTCCTTACTACGATTCAGCATATTTTGTACACAACTATTCCTAATGTTGCGATTTTTCGACATCAATATTACAATATGGCAATCATTCATATCAATTCCAACAATATATCTCCTTTCAACAATCACGCCAACAATTGTAGCATCAGAAGCCGCAACACGCAGTAGTTACGCAATTCTCATACTTACACCTTTCTGCACAACCACCCCAACCATTGCTCTTGCATCCACACTTCTTTGGACTCTCAACTGTGGCACACCTATAGTAATCGGGACTCTACTATTCAAATCAAAAAAATAACAAGTTCCATACTTAAAAAAAAAATTAATTTTAAATCATCAATTCTTAAAATCCCCCATTTATTCTATTAAATTAAAGTTAAAATTTATTTTTTATGTTAATTTTTATAAAAACATTTTTAACATAAAAAATAAATTTATAACTTTGCACCATAATTTGAACTCCTATGTTAAAAAAACAAACAAAAAATACATTTTGGCTCTTCTTTGGACTAATTGCTATAGCTTTCACACTACTGCTATGGTACCAATTTGGGTTTGTAAATCACACCCGAACCATAATAATCAAACAATTTTCTGATGCCGTACAACGAAGTCTTTACCGCACAGTAAAATCAATAGAAGAAGCAGAGGTAATGACTTATATTGATGAATCTTTTAAAAACGATACACCCGAAGCAAAAAAAGCAAAAGATGCAATAAACCAAGTTCGTAGCGAAAACATACAAAATATAATCGAACAACACATTGACTCAATCATCACTGCCAACAACAATTTATTAAACACAACAAAACCAAATACTTCTATTTCTGCTGCCACTCAGAAATACAACGAAAAACAATACAAAAGATTCATACAAGTAAGAAGTTTAATCGAAATAGCAACCGCAAAATTATTCAAAGAATCTCTCAATCGCGATATAACTACACGTATTGACCCTTATTATCTACGCGACCAACTAACATACAATCTTGAACAAAATGGCATTTCCAGCGAATACCATTTTGCTATAAGCGACAATAAATGTAAAAATATCTATCGATTCAACGAAAAAACATTTGACATTACCTCTAAAGATTGTTACAAACAACAACTTTTCCCTTCCGATAAATACACCTCTACTCCATACTATTTATACATATACTTTCCAAATAAAGAAAGCGAATATATACCCAATTTCAAAATCCTATACCCACCGCTAACTGTATCAATATTGCTATTAATAATATGTTCTTTTACAATATGGTACATATTACATCAACAACGACTAAACGAAATAAAAAACGACTTCATCAACAATATGACCCACGAACTAAAAACACCTGTGGCGTCAATATCTCTTGCATCACAAATGCTTAGCGACTCTGCTGTATCTAAATCACCACAAATGCTTGACCATATATCAAAAATCATTCGAGATGAAACAAAACGATTAACATTTTTGGTCGATAAAGTACTACAAATGTCTGTTTTCGAACGTAAAGACATCAAAATAGAATTACAAGAAAATAACATAAACGAAATAATCCAAACTATCGCAGAAAACTATTCACTAAAAGTCAATTCAAAAGGTGGCAACCTTTACACCGAGCTACATGCGCACAACGCTTTTGTAGAAATTGACGAAATGCACTTTGGGAATATCATCTACAACCTATTGGATAATGCCGTTAAATACTCAAGAGAAGATACCCCAATAATAATAACTATATCCACATGGAATGACAAAGATCGTCTATACATTTCTGTTGAAGACAACGGAATTGGCATAAAAAAAGAATACCAAAAACACATTTTCGACAAATTCTACCGTGTTCCAACAGGAAATCGTCACGACATAAAAGGATTCGGACTCGGATTATCCTACGTTAAAAAAATCATAAAACTACACAAAGGAAACATAAAAGTAGAATCAGAACCAAACATTGGCACGAAATTCGTTATAGATCTTAAAACAATCGAAATATAAACCAATAATCAACAACCAACATAACACAACAGATTGTTGACTGTTGACTTTAGACTATTGACTCAAATAATTATGAAAAAAACAAAAATTCTTCTTTGCGAAGACGATGAAAGCTTAGGCATGCTTCTTCGCGAATATCTTCAAGCCAAAAATTACGATGTAATCCTTGCCCCTGATGGGGAGACTGGCTATCAGCTATTTACAAACGAAAAATTCGACCTTTGCATCCTCGACGTGATGATGCCTAAAAAAGACGGATTTACACTAGCCCAAGACATCCGTAAAGTCAACGGAATCGTACCTATAGTGTTCCTCACCGCAAAATCTCTCAAAGAAGATGTCCTTGAAGGATTCAGAATTGGTGCCGACGACTATATCACAAAACCTTTCTCTATGGAAGAAATGCTCCTCCGTATTGAAGCTATTATGCGTCGTTTCAGCGGCAAACACAACAAAAATGGCAGTGAATTCAAACTTGGTAGTATGACTTTCGACATACAAAAACAAACACTAACCACAGAAAAAGGTATCGTAAAACTTACTACTAAAGAGTGCGAACTACTCGCTCTTCTCGTGCAAAATGCAAATAGCATCCTCGAACGCAACTACGCTCTCAAAACAATCTGGGTAGAAGACAACTATTTCAATGCTCGCAGTATGGACGTATATATTACTAAACTACGCAAAATCATCAAAGACGACCCAGAAGTTGAAATTATTAACATACACGGCAAAGGCTACAAATTAGTCATCCCTTAAAACACAAAAAACAAGACTCGCAAAAAGTCTTTTTGTACAAAATACAAGAATTATTTCGTTTTTTCTTTTTTATCTCGATTTTTTTTTGTAATTTTGCATTTCAAAAGTCAAAGACTATCCAATCGTCTTAGGCTTAAGTAAACTCTAATCTATAAACTCTAAACTTTTAAATATGGCAAATATCGATTTATCTAAGTATGGCATCAATGGTGCGGTAGAAGTTCTTCACAACCCATCATACGATGTACTCTTCGCTGAAGAAACAAAACCAGGTCTCGAAGGTTTCGACAAAGGTCAAGTTACTGAACTCGGCGCCGTTAACGTAATGACAGGCGTTTACACTGGTCGTTCACCTAAAGACAAATTCTTCGTAATGGACGAAGTCAGCAAAAACACTGTATGGTGGACTTCTGACGAGTATAAAAACGACAACAAACCAGTTACTCAAAACACTTGGAATGCTCTTAAAGACCTCGCAGTCAAAGAACTTTCTAACAAAAAATTATATGTAGTTGATACATTCTGCGGTGCTAATGCCAACTCACGCCTCAAAGTGCGCTTCATCATGGAAGTAGCTTGGCAAGCACACTTCGTAACTAACATGTTCATCCGCCCTACAGCAGAAGAACTTGCTAACTACGGCGAACCAGACTTCGTAGTATTCAACGCTTCTAAAGCAAAAGTAGAAAACTACAAAGAACTCGGTCTCAACTCAGAAACTGCAGTTGTATTCAACCTCACAAGCCGCGAACAAGTAATCATCAACACATGGTACGGCGGTGAAATGAAAAAAGGTATGTTCTCAATCATGAACTACCTCCTCCCACTTCGTGGCATGGCTTCAATGCACTGCTCTGCAAACACTAACGAAAAAGGCGAAACAGCTATCTTCTTCGGTCTTTCAGGTACAGGTAAAACTACCCTCTCAACTGACCCTAAACGCCAACTCATCGGTGACGACGAACACGGTTGGGACGATGAAGGTATTTTCAACTTCGAAGGCGGTTGCTACGCTAAAGTTATCAACCTCGACAAAGACAGCGAACCTGATATCTACAACGCAATCCGTCGCGATGCCCTTCTCGAAAACGTTACAGTTGACGAAAACGGCAAAATCGACTTCGCTGATAAGAGCGTAACAGAAAACACTCGCGTTTCTTACCCAATCCACCACATCAACAACATCCAACCAGGCTCAAAAGCTCCTGCTGCTAAGAAAGTTATCTTCCTTTCAGCTGACGCATTCGGTGTATTGCCTCCAGTATCTATCTTGTCTCCAGAACAAACACAATACTACTTCCTTTCTGGTTTCACAGCTAAACTCGCAGGTACAGAACGCGGTATCACAGAGCCAACTCCTACATTCTCAGCTTGCTTCGGTGCAGCATTCCTCTCACTCCACCCAACTAAATACGGTGAAGAACTCGTTAAGAAAATGCAAGCTTCTGGCGCAACTGCTTACCTCGTAAACACTGGCTGGAACGGTACTGGCAAACGTATCTCTATCAAAGATACTCGTGGTATCATCGACGCAATCCTCGACGGCTCTATCGACAAAGCTCCAACAAAAACTATCCC
>JAZRJN010000014.1:0-27129 GCA_045645785.1 Candidatus Aphodosoma sp. | reverse complement strand
TTTTTAACCAAAATATTTGGTAACAAAGCACAACGCGACTTGAAAGAGGTGTCGCCTGTTGTAAATAAGATAAAAGAGATTTATCCAACAATAGAAAAACTTTCGCATGATGAACTTCGTGCTCGTACTGCTGCTATACGTCAACAATTGCAAGATGCAGTGGCCAAAGAGCGTGTTCGTATCGAAGAAATTCGTGCAGAGGTAGAGCACACAGAGCTTGATAAACGCGAGTCGCTTTATAGTGAAATAGATAAACTTGATAAGAAAATACTTGATACGTTCGAAGTAGAATTAGATAAAGTATTACCAGAGGTATTTGCTATCGTAAAAGACACCGCACGTCGTTTTGCACAAAATGATGTTATTGAGGTTACTGCCACAGATTTCGATCGTCAACTTGCTATTAAACACGATTTTGTCACAATAGAAGGCGATAAGGCTATTTATAGTAACGAATGGGAAGCTGGTGGCAATATGCACAAATGGGATATGATTCACTATGATGTGCAATTGTTTGGTGGTGTGGTTTTGCATAGAGGTAAAATTGCCGAAATGGCAACTGGTGAAGGTAAAACTCTTGTAGCAACATTGCCTGTATTCCTTAACGCACTGACAGGTAATGGCGTGCATGTGGTTACTGTCAATGATTACCTCTCTAAACGTGACTCGGAATGGATGGGACCTCTCTATATGTTCCACGGATTGAGCGTAGATTGTATCGACAAGCATCGTCCTAATTCAGAAGAACGCCGTCGTGCTTATAATGCCGATATTACATTCGGTACAAACAACGAATTTGGTTTCGACTATCTTCGTGATAATATGGCATCAGCACCAATTGACCTCGTGCAACGCAAACATAATTATGCTATTGTCGATGAGGTCGATTCTGTGTTGATTGACGATGCACGTACTCCATTGATTATCTCTGGTCCTGTACCAAAAGGCGAAGACCAAATGTTCGAAGAGTATTGCCCTCGTGTTGAAGTGTTGGTTAAACAACAAACAACTATGGCAACTCAACTTCTTGCCGAAGCTCGTGCAAAAATTGGTAATGAAGATAAGACCATTAACGAAGAAGGTGCGTTGGCTCTCTTCCGTTCATATAAAGCAATGCCTAAAAATAAGGCGTTGATTAAATTCCTTTCTGAACCAGGTATCAAACAAATCCTTATCAAAACAGAAGAGTTCTATATGCAAGAAAACAACAAACACATGCATATAGCTACAGATCCACTTCTCTTTGTGATTGACGAAAAACACAATTCTATCGAATTGACCGATAAGGGTATTGATACGATGACACGTTCGACCGAAGACCCTAATTTCTTTGTGTTGCCTGACGTGGGTGCTGAGATTGCCGAAATCGAAAAATCTGCTCTTACAAATGAAGAAAAACAAGAGAAAAAAGATGCAGCACTTCAAGATTATTCGATTAAATCAGAACGTGTACATACAGTAAATCAATTGCTTAAAGCATATACTCTTTTTGCTAAAGACGATCAATATGTAGTGATGGACAATAAAGTAATGATTGTTGATGAGCAAACAGGTCGTATTATGGATGGTCGTCGTTATAGCGATGGTCTTCACCAAGCAATCGAGGCAAAAGAGCGCGTGAAAGTAGAGGCAGCAACACAAACATTTGCAACTATTACACTCCAAAATTATTTCCGTATGTATCACAAATTGTCAGGTATGACAGGTACAGCGGAGACCGAAGCAGGCGAATTTTGGGATATCTACAAACTCGATGTTGTAGTAATTCCTACAAATCGTCCTATTGCGCGTATCGATATGGAAGACCGTGTTTATAAAACTAAACGCGAAAAATATAATGCCGTAATCGAAGAGATTGTAGAGTTGGTAGCAGCAGGTCGTCCTGTGCTTGTGGGTACTACATCGGTTGAGATTTCTGAACTTTTGAGCCGTATGCTCACAATTCGTAAGATTTCTCACAACGTATTGAATGCTAAGTTACACCAAAAAGAGGCGGATATTGTTGCCGAAGCAGGTCGTGCAGGCACTGTTACTATCGCAACAAATATGGCTGGTCGTGGTACCGATATTAAACTCACTCCTGAGGTAAAAGCAGCCGGTGGTCTTGCAATTATTGGTACAGAACGTCATGAGAGCCGTCGTGTTGACCGTCAGTTGCGTGGTCGTTCTGGTCGTCAAGGCGACCCAGGTTCATCTGTTTTCTTTGTTTCGCTCGAAGATAATTTGATGCGTCTCTTTGGTTCAGAACGTATATCTAAGGTGATGGATAGTATGGGCTTCCAAGAGGGCGAAATGATTGAGCACTCAATGATTTCTAAATCTATTGAACGTGCTCAGAAAAAAGTAGAAGAGAATAACTTCGGTATTCGTAAACGTCTTCTTGAATATGACGACGTGATGAACAAACAACGTACAGTGATTTATGCTCGTCGTCGTCATGCACTTATGGGTGAACGTATTGGCGTTGATATTGTCAATACACTTTATGATACTGCCTATATGATTGTTAGCAACAACCAACAAGCTAATGATTTTGATGGGTTTAAAAATGATATGCTTGCAGTGTTTGCGATGGATGCGCCAGTGACAGAAGAGGAATTCCGAGGAATGAAAGTTGATAAATTGGTTGATCGCGTTGCTGAGGCAGCATACGAAGTATTTGTTCGTAAAATGGACAAAATGGCTGAGGTTGCAAATCCAGTAATTAAACATGTGTATGAAAATCAAGGTGCACAATACGAAAAAATCTTGATTCCTATCACTGATGGTAAACGTATGTATAATGTGCCAGTAGTGCTCAAAGAGGCATACGAAACAGAATCGAAAGCAGTAGTTAAGGCATTTGAAAAAGCAATACTTCTTCACGCTATTGATGAAGGTTGGAAAGAAAATCTTCGTGAACTTGATGAGTTGAAACATTCGGTACAAAATGCTACATACGAACAAAAAGACCCATTATTGATTTATAAACTTGAGTCAAGCAATTTGTTTGGAGCTATGCTTAACGAGATGAATCGTAAAGTGACTTCAGTGTTGATGCGTGCGCAAATTCCAGTTCGTGAGCCAGACCAAGTGCGTAAAGCAGAGGCAGAACGCCGTCAGGATTATAGCCGCTATAGCGCAAACAAACAAGATATGACCGACATTCAACGCGCAGGACAACGTGACACGCGTGAGCATCAGGTTACACAACCTGTTCATGCAGAGAAAACAGTAGGTCGTAATGAGCCTTGCCCTTGTGGTTCTGGCAAGAAATACAAAAATTGTTGCGGTAAAAATGCTTAATTTATTTGCTGATTTTGTAAATTGTTGTCTATTTTTTATTGTTTAAATTTTTAATATAGTTTTGTTATGAAAAAAATTACTCTTTTTTTTGTAGCTATGCTTTTTGCTATGACTGCATTTGCTGCTGATTTAGCAGGTGGCATGAAATTGTATTTCGATTTTACTAAACATGCACTTTGGAATACAGGTGTTAGTGTTAAAGGTTTTTTTGAACAAACATATCAAGTTTTTTCTGATGCAACAAAATTGAGTGATGGCGTTTGGGAAATTATAGTACCAGAAGGAACATATTCATACGTTGAAGTTGCTTGTTATGGTGCGGAAAGCAATGAAATAGGTTCTTCTTTCCCATTGATTTATGATGGAACAAACAATTTGTGGACATTGAAAGCAGATGCAGAATTTGCAATGATGTATGCTTCAGAGGAAGATTTTATTTTAGGAGAATATATTTCAACAGGAGGAGGCGATGTTGAAAATCCAGAAGAGGAAACAGGTGTTACTGTTACTTGGAGTATAGAAGAGGGTGCAGTATTGGAATCTTTTTCAGAAGTAACAGCTACGTTTGCGGGAGTTGATTCAGTTGGTCGTAAATTAGATGGAGTAGAGGTTACAGAGGTAAGAGCGCAAAATACAGTAACAAATGTATTATTCTATGAGGTTGGTGAAGATGGAGTGCTTAGTCCAGTTGAGAGTGGTTATTTGAATTCTAAAACAGATAAGTTGTCTGTTACTTACGCTCCGACAGAAGATAAAGGTTATACGACTTTAGTAGATGGTGCTTATGTTAAACAAGGTAATTATCGTATTGTGATTGATGAAGGTGATCTATTATTCAATCCAAAACGTGATGGTAAGGAAAGGGTTTATAATGATCAAAAATATGAGTTGAATTTTTCAATTAAAAATGATAATGTAAATACAATAGAGCCTATTGATGCGAAATATACTGTGTCGCCAGAAAATAATTCTATATTAGAAGAGATTCGTGAGGTTGTGATTACGTTCCCTGATTATGAGAAAATAATTGTAAAAGATGTAGCATTTAATGGCTTCAACTGGTTGCCTTGCGCATATAGCGTTGAAACAGAAGAACAAGGTTCTATGTTTGAAACAAAAGCACCAATGAAATGGTCAGCAGTTGAAGGTAAACCTAATGCATTGCGTATTTTTGTTGCTTCAGAAATGTTTGGCGCAGAATCAATTGTTGATGCAGATACTTATCAAATTACAATTCTTGAAGGTATTGTATATTTTTCTGAGTCTGAAACATCAGTAACTTGTAACAAAGAGATTGTATTAAATTATGTTGTTTCAAGTGATATGTCAAGTGTCGAAACTGTAGAGGTGGCAAATATTTATGCGCGAGATGGTATGATTGTTGTAGATGGAGAATATCAAATTTTTGCAATTACAGGACAAGATGTTACCTCAATGAATGGTAAACTTGTAAAAGGTGTCTATGTTGTGAAATCTAATAATACAATTACTAAAGTAGTTGTGAAATAAAGATTAATTCATGATTTAAATGTGAGGCTGTGTCAAAATTCCGACACAGCCTCATTTTTTTTTATTTTTTCCTGTTTTTGCGATTATTGCTTGTAGGATTGCAATATTTTTTGATATATTTATATAATTTTTCATTTTTATGACTGTTTTTTAAATATTTTTTTATAACTTTGCGAACTAATATTTAATTGGATTATTTCGCATTCGAAAATTCACATTATTTATATATATTATTGTTTAATTTAAAATTTAAAACTATGAAAAGAACATTACACAAAATGATTGCTTTATTGGCAATTTTGTTTGTTCCGTTTCTTCTTTCCTCTCAGGAGTATGCAAGTATTTTTGATGAAAGTTTTGAAAATGGTATTCCTGAAGGTTGGACTCAGGAGTGTGTTTCTGGTAACGTTCATTGGGTGAAAGAAACAGGAGGAACTTATCCAAATGGAGCTTTTGATGGAAATGCTCGTTTGAGATTCTCTGCCGACACAAACATTACTACAAATTCGGTAACTCGTTTGATTACTCCGGATTTGTGTAAAGTAGAAGAAGGCAAAGTTAGCTTTGCTAGATTAGCGGACCCTATTCTTGTTTTTGCGCATGCTCAAGACAGATGGACAAATGACTTTGACGTTTTGAGAGTGTTGTATAGAACTAAAGCTGATGGTCCTTGGGCTAAACTTTATGAGTATGATAAATACATTTCTAAATGGTCTCAAGATACTTTGTCTTTGGCTTTTCTTGGTGGTGTTGAATATTTCCAAATTGCATTTGAGGCTGTAGATAATCTTGGTAGAGGTGTCGTTTTGGATAAAGTGGAACTCCGTTCTGCTCCTAACTGCTTTGCTCCAGACGAAATGACTATTGGCGATCAAACAAGTGATTCTGTTCGTATCTCTTGGGTAGGTTCTTGGGACGTTAAAGGTTTCGCTCTTAAAGTTTCAACTACTGCTCTTACTCCAGAACAACTTGAAGATGCGTCGCTTAAAGCTGATATTTGTGATGTGTTTTTGCAACAAGTAAATACGTATGTAGTAAAAGGTCTTCAACCTAATGTGAAGTACTATTACTATATGCGTTCGGATTGTTATGGTGAGTATAGTGAATGGGCTGTAGATTCGTTTACTACAGTTAACTATATGGATTTCACTTATGATAAACCTTATGAAGTGGATTTTGAAATGGAAGCAACACATGCTCATCCTAGTTGGATGACAACTTGGAATTATGGTGCTGCTGAAGATGCTTATAAGCCTTTCATTAATACAAACCGTACTTCATCTTTGGCTTCTTATTCAACTACAGGTGATTATGCATTGTGTTTCTATGGTGATAATTATTATTCAGGAACTAGTAATATACCTTATATCCCTGAAAATTCTTATGCTTATGCAGTAATGCCTAAACTTAGAGATACTGTTAATGTAGAGGATTTGTATTTGTCTTTATGGACATACAACTATAATGCAGAAAAATTTGATATTATTGTAGGTCTTGTTGAAGACCCTACAGATATGAATACATTTGAGCCTGTTGATACAATTTATACTAAGTATATTCAAAATAAAGAACATCGTTTTGTCTCTTTCGAAAATTATAAAGGTACAGGCAGATATATTGCTTTCATGTCGAATTTCTCATATCGCAACTGTTTTGTGTTTGATAATTTGACAGTTGGTTATCGTCCAACATTTATGAAAGTAAATGAGTTCTCGATGCTTCTTCCTACAGCTACTTCTGTTAAGTTTGACTTCGATGCTCCTTATGCAACTTATGATGTAGTTATTTCTAAGACTGAGTTGGCTAAGAATCAAATAGATTCTGTTGCTAATGTAAGTGGTAAAAAAATAGCTAATCATGCTATTATTGACGGATTGGAAACTTCTACTGAATATTGTGTTTATGTTCGTGGTTGTGACGATAAAAATGCTGGTGAATGGAGTGATGTGAAATATATTCGTACACTTGACAAAGTTACAGCTTTACCTTATGCTCTTGCTGATGGATATGATGCTGCTTCTTCTCCAAGTAATACAAAATATGCATATCAAGTAAGACATGGAAACAAGTCTCTTGGATCTTATTTGCCAAAAGGAACTATTTCTTTCTTTAATTATTTATATGCAACTTCTTCTTCTCCTGTTCAAACTTCTAATAGTTATTCTGAAACTGCACCTTCTAAATTTGTTTATCAATTAAGAGTTGGTAATCAAACTTATGCAGGTGCTTATGCAGCATTGGTTTTCCCAGAACTTCAATTGGATTTTGATACTACACGTATTTCTTTCTATATTGCAAATCCTGAGGATTCTTATAAATTAGCAGAGGCTGTTGTTGGTTTTATGTCGGTTGCAAATGACATTACTACTTTCGAAGCTATTGATACAATTCCGTTGAATGAAGGTGTAGGTAGATATGTTTTCTATGATTTGGATAAATACACAAATATAAAAGGTAAATTCTTCGCTGTTTTGAGTTTGGGCGATGCTGTTGTTGGTAAATCTGCATACAACTCATTCTATGTTGACGACGTGAAATATACAGCAATTCCTGAATGTGCATCTCCTACCAACATTAAGATTGTTGCTACACCTGAAGATCCATCAGAAGTGAAATTTAGTTGGGATGCTAATGGTGCAGACGCATGGGTGTTCCGTTTGTTCGCTACAAAACACACGACAGATGAAATGGAAGGTGATGCTGCAAATCAAATTGCTTACCTTTATAATGATACTCTTTATGCAAATTCTATTACGGTTAAAAATTTGGAATATCCAAATGTAAAATATTATTATTCTATCCGTAGTATTTGTGGTACTAAAGGTGGCGAATGGACTTTTGTTGATGAATATATGACCGAATGTAAAGGTTATGAAAAATTGCCTTATACAGAAGACTTTGAACGTTATGTGGCTTCAACAGAAGGTTCAGTTAAAGACTTCCCGGAATGTATGTATACACAACAATTTGCTTACTTAGATCCTAATAGAGATATATATTATTATTTCCCATATATTGAACAACCTACAAGTGCGAAAGATGGCAACCAAACTAAAATGTTGTATCTTATCAATAATACTAGTCGTTCAGGTTATCAAGATAGATATGTGGCTTTGCCAAAAATGGAAAAACCAGTTAAAGAACTTCAAGTAACATTTGATCTTTACTCTGGTCAAACTAATTATTCTATTTTGGTGGGAGCGATGACAGACCCTAATGACTCTACAACATTTGAGGTTATTAAGTCTATTCCTATGAATGGTGAACTTGCAAATAAATGGTGTAATCAGATTGTGCTTTTAGATGAATATAAAGGTGCAGGTGAATATATTGCATTCAAAATATCAACAAAAGTGACAACTTGGGCGGCTTATTATCTTGATAATATTGTTGTTGAAGAAATTCAAACTTGTGCTCGTCCTGAAAATGTTAAGATTGAAGATATCTCGTTTGATTATGCTAAATTGTCTTGGCAATCACCAGCTGTAAATAATAAATGGGCTGTTCTTTTAGCAAAACAAAAATTGACTAATGACCAACTTGCTGAATCTAAAATTGATGATGACTTGGTATTTAGAGTTGATACTGTAACTTCAAATCCTTGTACTATTCAAAATCTTGAATCAAATACAGGTTATTATGTTTATGTAAGAGCTATTTGTGATGATGAAGTTGGTGTTTGGTCACGCGTTATAACTTTGCGTACAAACTGTCAACCTCAAACTCCAAATGATTTAAAAGTTGAAGATTTTGAGTTCTTTGCAGAAGGTGTTGCTCCTGATTGTTATTTGGTTGGTAATAATACATCAATGACCAATTCAGCTTATATCCCTTATTGTACTCGTGAATATGCAAATAAAGGTGGTTTAGTCTCTTTGAAGATTCGTACAGAAGTTAGTGCATCTGCAGTCTTCAATGGCGCTTATGTTGTAAGCCCTCGTTTGGATATCGACGATATTAAAGATGTACGTTTGAAATTCTGGGGTGCTGCTCCAAGCAAAACGTATGCCTCTGATAAATATGCTCACTCTATTATTGTCGGTGTAGTTACAAATCCATCTAACCTTGCAACATTCGAAGCTATTGATACTTTGAACTTTGGTTTAGAATGGCGTCCTTATGAAGTGACATTTGAGAAATATGATGGTGACTACCTTGGAAATTATGGTAAATATATAATCTTTGTTTCTGAATTTAGTAAGAGCAATATCGTTTATATTGATGATATTTCTTATGGTTTCGTTCCAGAATGTCATACTGGTGTTAAGGCTACTAATGTTGCAGACAAATCATTTGATTTGAATCTCACTGGTAATGCACCATTCCAAGTTGTATGTTCTAATAAATTCTTATTGGAAGATGAGCTTGCTAATAAAACTGCAATCGATGTAACTGCAAATACTACAACACTTAACAATCTTAAACCTAATACAGATTATTACGTATATGTTCGCTCAACATGTAAAGATAATAATTGGAGCGAATGGTCAACTGTTAAGATGGTTCGTACTTCTTGTTCGAATAAGATTACTTTGCCATTCATCGAAGGTTTTGAGAGTGTTTATGCAACTTCAACAACAGAAGTTGGTCTTATGCCTCAATGTTGGAATGGTCTTTATACTGCAGGTAATACTGATTATCCTTCAGTTGTAACTTATGCTAACACTGGTTCAAGTAGTGTTTGTTTGGATGCTAAAGCTGCAGATGCTTATACTTATCTTGTAACTGAAGAGATTGATGTGGATAGTTTGAATACTTGCATGGTTACTCTTTTTGCGAGATCATATACAAATTCTTCTGCTTATAATAAAGAGCCTTATTTGATTGTTGGTGTTGTTGAGAATATTGAAGATATTCAAGGTTCGTTTGTTCCAGTTGATACTGTTCAAGTTAGTGGTTCATTTGTTAAGAGAGAACTCTATTTTACAAATTATGCAGGTTCTGGTAAACATGTTGCCTTTATGACTGATTTTGCTTTGAATGTTAAGCAGGCTCGCGTTTATCTTGATGATATCATTATTGAAAAAATTCCAGATTGTCCAAGACCTTATAATTTCAGATTTGTTAATCATTCTGATACATCTTTGACTTTCTCTTTCTCACATGATGGTGGAGTTAAGTTTGAATTCAAATGTGGTGAAGTTGGTTTTGATCCAATCTATGATGATGGCATAGTTACAGAATTTACTAGTAGAACTGGTGAGGCTAAAGGTCTTGCTCCTGCAACTACTTATGACGTCTATGTACGTGCATTCTGTAATGATACTGCTGTTTCTCCTTGGAGTTATGTTGATACACGTACAACTCTTAAAGGATTTGTTAAAGAAATGCCTTATATCTGTGATTTTGAAGATTCAGAAGAGAATGCTTTATGGGAGTTTGTACAAGAAGGACAAACTGACAAATGGTATATCGGTGTAGATGGTGCATTTGAGGTTTCTGAAACTAAAGAAGCTACAGATGATGCGTTGTATATTTCTTATGACGGTGGAATTTCAATGAAATATTTCAACTTCTTAGGAAAAGAGGGCAAAGAGGAAGGAAAAGATAAAGAGGAAGGTAAAGAAAAAGAGTCACTTATGCCTCAATCTTACTCTTGGGCTTATCGTACAATTAATTTTGACAAAGGTGTTTATAATATCAGTTATTCTTGGACTTGTACTGGTTTTGGTGGAGGTAAAGAGCCTGAAGATTATATAAAAGCGGTTTTGATTCCATCAACTTCAACATTTAAACCTGGTGACTTCAATGTTTATGGTGTGTCAGGACAATATGAACTTAATTTTATGGGAGTTCCTTCGTACTGTATCGAACTTTCAGCGGGTGAAAAGATGACTATGTTGTCAGGTAATGATGGTTGGAGCACATATACTGCTGAAGTTGTTATTGAAGAAGATATTGCTGGTATTTATAATTTGGTATTCTTCTGGCATAACCAAGAGGGACGTGAAGGTGAAACCTTTATACGTTCGGGCGCAATTGATGATATCAGAATTGAACGTCAAAATTGTACAGCTCCATTGAATTTTGTCATGAAAGGATTTGATAATAAATCTGTTGACTTGGCATGGGAAACAATGGAAACTAAAGCAGAATACATTGTTAAGGTTACTGACCAATTGGAAGGTGAAATTGGTACATTAACTGATTTTGTCTTTGTTGATACAGTACAAACTACTTCTGTTAAAGCTACAGGTTTGAGCGGAATGACATCATATCGTGCTTATGTAGCTACCCTTTGTAGCGAAGGTGTAGGTAAATGGGTTGGTCCTATTGAATTCAAAACTCCTTGTGATCCAATTGCAACTGATGTGGTTTATACATACGATGAAGAAGAAGATTTCTCTAATTGCTATGTAGTATCTCACCAACAACCTACACAGGATATTTATAAATATCCAAGACCTAAATTGGTTCAAAATGACAAAGAAGTATATGATCGTACTGGTGGAGCTACATCTAAAGCTATTAAGTTTACTCAAAAAGGAACAGTTGATCCAAATAAGGTAAACGATAAATTTAATCCAGCTTGGTATGATCCTTATGCAGGTGGTTATTTAGCATTACCATTGTTTGAAGGTGATATGGATTCACTTTATCTCACATTTTGGATGAGATGTGTTACTCATAATGCTAATACAGGGCTTGTTTCAATTGAAAATATTGACCCTGAAGCAACTAATGGTTATAGCTATAAAGGTTGCGCTCGTAAGATAACAGTAGGAGCAATGACAGATCCAAATGATCCTAAAACATTTAAGTCTCTCAAAGTATTTGAATATCCTTATACAACTAAAGAGATTACATCTTCAACAAAAATTACTGATGACTTGACTGGTTGTAATTTCTGGGTTAAATGTTCAGTGCCATTGAAAGATGCTCAAGGTGCATTTATCGCATTCAAAAACGAAAGATATGGAGTTTTCCATAATACGGTTTATATCGATGATATTGAAGTTACTTCAAAAACATGTACTGCTCCTATCAACGTTAAAGTAGATAATGTTAGAATTGATGAAGCCACATTGAATGTTGTTGATTATGCAAATGAGTATATTGTTGAAATTGCTGAAGATGCAGATTTCACAAATGCAATAAAAGATACTGTTGCTAGATTCCCTTATAAGTTTGAAAATCTCAAAGAATTTACCAACTATTATGTAAGGGTGAAATCGGTTTGTGGTCCTTTCGAAATGTCTGAGTGGTCTTTGACTTCAGTATTTAAAACATTGCGTGGCGTTTGTTATCGTGATGGATTCGAACAATTAGGTATTTGCTCTGAAGATTGGAGTCGTGCTACATCACCAGCTATTGCGGATGTAATCACTTATGGCTCAGGTTCATTTACTTATACACAACCAAATAATGTTACAGGTTGGTCAACTAAAGTGGCATTGGCAGAAACAGGTTTGTTCTCTACTAATAATATGACAGCTACATTTGGTGGTAGTTATAATTATACAACTAAAACTTATTCTAATACTTATTGGTTGTTCTCTCCTGCAATCGACTTGGCTGATGCTAATGCTAAGTATCACATGTCTTTCGAACTTGCATTGACTGACTATCAAAATGCAGATGAAGTTTCTGTACAATCAATAGATGATGTTAAAAATAAATTTGCTATTGTTATATCTGAAGATGCTGGTAAAACTTGGAAACGTGATAACACAACTATGTGGAATTGGAATACTGGTGAAAATACTTGTTTGGATATACCACATACAGGTAAACAATATTCTATGGATTTGACTAAGTATGCAGGTAAAGCAATTATGGTTGCATTCTATATTGAAGCTGACGGAGCAATTGGTAGAGCAGATATCCACTTGGATAATGTTCATATCAATGCTTATGCAGAAGATGGTGAGGTTGCAACAATTTGCGAAACTTCAGATTATGAGAATGAATATTTCTCACTTGTTGCAGAAGACTTGGAAGTAGGTAAAAATGATTTCATTAAATGGAATTTGGCAGAAAAAGATGTTTTGGATACTTGTTATGCTCTTTCTGTTAACGTTACACCTATGGAAATCACAGAATTGGCTCCTGCTTATATGTGTGAAAATGGCGAGTATAGCGATAATGCAAATTATTTTGTAGGTTTGTCTCAAGCTGGTATATACAAACGTAAATTGAAAGCACATAATGGTTGTGACTCTATTGTTATTCTTAATTTGAACACATATCCAATTGTTGAAACACAAGTATTTGATACTATCTGTCAAGGTATGTCATTGAATTGGAATGGAACAGAGTATAGAACAACAGGCGTATATAAAGATACTTTGCAATCAGTAGTTACAGGTTGTGACTCTATAGTTACTCTTGTTCTTAAAGTTAATGATGCAATCAGAGTAACTGAATATGTTGATATTTGTTACGGTGAAACATACGACTTCTTGGGCGAAACAATTAGTAAATCAGGTTCTTATGAAAAATTGGTTCAAACTCCTGGTGGTTGTGACTCTTTGATAACATTGGTTGCTAATGTATTACCTGATTATAGCAATATTGTAATTAATGCTGTTATTGCTAAGGGTGAAACATATAATGGAAATGGTTTCGTTGGTTTGACTCAACCAGGTTCATATAGATTGCCTTTGAAATCTAAAGTAGGTGATTGTGACTCTATTGTAACTTTGAATCTTGTAGTAGGTGATGCGACTGATTATCAAGAAGTAAATATTTGCTTCGGTGATACTTATGTGTTCGGTAGCCAAACTATTACACAATCAGGTCAATATATCGAAACATTTACAGAAGATTCAGTGGTACTCCTTAATGCAACAGTATTGCCAGACCTCCGTCAAACTATAGATACTATAATCTGTAAAGGTGAGGTTTATAATGAAAATGGCTTCGAAAACTTGTCAACTACAGGTACATATACAAAAGAGTACACTTCAGTTGATGGTTGTGATTCAACAATAACATTGAATCTTGTTGTTATCAATGGTGAAACAATTTATGTATCAGACACTATTACAACTAACGATTTGCCATACGAATATATGGGATTGTATTACGATATTGCAACACCTGCAGGCACATATACAGAAACAATAGAAGTTGTTGCAGAAAATTGTAAAGATGTAATAGTACATACATTGGTTGTTGAAATGGCTGATGCTGTAGAAAATGTAGAAGCTATGGATTTGGTATTAGTACCTAACCCAGTAAAAGTAAATAATACACTTTATGTAGAAGCAGAATTTACAGTAAACGAACGTAAAGGTATGTTGGTTGAAGTATTTAATGCTGTTGGACAACTTGTAATTGAAGATACTCCAGAGGTTTATCCAGTTGCAATTAAAGGTTTGTCTGAACGTGGTGTATATATTGTACGTATTATTACAGGCGAAGGTAATGTATATCAAGGAAAAGTTATAGTACAATAATCTATTAAAAAATAAACATCGCTCAAGAGCTTAGGCTCTTGGCGATGTTTTTATACTATTATGAAAACATTAGCAAAATTTTTATTATTTATCGTTTCTTTATTGTTTGTTGGTTCTGTGTCGGCACAAACTGTTATAACTTCAAAATCTTATCAAACCGATTTTGAAGATTTGAGAGAATATAAAGAATGGAGGTTAAATACAGGTAAAAAAGGACCATCGTGTCACAATAGATGGTTTTTTGGTATTCCTGGGGCTAATACAGGCAATGCTGGGTTGTTTGTTTCGGGAGATGAAGGTGAAACAAATAATTATGTAGGTATGCCTACTTCGGTAGTTGCTTATCGTCCTCTTGTTTTAGATTCTGGCTATTATGAATTTTCATTTGAATGGCAAGCTGGAGGTACGCATAATGTAGATGGTTTATATGTGTGTTGGGTGCCAGAAAGTGAGGTGGATACATCTTTATTGGCTTCTTTAGACAAATCGCCTTTTTTGCAATCGGATTTTGTTAATGAAAAATATGGTTTGTTTTTTGGCGCAGATTCTTTAGGTCTTGGTCAAAGAACTTGGAATTCTATTTCTGATACCATTTATTCTGATGGTTCTAAATACAATTTGGTCTTTTTATGGCGTAATGGTTCAGTTGGGGTTGTGCCTCCAGCTGTTGCTATTGATAATATTTTGATTAAAGAGGTAGGGTTATGTAGTAAACCAACTGATTTGAGTGTGGCTCAAAAAGGTGATGATGTCATTTTTCAGTGGAAAGGTGATGCTGATGCTTATGATGTACGTTATACTTTAGGTGCAGGAAGTGCTCCTATTTATCTTGATAGTTTAACTACTAAATATTGTGAAATAAAAGATTTGTTTGCTGGTATTGCAACTTTTTATGTGCGTTCGAGATGTGGAGATGAGTATAGTGCATGGTCATCGTTCGAAAAATTTATTTATTCGACAGGTGGTACATGTTTGAATTTCTTGAATTTGGATAGGAGATGTTTTTATGGAAGAACGACTGATCCTAAGGCAACTGCAGGTATTGTTGATTATGGTTATTTGGCAATGGAGAGTCGTCACACTATTCATTATGTGAAAAATGAATATGATGCTCGTACTATGGCTGGTGGAATAGGTTTGAAAACTGTTCCTGATGGAGAAATTGCTTCAGTTCGATTGGGTAACTGGGGTGTTAATTATGAGGCTGAATGTATAGAATATGATTATATAGTTGATTCAACAAAATCGGCAATTTTATTGTTGAATTATGCCGTTGTTTTGCAAGATCCTAACCATGAAGCTAAAGATCAACCAAGATTTACTTTGCAAATTTTGCAGAGCAATGGTCAACCGTTAGATGAATATGGTTGTGGGGAAGCTTTCTTTACTGCGGGTGAAAATACATCAGGTCCAGATTGGCATTTGGTTGGCGGCGACGGTACTAATATTGATGTTTGGTGGAAGGAGTGGACTACAGTTGCGATCAACTTGAGAGAATATCATGCTCAATCATTGAAAATAAGATTGCAAACTTACGACTGTAATCAAGGTGCTCACTTCGGGTATGCATATTTTACATTAGGTTGTTCGGATGGTAAAATTAGAGGGTTGAGTTGTGGTAATATGGAAGAGGGTGAAAAGAATATGTTTGAAGGTCCAGAAGGATTTTTGTATAGATGGTATTTGCCTTCTAATCCCGATAAAACATTGTCGGAAGAGAGAATATTTGCGGTGGAAGCAAATGATACTTTGACATATTATCTTGATGTAATTCAGCCTACAAATAAGAACTGTTATTATACATTACAAGCATCTGCGGTAGCTCGTTTCCCTTTGGCTGGAGCAGATCATAAATTAGAGGTCGGTAACTGTCAAAATGCAGTAAGATTTACTAATAGCAGTTCTATTGTGAGAGTTAACCAGATTTCGGGCGAAGTAACACAAACAAACGAATCTTGTGATTCTTATTTGTGGGATTTCGGAGATGGAACTACATCTACCGATGAAAATCCAAAACATATATTCCCTGAAGAAGGTGGTAATTATACAGTTACTCTTAAATCTTATATTGCAGATGGAAAATGTTTTGACGATACAACTTTTGTTGTAACATTGCCAAAAATTGGTGCAATTCGAGATACAATATATGAAACAGTTTGTTTTGGAGAGCCATATATATTAAATGGTAGCCCTATTTTTGTTTCAGGTACTTATTCTGATACAGTGTTGAATGAGTATGGTTGTGAGGTGATTAGTTCATTAAATTTAACTGTTTTGCCAAAACCGGAAGATTATTATAAATATGATACAATATGTAGTCATGAGGAATATTATTTTAAAGGTCAATTGATTACAGAAACAGGTATTTATAAAGATACGGTAAAAACTGTTAATGGATGTGATAGTATTTCTATTTTAGATATTTTAGTTAATGAATCTTTGTTTATTGATTTTGATTCAACTGTGTGGGTATGTGAAGATGATGAAAATTTAGTAATACCATATAGTGTTAGTTCTGGTAATTTCTTGTCGTGTGATGTAGATATGAAGTTGGCAACAAACAATGTTTCGTATGTTACGGCATCTAATGTGGTTCCAACACCTGAAGCTCTTGTCCTACCTATGCCAGATAGTATAGTTCCTGGAATATATAATTTGAATCTTACTTTTGGTGAAACTTCTTGTGGATTAGAATCGGTGGTATTACCAATACAGATTTATTATTCAAAGCAGGTATTAGCTCAACGCTGGAAAGATGTTCTTGCTGTTAAAAATGAAAAATACAATCATTTGTGGCAAGATAATGATACTGCTGGTTATCAGTTTATTGCTTTCCAATGGTATAAGAATGGGCAACCTATTGAGGGGGCTACAGCTTCTATCCTTTATGAACCAGAAGGTTTGGATTTGAATTCGGAATATTCGGTTTTATTGACACGTATGCCTGATAATGTTACGATTATGTCATGTGTGGCAGATTTGCAAGAATTCCCAGACGAAGATGAAGTAGTGATTGTGTTTGAAACAAATAAAACATTATCGGTTGTAGCATCACAGGCTGCACAGATGAGAATATGGACATCTACTGGTATTTTGGTTAAAACCATTGAAGTAGAGGAAGGCGAAAATATTACCTCTACTGCTGGATTATCTGGAATGTATATATTAGATTTCTTGTTCGAAGATGGTAGCCGTAAAATTGAACAAGTTGTATTTGAGTAAAATATAATTTAATATAGTTATGATAAAGCATATAGTTAAAACTCTTTTTGTTTTATTAATTTGTTCTGTACATTTATATTCACAGTCATCTCCATACGAGATTTCATTGCCATATTCTTGTGGTTTTGAAGACTCTATAGAGAACAAAAAATGGGTTATAAATGCAGGCTCAGAAGGTCCGTTGTGTACTGACCAATGGATGATTGGTAACTTAGATTATGTGGAGGGTTATAATTCACTTTACATATCGTGCGATACTGGTAAAACGATGACATACGGGGCTAAACCTAATTATGTCATGGCATATAGACCTATATTTATACCTAAACCTGATTCGATAGAGACAGATCGTTGTAGAGTTAATGTCTCTTTCGAATGGAAAGGCGGTTCAAATAGGGATGTCTCTGTATTGAATTATTATTTAGTCCCAGATTATGCAATAAAGGATTATTTAAATTCTAATTCATCAAAAGCAGCTTTACCTGCAGTTATTAAGAAACCACAGAAAAAATTGTATGGTAGTAAGTCATGGCAAGAGCATTCGTCACTCGAAGGAATGACATATAATAGTACATTCTATTTAGTTTTTATTTGGCAAAATAATAATCAAAATGATTCTTTGTCTGAATTGTCAATGTGTATTGATAATATTCAGATCACGACGGGAAATTGTCCTAAGCCTACATCTCTTTCGGTTCAAGCTGTAGGAGATACATTGATTATTAATTGGGATGGTTCACATCAAAGATATGATTTGGAGTATCGACTTCCGGGTATGCGAACTTGGCGTCAACATCATGGCTTAGTTTTTAATGATTATACTGTTAAAAAGGAGATGATAATTCCAGGTTTGGCAGAAGGTGTATATGATGTTAGGGTCAGGGGGCTTTGTGGTGAAAGTGAAAAAAGTGCGTGGTTGACGCAGACGGATATAATTGTTTTTTCTCCTGATGCCCATTGTATTAATTATGTTAAGTTGTCAAACAATCCAGATGTTACTTGTCTGATAGGTACGTGTGGTTTGGAATTGCCTACTCCATGGGATCCGAATGTCCAACTTTCTGTAACGGGTTTAGGTCTCACTAATGGTTTTTCTGCCAATGCTATTGATTATGGACCTAAGGATATACGTAGTCGTCATACCGTGAATTGGAAACAGGGCGAGTTTGACCCTCGTACGGGAAATAAATTGCGCACTATACCAGAGGGTTCATTAGCATCGGTGCGTTTGGGTAACTGGGATATAAATGCAGAGGCAGAGGCTATTCGATATAAATATTTAGTCGATACTATGCAGGCTAAAATTATTTTGATGAAGTATGCTGTAGTATTGGAAGCTCCTGGTCATGGTCTTGAAAATGACCCATATTTCAGATTACGTTTGAAAGATGAACAAGGTAAAACTATTAGTACTAAGTGTGGTGATTTTGAATTTTCACCTATGAATTCAAGTATTGATTGGCAGACTTTTGATGCTTTTGTGTGGAAAGATTGGACCACTATTGGTATGAATATAGAGGCTTATCATGGGCAGATGATTGAGATAGAATTGATTACTCGAGATTGTCGTCAAACGGGACATGCTGGATATGCTTATTTTACTCTTGATTGTGCTGATGCGGTTATTAAAAATAGTAGTTGTGGTGACGCTGAGTTTATTACGATTGAGGCTCCTGAAGGTTTTGAATATACATGGACAAAACAAGATGATCGTCATACTGTAATTTCTAAAGAGCGTACACTTTCTGTGCCAGGTAATGATACGACAACATATTATTGTAAAGTTGATTACGTTGGTATAAAAGGTTGTGGCTTTGAATTGTCAACTTTGGTTCAGCCTCGTATCCCTTATGCTGATTGTAGTGTGAAATGGGAGCCTCAAGGTTGTAAAAATAGAATGGTATTTCAAAATAAGAGTTGTGTGTTGACTAAAGTTAATAATAAAATAACAGCAACATCAGAGCCATGTGAAACTTCCTATTGGAATATACCAGGGGTGAAATATGAAAGTCAGGATGAGAAAGCTGTTGTTACATTTCCAAATGAAGGTGGAACGTTTACCGTCAATTTAATGACTGGTATAGCAAATGATGCATGTATGGATGATACAACATTCACAATTACGGTGCCATCTATATCTGATAAGGTGGATTCTATCTATAAAGAGAAATGTGAAGCTGATATAGAATATTTTGGAGATCAACTTATTCTTATGGATGGTGTTTATACCGACACAGACACGACTTGGTGTGGTTGTGATAGTTTGACAGTGATGGATATTAAGTTTTTATCAACACCTCCACCAACAAATGTATATGATACAATTTGTAGTGAGCAAGGCTATGTATTTAATGGAAAATCTTATACTGAAAGTGGAGTTTATGAATCATGGTTGAAAACAAAAAAATTGGGTTGTGATAGTATTGTTATTTTGAATTTAACCAAGACCAATCCTATTAAGGCGACTATTCCTAATGACTATCGTTATGTTTGTGCTGATGAGACATTGTATTTAGATTATTCTTATGTTGATACATTGCGTCATCCAGTGAAATGTTCTTTGTTATTTGGTAATTTTGAGAAAAATGCTGGTTTTGTTGATCAAAAAGATGTTATGCTCGACACTTTGAATAAAACGATAAGTGTTTTGTTGCCTGATAGTTGTAGACCAAACAAATATACTGTTACGGTTGTTTTTGAGGATACTTTATCTTTCTGTGAGGTGTCAAGTTTTGATGTAGATTTTGATGTCTATTATGCTTCTTCTTTATTAGATGCGAAATTTGGTAATGTGGTAACATACTTTGATTCGGCGTATAATGGTGGTTATACCTTTGTGGATGGTGAGTATCGTTGGTATAAAAATGGAGAACTTTTACCAAATGATACGTTGAGTTTCATTTATCTCGGTAAAGAAGAGGTGTTTAATGGGGAAGATTGTTATTATATGGAACTTAAACGTAAAGATGATGGTGTAGTTATGCGTACATGTGAGATTTGCCCTGAAATGGTAACAGGAGTAGATGATGTTTTTGCAAGTGAAGAAATTCTCGATGTTACAGTATTTAATTCGGGTTCAACAATAAGAATTAATGATTTCGGTGGAGGTTATTTAAGAATTTATAGTTTTGTCGGTCAATTGATAAATTCTTATACTATTGAAGCTGGAGCTGATTTTGAATTTGATGCGCCTGATGTTGGAGGTTTCTATCTGTTGCAGCTAATAAGTAAGGAAGGTAATTTTGTACAGAAAATTTGGATTAAATAGATAATCTAAATGAATTTTATAAAAGGGCTGAGCCAAAATATTCATTTTGACACAGCTCTTTTGTCTATTTTGAGGAAGTGTAAATTTTATATAAAGTTTTATTAAATGCCTAAAATTCAACTTACAGAAGATGGTTCACATACGTTGTTTAGCGAGATGGCTGGACAGACGTATCATTCGGCACATGGAGCTGTGCAAGAGAGTCGTCATATTTTCATTTCTCAATTGTTTCTTAAAAGTCAACGGTCAACGGTCAACGGACAACAGTTGTCGATTTTGGAGATTGGATTTGGAACGGGTTTGAATGCTCTGTTGGCGGCGGAGTGGGCTTGTGAGAATGCTATAAGGGTGGAATACACTACTATTGAATTATATCCACTTGAGGAGGATGTGTATAGTGAGTTGAATTATGGACGGTTGTTGGGGTGTGAAGAGTTGTTTTTGAAGTTGCATGAGGCGCAGTGGGATGTAGGTATGCAGCAAATTACAGATGATTTTGCAATAAGTAAGTGTAAGCGAGATATTGTAGATGAATTAAGAGTTAGGTGTGAGGAGTTAGGAGTTAGGAGTGATGGTTTTGATTTTATTTTTTTTGATGCTTTTTCGCCTGATGCTCAGCCTGAATTGTGGACTGAAGAGGTTTTTAAGAATGTTTATACGTTGATGAAAGAAGGTGGTGTAATGACCACCTATTGTGCGAAGGGAGATGTGCGACGAGCTATGTTGGCTGCTGGATTTAAGGTCGAAAAATTACAAGGCCCTCCTGGCAAAAGACATATTCTGCGTGCTACAAAAATCTGAAAATATATGTTTATGGAAAAAGAAAAGAATATAGCGCGATATGCGTTGGAATATGCCTTGAAAAAAGGTTGTCAGCAAGCGAGGGTTGTATTGTCAACTGGAGAAGAAAATGAGGTCGAAGTGCGTGATGGTAGAGTTGATAAATTGCATCACTCTGGTGGCTGTCAGTTGTCGTTGAACCTATTTGTTGATGATTCGTATAGTACTATTTCAACTAATCGTCTTGATCGAGACGAAATAGAAAGATTCATTGATAAAGGTGTTATTGGTACAAGATTTTTGGCAAAAGACCATTATCGTTCGTTGCCTGAGATGGAGATGTATTATCGTGGTGAAATGAATGATTTTGGATTGTACGATCACGACTACAAAACTATAGATGTCGATGAAAAAATCAACGTGGCTAAGTTGATATATAACGAATTTGTTGATAACCGTTTGATATCGGCAATGTCGGCAATTGCTGATATGGAAACATATAATTATATTGTTGATAGTAATGGTTTTGAGGGAGATAATAGACGTACTTTGTATATGGCTACAGCGCAAGTTTGTGTATCTGGAGAAGGAGATGAACGCCCAGAAGATTATTATTATGTAAATGGTCAGCATTGGAGTAAGTTAGAATGGAAAGGTGTTGGAGTGGAAGCATTGAATCGAGCCATAAGAAAAATAGGTGCAGATAGAGTAGATTCGGGAGTTTATAATGTAGTGGTAGATAGGCGAGTGGCTTCGCAGTTGGTTAGTCCGATTATTTCAGCTATTAGGGGAGAGTCGTTACACATGAAATCGAGTTTTTTGCTTGATAAGAAAGGTGTGAAAATTGGGTCTGACAAATTGACGATTATTGATAATCCTCGTCAGTATGGTAAAGCTGGTGCTAAATTATTTGATAATGAAGGTATTGCTGTGGTAGGGATGCCTATTGTCGAAGGGGGAGTGTTGAAGAATTACTATATATCGAATTATATGAGTAAAAAAATGGGAGTAGAGATGACGCAGGGAAGTTCAACGATATTAGATTTTGGAATAGGCGATTGTAATAGTGCTGAGTTGATTCGAAAAATGGGTGTAGGTATTTATATTACAGGTTTTAACGGTGGTAATTGTAATGGAACAACAGGAGATTTTTCGTATGGTATTGAGGGGTATTGGGTCGAGAATGGTGTGATTGTAAAGCCTATTAGAGAAATGCTGATGACAGGTAATATGCTTGAATTGTGGAATAATCTTGTAGATACATCGAATGATCCATTGGGCTATACAGCATGGAAAGTGCCATCGTTGTTGTTTGAAGAGGTAACACTTAATTAACATACTTATGAAAAAGAGATTATTTGTTTTGTTTATGGGACTTATGGTTTGGGTGAGTTCTATGTTAGCTGATGTTACATTTAGAGTTAATGTTCCAGAGGGAACAAAGCAATGTTATGTTGTAGGGGATTTGCCAGAACTTAGTTCTTGGGCTGCAGGTTCGGCAGTGCCAATGAGTAAAGTAGAAGGTCAGAGTCAGTTTGAGGTTACTGTGGCAGGAATAACGGTAGAAGATGTAAGAGCATCACTTGGTTATAAGTATGTGTGTGGTCCAGATTGGAAATATGTTGAGGTTACATCTTCGGGTGGAGAGGTGTCGAATAGGACTATTGTAGGAAATCCTGATGTAGTTGCAGGTTGGCGTAGCATATATAGTTTGGAAGGGATTGTAGAGAAATGGAGAATAGCAGATAAGGATTATGATGTGCAGGTGTTATTGCCTAACGGATATGATAAAACAAAAGAGTATGGAGTAACATATATTTTTGGGCGTCATCAACGTTATCGAGATGCAGGTTCTGATAGCGAAATGGGCGACCGTATTCTTTATTCTGGTTCTTGGTCAGTGTCAGATTCGGTTGCAAATATGCAAAAGAGAGGAGTTGAGCCTGGGGTTATAGTTGTGATTTATGCACAATTGCCAGAATTGACACCATGGAGGAATGATGATTTTGAAGGAACAGGTATTGCCGATAAATTTTTAGATAGTTTTGTGAATGATTTTAAGAATGATTTTGAAGCAAAATATTCGATTAGCTCAGCCAAAGAAAATTGCACCATTATGGGGGCAGATGTAGCGGGATTATTTGCTTTCTATGCATCGTTGAAGTATCCTAATTTTTTTGGCGCATGTGGAATGTTTTCACCATCATTTTGGTATAATAGAGAGGAGTTGATAGATTATGTAAGTAGCTATGATGTGGAAGATTTAGCGACAAGATTTGTATTTGCATCGACAAATAATGATGTGCAAATGACATTTGATGATATTGCGTATTTTGTTGAACAGTTAGGCGTAAAAGGTTATTCAAATGTTGTAGAGTTGCGAGGAGATGGGATGCATGATGATGTGTCGTGGGGAAGATTGTTTCCGCAAGTATTTGAAAATTGTAGATTGCAGGTTATAGATATAGATAATAGAGCGCAGTTTACGCATGAAAAACATGTTAAAGAGACGAGTGCTATTACTTGGACGTTTATGAAAGGAGAGGGTACAACGACGCTTGAATGTGAGGGTTCGAAGACACAAGTTGGTTATTTTTATAAAGATGGCAAAACTCCGACAGAAGCACAACTCTTTGTGAAGGAGATACCTGTAGATGGGAAGAAATATTCGTATTATTGGAATATGAATAGTGGGGAGAATTGTGATGGAGAGTTATTGCTTTCTTCTCCTAAAGAGATAGGTTTTAAGAATAGTCGTTCAACAACATCATGGCAACGAGTAGCAATATTTTCAGATGGCAGTTGTGAGCAATCAGCTGCATCATCGACTAATTTCACCGTGAATGGGGTGAAAATGACAGTCGGTAATAATTATGAAGTTAGTGCAGAGGTTAGTTTGACCGATAATAAAACCATTTCGGTGCACTATGGTAGTGTGAATTCTGGTAGTGATATGGGTGAGTTGGTTAGTACTACTGTGTCTGATAATTGTTTAAAAGCAAAAGTAACATACTCATATTTAACAAATAAACTAAGTGTAGAGGAGAAAGAATTTGGTGCAACCGACATAGATTTGGTATATTTTAAGGCAGAACCATCAGTTGTTAGAGTTGGTACGTCAGTGAAAGTATCAGTGAAGATTGCCAATAAAAATGGGTATAATGTAAGTTATAGGATGAATCATAATAATACTTCGTCGTATGGTATTACGCTAACCCAAGGAGAATCGGGAGAAGAGTATTATTTGCTTAATTCGCCAGAGTCGGGGATTTATGGTTTTTATCTTGATATAGAGATGAATGGAACGACAAAAAAGGCACATAGAGCAGTATATTTGAAAGTGTTAGATGGAGAGACTGTTGAGCCTAAGATATATAAAAATCCGTATGAGGCTATTGATTGGTCGGCAATAAATCATTATAAGAGTAATTTTCATACTCATACCACTCAATCGAATGATGCATCAGATAATTTTACTACAGCTTATGTTGTAGGTCGATATCATGTAGCAGGATATAAGATATTGTCGCTTACTGATCATGATTACAATCCTTATCCGTGGTTGTTATTTCCGCAATATATGCCAGGAGTGCCGGCTTGTAATCCTGAAGAGTTAGGTATGCTTGCTGTCCCTGGTAATGAGTTGAGTAAAGATAATACAAATAGTTGGGATGAGCGTACAGGGGGGCAATTTAATCATCATAATGATTTCTTTACGGGTCGTCAGGGGCAAGAATTTGCTTCGTTAGAAGAGTCGTATGCTTATACATACGCATTGGGAGGTGTGCAAATTATCAATCATCCAGGACAATATTGGAGCTTAAGTAATCAATATAGTGAAACAGATAAAAATGGTCCAGGTTGGCATGCTGATAATTTTAAACGATTTCCATCGTTGGTAGGCCTTGAAGTTTATAATCAAGGGAATCGTAGAGCAAATGACCGAATATTGTGGGATCAGATAATGGAACGTACTATGCCAGAGATGGCTGTGTTTGGTTATTCTGGCGATGATGCTCACAATGATGATCAGTTGTTCCGTAACTATAACTTTATGTTGATGGAAAATTTGACGACTGCGGAGTTGAAAGATGCAATGTTGCGAGGTGAATCTTATTTCTGTTATGAGCCAAAAGGTTCGGGCGAAGGTAAAGCCCCTCGTATTGAGTCTATTGTAGTGAATGAAGATGATAAAACGATTACTATTGAGGCGAATGGTTTGGTACATTGGATTTTTGGAACAGATAAAACTTCAAATGAAGCATCATCTCGTAGAAGTACAGTCGTTGGTATAGGAAATACGTTTAGTTATGCGGGTTATCAAGGTTCGTATGTGCGTGCTCTTATTACAAATGCCTTTGGCGAAACATGTACTCAGCCAATTAGTTTTGTTGATGCATCTTCTGATGATATAACAGTTTTGATAGAGGATAGTCGTTTAGAATTGTTTGTATATCCAAATCCTGCAGTTGAGCAGTTGTCGATTTTTATGAATAAATGGGAGCAGGAGAATTTTATTGAGATATTTAATCTTAATGGGAAGTTGCTACTTAAGAAAAAGGTTGATGGTCCGCAGATGGTTGTTTCGGTGGAATATTTAGAGAGTGGAGTGTATGTAGTGAAAGTAGGAGATAGAGTTGAAAAATTTGTTAAGCAATAAAGAGGCTCTCAAAAGAGGGTTGTGTATGTAAAATAAAATTTGTATCTTTGTAGATTAAATATTATATTGCGTTAAAATTATATAATAAGATATATGTCAGAGAATAATTCAAACGAATTTATTAGTCAAGTGGCTCAAAAAGAGTATGAATATGGGTTTACGACCGATGTTCATACAGAGACAATACAAAAAGGTTTGTCGGAAGATGTAATCCGCTTGATATCAGCAAAGAAAGAAGAGCCAGAGTGGTTGTTGGAATTTAGGTTGAAGGCCTATCGCCATTGGCTTACGATGCCGATGCCAGATTGGGCATTGTTGAATATACCTGAGATTGATTTTCAGGCGATATCGTATTATGCAGCTCCGAGAAAGAATGCGCCTAAATCGTTGGATGAGGTTGACCCTGAGATAATTGATACTTTCAATAAATTGGGTATTCCACTCGAAGAGCAAAAGGTGTTGAGCGGTATTGCGGTGGATGCGGTGATGGACTCGGTATCGGTGAAGACTACTTTCCGCGAAAAATTGGCTGAAAAGGGTATTATTTTTTGTTCGATTTCGGAGGCAGTGAAGGAATATCCTGATTTGGTGCGCGAATATTTAGGCTCGGTTGTACCTTATACTGATAATTTTTATGCAGCGTTAAACTGTGCTGTATTCTCGGATGGCTCGTTTGTTTATATTCCAAAAGGGGTGCGTTGTCCGATGGAGTTATCGACATATTTCCGTATAAATGCGGCGGGTACGGGTCAGTTTGAGCGTACGTTGATTGTGGCTGATGATGATGCGTATGTCTCTTATCTTGAGGGTTGTACTGCTCCTCAACGAGATGAGAATCAGTTGCATGCGGCAATTGTAGAGATTGTGGTGATGAATAATGCTGAGGTGAAATATTCGACTGTGCAGAACTGGTATCCAGGCGACAAAGATGGTAAGGGCGGTATTTATAACTTCGTGACTAAGAGAGCGATATGCAAGGGTAATAACTCGAAAGTGTCGTGGAC
>JAZRJN010000013.1:0-2209 GCA_045645785.1 Candidatus Aphodosoma sp. | reverse complement strand
TTCATTTGCTTATGTACTTCACTTGGGGCAGCTGTTTCTTCTCCTCCAACTTCGTTGGCGAGTTTTTTATATTCTCCTACCGCAAACCATTCTTTTTGACTATCAGAAGTATTTGTTTTTAGCAGCAGGTGCAAATGTTTAATATGTGTTTCTGTTAACTTATCCATGGCATGATCTATCACGTAATCTATGCAGCGGAAGTGATTAACTGTTTCAATAATATCATCTATGCGCGTATTCTCTGTAGTTACGCCTAATGTGTTTGTCTCAAAGATATACCTAGTCTGCTCTTTGGTCAAACGACTACCTTCTATATGATTGGAGTTATACGTGAGATCAATTTGTGTACGGTGATAAATACCACCTTTTAATCGGCTTTCTTTTTCTTGGCGTAATTGCAGCAAGAGTGGCGAAAGCTTTTGTTTGCCTTTTTGAGGCAAGATAGCGTCTGCAGGGATATTCCATGTTTTCCCCGTCAAAAAAGCTCCTTCTATTTTGCCTGTTGCACAATAGTTTCGAGCAGTACGTTCGCTTATCCCACACTTTTGTGCAAATTGTATTACAGATATATATTCCATTCTATCGGCATATTTTTTGACAAATTCGCTGCAAAGATACAACTTTTTGCCGACATCGGCAAGAAATTAGCAATATTTTCTATTATTTTTGTTCTTTTTCACTAAACCTTTCACTTTTCACCTTTCACTTTTCACCTTCCCCCTGTCTCGTACGGGTTCACGACGGGTTCATACTATACTTTCCCTATATTGACTATGTGGTTACTATGAGATTAGTATATGATTACTATATGATTCATATCTCTTGCTTATCCCTTCGGAATCCTTTCGGTATCCCTTCGGAGTGGTATCGGGATGGTAAGGGGAGAAAGTATGTGCGCAAGTGCGATTTGTGCGAAAAGTGCGCAAAAGTATGTCGCTTAAAATGATTCTAAATTCGCACAATTCGCTATTTGCGCACATATTTTTCAATAGTCACTATCATTCATTATCAATAACTTAAAGAATAGGACGCTCCTCCCCACGGACTTCCTACGGACACTTTCTTAGCCCTCCTCAAAAGTCCGCAGAAACTCATCACTTATAGTTCATAGCTAGTTTAATCCTTCCTCATGGAAATCAATACTCCATTCTTAATAAAATAAGGACTGTTATGGGCTTTCGGTGACCTTTAGGTTTCTCTTGAGTTGCCCGCGGGTTAGGCGACCATTTCGCGACCACTGTAGCACATCTATGGGCTAGTTGTGTCTTATCTGTGGCTTTTAGTGTTCCACTTTTACCTTTTCGTTTTCCGAATAGATACCTACCCCTTGCCGAAAGCGGGGTATTTGATATTAATAATGAAAAAAAGGAGTATGTCGAAATAACATACTCCAAAAATCTACCACTTTGTTTTAGATAAACGCCTTTATTCTTGCGCAATCATTTGAAGTGCAATCCTTTTAGATTCTTTAATATCATCAATTAATTTAGGTAAAGTTTTTATATCTGAAGCAGTACTACCAGCAGTATATTCTGTCCGTACACCAAATTCATTTATATAATACGATTTCCTACAAAAATATAGCGTACCATTGAGTATTCCACCCTCTAAAAAATAACTAACATCAATACCACCTGGGGCAGTATAAGTGAGGGTATATTCATCTTTTTTTGAAGAACTATTTGTTTCTGCCAAGATTGTTTCTAAAGCGAGTAAGAGATCGTCAACATTCTCCATATCAAGATAACCTAAGTGTCCAGCAAGTCCATTCGCTAGTAGTTGAGCTCCAGAAGATGGTTTAAATTCCAAAGCAGCTATTTTTTCGCCAGTTTTCAAATCGGTAAAAACTCTCGCTAAAATCTTAAGACCTCCTCCTTGATGTTTATAAACTGTTTCTTTTTTAACAAGACTCGTTTTAGCAAGGAATTGTTCTGCTTTAGTTAGTTGCGTTGCAGTCTCTACTTCAGAATTTTGTGCATGTACGGTAGCAAATGCGAAAACGCATGCTACAATCAAAAGAAATGTTTTTTTCATTGTTGTAAGTTTTAAAAGTTGGGATTTATATACTTGTTGACACTTGCTGTCATTATCAGTTTTGTTTTGCTCTCCAAATGCGGCATAGCTGCATTTCATTAGAGCAAAAACAAAATCTTCCTTGAATTGACAATAATTGATGTCTGAATTGACGAAAATTGTCTTTTAATATAAA
>JAZRJN010000012.1:0-2318 GCA_045645785.1 Candidatus Aphodosoma sp. | reverse complement strand
ACAAAAACAACTATGTTTATTGCTGATTATTTTCCTGGTTGTGATATAGTCGCTATTGACAAAGATCGTGATTTAGGTACAATAAGTTACGATGTGGTATTGAGTTGTGGGGTGAAACTTGAGTTTGATAAATCTGGCGATTGGACTGAAGTAGATTGTGAACCGGATGAAGTGCCAAATGCTATTGTGCCTGATAAAATTTTAGAATATGTGGTGTCAAAATATGCTGATAACCACATTGTAAAAATCGAAAGAAAATGGTCTAACTATAAAGTTGAATTGAATAATGATATAGAATTAGTATTCAACAAAGATGGTGATTTTAAACATATTGACTAATTTTAAAATTGAGAATTGAAAGTTGAGAATGAATATTTTATGTAAAATTTTAAATTAATATTGTGATGAAAAAACTGTTTTTATTATTAGTAGTGTCAATTATGGGTGTAATGCCGATGTTGGCTGATAACGACAAAATGATAACTCGTGAGGAGTTGCCTGAAAACGCACAGGTGTTTTTGGCTCAACATTTTGAAGGGATAGAGATTCTGTATGCAAAAGCAGAGCGTGATATGGGTATTGTTACATCTTACGATGTTGTGTTGGATGGAGATGTGAAGGTTGAGTTTAATCGTAGTGGTGAGTGGACAAATGTTGATTGCGAGCATAGTCAAGTACCTAATAGCATATTGCCACAAGGAGTGTTGGACTATGTGTCAAATAAATTTGCTAAGTCTTATGTTGTAGAGATTGAGCGAGGCTTGATGGGATACGATGTAAAGTTGAGTAACGATCTTGATCTCGATTTTGATAAGAATGGCAAATTCTTGCGAGTAGATTAAATTTTTATGAGTTATCTATTTTAAGAAAAAAATCCTGCTTAAAAGCGGGATTTTTTTGTTTGAAATAGTTTTTTTATTTCACAAAAGATAAAGGAAAAAAAGAGAAATAACGGAAACAAAAGTGTGTCAGTTTTCTTCGGCATAGGTTGCTTGAAGGTATGGTGATGTTAGGAATGGTGTATAGAGCTATTGTTTGTTTTTTGCATAAATCATGAAGTAATGCCAAAAGTAATATATAATTTTCCTTATTTTCTATTTTTTCCGTCTCTATTTAGGAAAATAACTTCAAAAATAATACTCCTCGCGCGAGCACGCGAGAAAAAATCCATACATTCAGCCTCGTTGGTAGCACAACTCTTTTCTGAAAACAAATGAGTAGATTTTTATACTTTCGGTAATTTTCCTAACTATGAGTTGATGTAAAAGCTTTATATGTGTTAATTTTGGTTAAAAAATAGTACAGGGTATTGTGCGTTTGAAATATTGTTTGTAATTTTGCGAACAAATAAATTTGCTGTTTTATGGAATCTAAAGATTATACTATCAAGCAAGAACTCCTTGCTCGATTTGCTAAGGCAATGGGGCATCCAGCCCGTATTGCGATATTGCAATTCTTGGCTCATCGCGATACATGCTATTTTGGCGATATCAACGACGAATTACCTATTGCTAAGGCTACAGTGTCTCAGCATCTTAAAGAGTTGAAGGAGTCGGGGTTAATACAAGGCGAGGTCGAACCACCTAAGGTGAAATATTGTATCAATCGCGAAAATTGGCAGTTGGCTCGTCAGTTGTTCGATGGCCTATTTGCCGATTGTGCATGCAAAAAAGAGGGTTGTTGCGACTAGCGGCAACCCCTGCCTCTGTGGCTTCGATATTTTTTTATAAATTATGTTCGTAGTTTTACGAATTACGAATATTAAATAAAAGTTTTTTATCTCAAAAATATGATGTTATGAATAAAAGTTATTCTTTGATTCTAATTTTTCTTTTGTTATTTGTTTTTCTTGGATGTCAACGCGAATATTTCGAAGAATTTGAAGATCGCCCGACTGAAACAATCCATTTCGATAGACTTGAAGTGTCGAAAGATACAGCATTTATGTTCGATACTGTGGTTGTAAGGGCTATTGCCTCGGGCGAGGATTTGCATTATAAGTGGCAGAAAAATAAGGGTTCGCTTGTGCCAAAACCTGAAGAAGAAAATGTTGCATATTTCTGGGGGTGTACTACTTGTACTGGTTGGCTGACAATCAGTTGTACGGTTTATAACGCACATGGAGCTTATACAAAAGAGGTTGAAGTTTATGTTTTAAGAGAATGGAAAAGATAAGGTTTATATTACTTTTGAGCGTAATATGTTGTGCATCTGAACTATTCGGACAATGTTGTGGTGCTGGCAATCCTATTTCGGCGTCTAATATCGACCAAAATTTGTCGAAAAAGCATCTGCAAATAATGCTGGACTATCGTCAT
>JAZRJN010000011.1:0-14485 GCA_045645785.1 Candidatus Aphodosoma sp. | reverse complement strand
TGCCAATTTCGGTTACTCCCTCAGGTATTACGATATTTTCAAGAGCATGACAGCTATAGAATGCATAATTGCCAATAGAAGTAAGATTTTCATTCAACTCAACTTTCGCTAAAGCATGGCAGTCATAAAATGCTCCATCAGGGATTTTTGTAACACCATCAGGAATTACAATATCTTCCAACAGCCACAAACCTTCAAATTGGCGATCATGAATTTTTGTCAACTCATTAGGAAGAATAAGTTTTCGAAGATTTTTGAAACTATAATATCCATCATAAGAATCTGATGTTTCTGTAAACATTCCTTTTATCATTTCTCTGTTTTCTATAGCCGACAAATCTAATACTTCTACCGAAACAAACTCTTCCCTATCTAACCATTCTACATAACCTCCAGTAAAATAAACTTCTTCAACATTGGTAGTATATAAACCGTCAATATTAGAGATAAAGTTAGCATGTCCTTTAATTACATTTAGATTAGAACATCCATATAAATCTATATCTGAATGGATGTTGTTTGGTACAGCAAGTGAAGTAATAGAAGTACCCTCAAAAGCATATTCACTAATTCCTGTTACATCGTAAATTGTATGTTCGTGAGTAATAGTTTCTGGCAATACAATATCACCAGTGTAGTCTTCGCTTGGAGCTACTACTGCAGAATAGTTATCTTTGTCGAGATAGTAGTATATTCCATTAATTTTAGCCAAAATTATAGGATTCTTAACACCTACAGCATTCCATGCATTATGTACTTGTTTAAGTTCTTGTGAGTTTTTTCCAAAAAGGTCAATTGTTGCATATTGCGAAGCTATACGCATTTTAGTATAATCCATATCTGGTTCAAGATAATTGAGAATTATATGCATCAAAAGTTTTTCGGTTTTTTGCATACCAATACCCTCAACTTTGTATGATTGTTCGTTGTCATTCACACCTTCTCCACCTTCGGTTAACAAATAGAACCAATAGTTGAACACACCGTTATTGAAATGAATACCTCCATTATCATAATTCAAATTAGTTGGGTCTACCCAATTTTCACCTTCGTAAGTATCTGGTTGTGGATATGACAAAGTAGAAGTATTAAAAATGCCACCACCTGACATTTTAGGATCTGACAAATCACGCATATTTGGAATACCATTACCTGTTACTCCATCCGCTATTTGCCAATTTGCATTTTCTCCATTAATATAAAAATCAGTTGCAACACTCATACAGTCAGCAATAGCCTCATTCAAAGCCCCCGATTCTCCTGTAGGTTCCAATCCGCCACGTCCATTAGCTGCAACTACAAGGTGAGCATACTCGTGTGCTAAAAGGTCAAACGAACCAAAGTTACTCAAATCATTAGTGAATTTAGAACCGCAACCAACTGCTACAAAATATGGTTCAGCCCCACTCGCTGCAGCATTATTTGTCCATTCTCCATACCAAACAGGGTCGTTGAAATCTACAAAAGTATAAACAGGAGCACCATTGCCATCAAAACTATTACGATTGTGTACCTCTTTATAATAGACATTAGTCATATTCATTACATAGTGAATATCAAGTGCATGATTAGGAATACGAGCAATCTCAACATAACCATCAACTCCTATCTCTTCAGGAAATTGAATACGACCAGATTCACTTGCAACAAAATCAAATTGAGTTAACAATGTCTCTTTACCACCAAAAGTTCGGTGCAAAATCTTCATTGTATAAGTAGAATCACGTTCAAGACGCTGATTTATAATCATCTCAAGAGGTGGCATAGTATCAACCAATGCTCCTTGTCCATAAGTTTGATTGCTATACAACCATTGACCATCCTTTTCTAAGTAGAAAATATAGTTGTAGCGACAAGTATCATGGTCTATGCCATCTTTTTCCTCAAAACTGAAAACACCAACTTGTTTCAATTCAAAGAAATCCCAATCGCCATCAGCATCCATTTTTGGTTTTGCATTTTTAATAAAAGATGCTGTATGCGCAGCTAAAGTTTCATTAGAAACAATATCATGAGTAGTATAATCCGATTTTGCCAAGCCATCTAAAGTATAGGTACAACGCTCAGGATCAATCAAAATATATGCACCATCTGCAGATTGTTGCATACGAAGAGTCTTTTTACCAGAATAAAAAGTTTCTACTTCACGCTCTACAATAGTTCCATTTTCATACTCCTCTGGTAAGATATATTGAACTGGAGCAGTAGCACTCACTCTCACATTCAACTCTTTAGATTGACCATTATTAGTTTTTACTTGAACCAATTCGCTGTATTGATTCAACGTTTGAGCACTAATACCTACAACTAAAAACAATGCAAGTACAAAAGAAATTGTTTTTTTCATAATAATTAAAAAATTTAGGTTAATATTTCAAGTTGATTATAATCAACAATTTATTTAAAATGTACAAATAAAAACCTCTCCTTATCTAACAGCAACTCTAAAGCAACCTGTGCCGTAGAAAACAGCCAAAAAGCGAAAGCAAAAAATGTTATACATTTCGGCATAAAAAAACGTGGAGTTCGACAGTTGTCGTTCCACGTCCTGAGGCTGTCGCATTGCCCTGAAATCGGAACAGACAACGCGAAGCCCACGCTGATATATTATACCCCATACGAGACGCAATATATTGCGTCTCTACTGGTATGAATAACACACCCGTAGTACATCTAACGTTGCTATGTTCTTGATTTCATTCAGAAACTTGCGACATTTCAGGAAGTCAGAACAAAGCGTCGATAAACGCCTTTTATTATTATGTCTTGCGATTCCCACCCGATTACCCAATCAGCGTGAGTTTCACTCTGCAAAGGTAGAAATTATTTTTGGAATATCCAATTATTCCGAAATAATTTTTTTATTGGTGGTCCGGTAAAAAATAAAGCAATTATTCAAACTATTAATAAACAAAGGGAAGATAAGATAATCTTATGAGAAGGGGCTTATTTTTTTAGTTCGACGTCTTCAACGTCGTTTAATCTTGAATTCTCTTTAATTTTATTGTGAAATTATAAATATTTTAATTCGCATAGGTTATTTCGTTTATATGAATTATCATAATATAATTTTTAGCGGACACTAATAATTTTTTTAATGATGGGTATTAGAACTTGTTTTGAATTTATAGAAATCCTTTTAAATAAAAAAACGGCTGAACCGCATTGCGATTCAGCCGTTTGTGTATGTTAGATATTGATTTGATTAATAATATCTGTAACGCATATCTTCGATGTCGGCTGCTTCTTTGAGAGCTTCGATTGAGAGATATTGGTTCATGTAGCCTTCGCGAGTTTCGAGCATTACCATTTCTTCTTTTTCATTGTATGGTTTTGTTGCTTCTTCTTTGTTGATTACTTTGAAGATGTAAGCACCTGTGTTACCTTTGATTGCTGGTGATTCTTTTTCTACTTCAGCACCTGCTACGCGAGCAAAGAGTGATGGTTCGTTGCCAATAGCACCTGCGTATGTGCTTGCAAAGCTAATGTTGCGCACTGTATCAATGCGGAAACCTTCAGCTGAGAGTTGTGCCATTGTTTTGCCATTCATTTCTGCCACAAGGATATCACCTTTTTTCTCTTTGCGGAGTTCTGACAAGAGTTGTGGACGTACGCTTTCTACTGAACGATAGCCTTCTGCATTGTGTTTGTCAACTGTAACAGCGATGATTTGGTTTTCTACTTCGAAGATATCACTGATAGCACCTTCTTTATTTTCGAATACCCAACGAACTGCTTCGCGTGCTTTTTTCACGTTGTTGATAGCAGTTGCGTTAATATCAAGGTTTTTAGCTGTCACTACAACATAACCATTGTTAGCAGCTTCTGCTTCGAGTTTTTCGATTGTGTTGTTGTCAACGATGAATTGTTTGAGGTTGTTGTAGAGAGTAGCTTGTGTGCGTGATGTAGCATCTACTGAACGAGCAAGAACTGCAACTTTAGCTTTTACAACGTTTTGACCAAGTTGGTTTACATAGAAGAGGTTGATGTCGTTGCCTTCTTTCACTTGGAACATACCTTTAGCAGGAGTAGAGAATGCAGGAGTAGCAATTTTCTTTTCTAATCCCATTTCGCTTACCCAACCAATTTCGCCACCGTTAGCAGCATTTTGGAGGAGTGAGTGAGTTTTAGCCAATTCAGCAAAGTCAGCACCTTTTTTCACTGCATCCATGATGCTATCTGCTAATGCTTGAGTAGCTTCGGCAGTTTCGCGACGGAGATACATGTTGCTCAAGTTTACAGAGTCAACAGAGTTGATACCGTTTTCGATGATACGAGCCATTTTGTAAGTATTGTCAACAAAGATAGGACCCATAACGTCACCAGCTTTGCCATTGAATGCAAATTCTTGGAAGTCAGCATGGATTTGATGTTTAACCAAGTTGTCGCCAGGATATTGAACGTCAGAATTTGAATTTACTACATCAGCAATTTCTTCTGTAGTAGTGAATTCTTCTTTCAAGTCGTTAATCCATTTTTCTACTTCAGCAAAGTCTTCTGCTGATGGTTTGATTTCAACAGCGATATATTTAACGTCAGCTGATTGTTTTTGTTTGAATTGTTCTTTTTTCTCGTTGTAGCGAGCTTTGATTTCAGCATCTGATACGTTTACTGTAGAATCTGCAATAGCGAAATAGTTTTTCATTGCATAAACAGCGTCAGCAGATACTTTAGCGTTGTCGTAAGCATATTTAGCTTCTAATGGGTTTACAACCAAAGCAGCGTTGAGCAAGTTAGTGTATTTTTCTTGAAGACGATTTGTTTTGATTGCATGTTCCCAATAACGCCAGTAGTTGCGATAGAGGCGAAGTTGCTCATAAGGGATGTTTTGTGATGCATCTTCGCTATCGAGCATAGAGATGAATTGTTTAACGATATTAACATCGAATTGACCATTCTCGTTGAAGAACATTTGGTTGTTCATCATCATTGGGCTGATGTTGTTACCTACGAGCATGTCAGCCAATTCGTTTTTAGTTACCATCATACCGATTTCAGCGCAGTCGTCGCCAACAACTTTTTCAGTTACTGTGCTTTCCCATACCATTTGACGGATTTGTTCCATCATTTCATCGTTGATGTTGTTGCCATATTGCAATTTTACTACATCGTTGAATTGTTCCATTTTTTCGGCATAGTCGCGAATTTTCACTTTGTCGCCGTTGATAACAGCTACGTTAGCACCGTTTTCTTGGAAATAAGTTGAACCTGAATTCACCAAGTCTCCAACAATGAAGACCACCAAAGCCAAACCTACTACAATTAAGAGAAGGAGACCTTTACTTCTAATTTTTTCTAATGTTGCCATTTTTTACTTGTATTATTTGTTTTTTATTTTGTTTTTTTTGATGTGTTGTAAATTATTATAATACAATAAATTACATGCAAAATAAGATGCGTTTGCGTCTTATTCTACATGATAATATTTACAAAGTGCGAATTTACGAAAAAAGTTTATATATACGAAATATTTTGCAATAAAATTTATAATCTATTGATTTATAGTTGTTTATTCTTTATTATCGAATGTTAGTTTTACCAAATCAATACGATTATTATGGGCTTGCATTATTTTGAATGTGTAGTTTTCGATTTGTATTGTTTCGTTGAGTTTTGGGAATTTTTGGTAGTGGTGTAGTATATAACCTGCTATTGTTACGTAATTGTCTGACTCTGGGAATGAGAAATCGAATTTGGAATTGGCAGTGTCAATTTCGAGGCGGCCAGAAAGGATATATTCGTTTTCTGATATTTTGCGTGCTACCCATTCGCGATTGTCATGTTCGTCTTCTATCTCGCCAAATATCTCTTCCATAATATCTTCGAGGGTTACGATACCTGCAGTGCCACCAAATTCATCAACTACAACTGCAATACTTTTTTTCTCTTGCATAAATATGTCCATCAACTTGTTAGCTGCCATAGTTTCGGGTACGATAGGCAGTGGGCGTATCTGTTTTTTCCAATCTTCAGGATTTTTGAAGAGGTCGTTTGAATGGAAATAACCTATGATATTGTCGATACTTTCGCGGTAGATAAGTATTTTTGAGTAACCTGTATTGGTGAATGTATTTCTTAAATCAATGAGTGTAGTGCCTTCTTCGGGGAGGGCAGTGATTTCGGTACGAGGAATAGCACAATCGCGAAGTTTTACTTCCGAGAAATCAAGTGCGTTTTGGAATATTTTTACGTCGTGTTCAATTTCTTCTTGACTATCAGACCCCTCGATTGATTCATTGATAAGATAGTCCAAATCCACTTTGCTTAATTCATGAGTTTCGCTTTGAGGATTATAGAGTTTGAAGAGGCGAAGTATGTTTTTTGAGAGGAATGTCGTGAATATAGTGACAGGGTAGAGTGCTATATAAATAATGTACATAAAAGGCGAAAATATGCTGAGCCACACGTTTGGGCTACTTTTGAATATCATTTTTGGTATAAATTCGCCTGTGAATAGTACGATGATTGTTGCGATAATTGTTTGAATAATCATTACAACAAAATCGGATGTAACTATATATTGTTGGATAACGCCAGTAAGCAGATTTGCCATTTGAATGCTATATACAACAAGGGCAATGTTGTTGCCAACAAGCATTGTAGATATATATTGTTCGCTATGGCGGTAGAAATAATCAATAATTTTCGAGGTTAGTGAATTTGATTTTTTGTCTATTTCGAATCTCAGTTTATTAGACGACACGAAGGCAATCTCCATTCCTGAGAACAGAGCTGAAAATATGAGTGATATGGCTATAGCCCAATAATTGACCATTTTGTATTTAGTTGGAATTTGATATTTTTCAATAGTTTTCTTGCTTGCACCTTGCTTGAAGGTTGTGTTTTTGGGAATTGAGAACTCCCTACTACTCACTCCTCATTCCTCACTCCTCATTCTTCAATTGGTATTGTGCCTTTTGGTTGGCGTATGCTGTATCGGCTGAAAGTTTGGTTAGATTCAAATCCTACGCCGAGAATTTTTCTATCTTTTTGAATGATTGTTATTGCAGAATCGCTATATACGCGTTCTTCTTTTTGGTTCCAATATAGTTCGTTAGTATAAAATTCTTCTTTGTTGAGGTTGGTAGCTTCAACATTGTCGTTGAGTTTCCATAAGTCTAATTTGCTGTAATACACAGCTCTATCGCATTCTATTTCTGCATCAACTTTATAGTTTTCATCAAAACGTTCGAAACGCAATCCATTAGGAAAATTCCAATATGGAGTATCGGCTTTTTCATAGACATACCACTCTGGAGCAATAATACGATAGCGAATAATTCCAGAGTCGGATACGATGGTAGTTATTGAGTCGGCATATACTTGTGGTGTATTTTTGATGTCAGTTACCGACTCGGTCATTTCGTGTTTGGTTTGGCACGAAAAAAATAATGCACAATGCACAATGCACAATGCACAATACATAATTATTGTCGGACTTGTCCGACCTGTCAGACTAATCCGACAAGTCGGACTAGTCCGACTAAATATTGTGTGTTGTGTTTTATGCATTAATTAAAGTTATTTACTACGTACAGTAGTTGTTTCACTTACCCAACCACCTACGAAGTGAGATTTGCCTTCCTCTACATCAGGGTGCATAAATACCTCTTCTTTTGAAGGGAAGTATGCACTATATGTACGGATGAGTTTGTTAGCTTGTTCAACCATATCTTCTGTTGGTTCAACGCTTTTTGCTTTAGCGAATTGGTCAACTGCTGCCCAATATATTGCTTTTTGGAGTGTTGGGTCGTCTGATACTTTTGCTTGTGCATAAATAACACCTAACAAGATATGAGGTTGACCTTGAGCTGGGTTTTTAGACAACGACTCTTTGCAGTATTTACGTGCGTTTGCATATTGTTCTATTTTGTAATATACTTGAGCAATACGGAACATAACGTCAGCGATGTCAGTATCTTCTGTTGAGAGTGTAATCGCTTCTTGATAATATTCGATAGCTTTGTTGTAATCGCCTTTTACGTATGACATGTTACCAAGACCTGTAGCAGCCTCTGCCGATGGAGCGATTTTGTGAGCATATTCTGCTGCTTTATAGTATGCTTCGTGTTCGATACATTTTAAGCGTTTGAACAATTTCATTACACCTTCGAGATATTTGAGGTCTGCACTATTTTTTTCTACATTAGGCAAGAAGATTTCGTTCATTTTTGCACAATCAGCTACACCTGAAGCAGCGAAAAGTACATCTACAGCAGATTTTACGCTATTGTAATTTTCAGCATCTTTCAAATCGGCATTTTGTCCGTTTGCTGTCAAGATTGCATCTGCAAATGTATAGTCACCGATGAATTGTTCTGCCAATGAGTTGTCTGCTTTGTAGAGGTTAGCTGATGTAAACACAAAGAGTTGCAATTCATTTGCTGCTGCTGCATTACCCAATCCTTGGATAGCTTCTTTAATCCATGGATAGATAGTTGCGTTATCATTTGGGAAATATTTGTTGTGTTTTGTTGCTTTGTCTGCCAAAATTGCAGGACGAGGAGTTTTTTTGTCTGTACCAAAATATTGGATACGGTCGTCATACAATTTCATCAATTGGTCGAATGCAGCTTTGAATTCTTCTTGAGTTGTAGCTTGTTTGATTTTCCATTCAAGAATTCTAACGCCGAGGCTATAAATGTTTTTTGAAGCAGTTGGACATTCTTTGTAAACTTTTGCCCATGGCTCGTATGCGTCAGCATAGTTTTTCACTTTTGCATACTCTGTGAAAAGCGAGAGATTCACTTTACATTCTTCTGTCATTTGTGCAGCTACACTGCCTACAAACAACATCGCTACAAAAAGAGCAGTTAATTTTAATGATTTCATAGTGATTTTATTTTTAATTATTAAATTAATATTTCTTCTTTTATCCTTTTGACAACAAATATCCCCCAAAGTTTAATTCCTAACTCCTCATTGTTTTATCTCACTTTCGCCTTTACAAACCATGTTTCATTGAGTGAGAAGTTAAGTCCGAACTTGAAGTAGTTTTCTTTCAACGTAGCCATCAATCCTCCTGCGTTGCCATATTCAAAGTTCACATTTATAATAGTTTTCGATGTTCTGAGTGGCAATCCAAGACCGCAAGTGATTGAAAAATCACCAGCTTGACGACCATTTATTTTTTCGTATGAAGTATTGCAATTTGCACCCAATCTCCACGACATACGGTCAACGTATCTTCTGCCTCGAGGGTCATGTGTATATTCTGCACCGAGCGACAATTTCATTCTGTTAGTCAAGGTGTCGCGTTTGCCATAATAGAGAGCTTTGCTATATTCTTGATAAGTAAAATCTACACCAATCATTAATCTATCATCGTATGTGTACATTACGCCACCGCCATATAATGATGGCATTTCGAATAACTCGTTTGAATTTATCTTCAAAGTATCTGTACCTGTGGTAGTTTGCTCAAATTTGCCATTCATGCCTGAACGGAATTCATATATCGCACCGATGTTGAATTTATGTTTCTCGCCAATTGTCTCGTGATATTGAAGACCAAAACGGGCATTGAAACTGCGAATATACAAGTTGTTGAGCATTACAGTATTTGTAGTTGTCAATTCTGATTGATTGTAACTTACTGCCTTGTAGTGATTTATGTTGCCAAACATATAATAACCATTCACACCTAAAGCCAAATGGTCGGCAATGTCAACCGAAAGTCCTAAATACACCTGACTGATACCGCCTTTGCCATAATAAGTTTTGTCATACACATTGTATGCTTCTTCAAAAGGTATCTGTATCGAATCTGTGTATTTGTAGTTATAGCCAACATACGAATAAGGTATCAAACCTGCCGATAATCCCATCCATTTTGTGATAGGCGATTGCAATGCAATATAGTCGAGATTACCTGTAAATGAGGTGTTTTGTGCCCCTCCGCTGCGGAAGTTCGACAACAACCCCGAAACGCCCATTTCAAAAATAAACGATGTAGAATCTATGCTGCTGTACGATGCAGGGTTGGTCGAGTTAATAGCATTTTTAGTGCGAAGACCAATTGATGTACCGCCCATCGCTTGCGAACGCGAAAAACAATCGTCTTCCAATTGCCCATAACCATATCGCGTATAAGGCGAGTTAGTATTGTTCTGCGCAATAGCTATAACCGACAAAAATAGATATAATATAATAATTTTTCCTTTCATTCTGTATGATTTAATAATGGTATTCCCTATTCCCTGTTCCTTATTCCTTAGATAAGTTTTTCGCTATATAATTCAACCCCTTAGGCACAAGCGTAGGCTCAAATAGAAGTTGTGAGTTGAGAGTAGAGAGTTGAGAGATATTTATAATTTGTAAATTGAATAATCCTCCTGTCAATATAACTTTCAAATTTTTATATTCTTTTGAATAACGCTCAATATAACCATTTATCTCATTTATTACCCCCCAATAAGCCCCATTCAAAATAGCAGACTTGGTAGTTTCCCCAAAAGTTTTATTAATTGTGAATTGTGCATTGAGGCAATGCTGCCGTAAAATGATGCATAGCATCTAATCTCATTTGTATTCCAGGAGCAATGTTTCCACCCACAAAATGCCCATCAACCAATAAATCGTATGTATTGCATGTACCACAGTCAATTATAAAATAATTTCCTTCCCCTCCAACAGCGTATGCCCCAGCAAGAGCAGCAATACGGTCTTTGCCTAATGTTTCTGGCGTGAGATAATCAATCTTAAAAGGCAGAGGTGATTTGTATGACAACAAATGACATTTTAGTCCAAATTCGCTAAATAAGTCTGCAACTCGTTGCTCTTCATTCGCATCAACACTCGAAATAATTGAGTTCTCAAACTCCCCAAATCTATCAATCAACCCACCAACGCACTCTTCGTTAATTCTCTCTACTACAATATGTTCAACTAGCTGTTCTCCTCCGAAAACAGCTATCTTTGTTTTAGTATTGCCTATGTCGATAGTCAGTACCATTTGATTTTGCATATTTAAACGCAAAGATACTTATTTTAATTCATAATTCATAATTCATAATTCATAATTTTTGTTAATTTATTTTTTAATTTTAATTTTAGTTGTAACTTTGCGTCTCGTTACTTGCTACTAAAAATCTAAACATAAGTAATGAGTAGCGAGTAATGAGTAACGAGAACCCTTCGGCATTAAATAATACGTAGATATAATTCTCGCTACTCGCTACTAGTTACTAAATATCTATAATATGGCAAATTGGGAAAAACTTATAGCAGAATACAACGATATGCGTTATTTCTCCACTGACCCAGTGGCTATAGTTCGTCGTTGTACTGAGCAGCGCGATATCGAGGTAATGGGAATAGTTTGTTCATGGCTTGCGCTTGGCAATCGCAATCAGATATTCAAAAAATGTTGTATGGCATACGACTTAATGTCTTGTAAACCATACGATTATGTCATGTCGGAGCAATGGCGTCAGTACAAAGACTCCAATATAAATTTTTACCGTATTTTCTTCTATCGCGACTTTCATGACCTAATGCAGAGCCTTTACAATGTCTATCAGCATCACAATACCCTTGAAGATGCCATAATAATGAGGAATGAGGAGTTAGGAATTAGGAATGAATACCTTAATGCATTGATTTCTCTTTTCAACGCCAATGGCATACCCAAAGACCGAAAATCAGCCTGCAAACGCTTATGTCTATTCTTGCGATGGATGATTCGCCGTGATGGAATAGTCGATTTAGGGGTATGGCGCAAATTTAGTCCAGCTGGTTTGCTAATACCTCTTGATGTACACGTCAATAGGGTAGCCCGTGAGCATGGCTTACTTACTCGCACCTCTGCCGATATGCGTGCAGTTGAAGAACTCACTGCCCACTGTCGTGCTCTTTATCCCAATGACCCCGCAATAATGGATTTCGCCCTCTTCGGCGCAGGATTTAATGCAGGGAACAGGGAATAAGGAACAGGGAATAAGGAATAGGTAATAGGAAAAAATAACCGGATATTCAGGTAAATCCAGAATATCCGGTTTTTTATATTTATTCTATTTTGACTGTCAACAATAGACTATCGACCATTTTTTAACGTTTGATACCATTGCGTTCGAGCATAGCATCGATTGTAGGTTCTTGACCACGGAAACGAGTGTAAAGTTTCATAGGGTGTTCTGTACCACCACGTTTGAGTACGTTGTTAAGGAACGACTCAGCAGTTTCGCGGTCGAAAATACCTTTTTCTTTGAACACTGCGAATGCATCTGCATCAAGTTGTTCTGCCCATTTATATGAGTAGTAACCAGCTGCATAACCGCCTGAGAAGATGTGGTTGAATGTTACGCAACGACCTGTACCTTCTACTGTAGGCAAGAAGTTAGTTTGAGCGGTTGATGTGCGTTCGATTTCGCATGGGTCACCGTTAAATGGCTCTGTGATAGTGTGGAATGCCATATCTTGCAAGCCGAATGCAACTTGGCGGAGGCAGAGGTAACCACAGTTGAAGTTAGAAGCATCAACAAGTTTTTGAATCAATTCTGCTGGGATAGCTTCACCTGTTTGGTAGTGTTTTGCCCAACCATCGAGGAATTCTTTTTCTGTTGCCCAGTTTTCCATGATCTGTGATGGAAGTTCTACGAAGTCGCGATATACGTTAGTACCTGAAACTGAAAGATATGTACATTCTGTAACCATACCGTGAATAGCGTGACCAAATTCGTGAAGGAATGTTTCTACTTCGTCGAATGTGAGAAGAGCAGGAGTAGTTTCAGTAGCGCGAGTGAAGTTCATTACGATAGTGATGTGTGGACGAGAGTCTGAGCCATCAGCATTGCGCCATTGACCTTTGTATTCTGTCATCCAAGCACCTGCACGTTTACCTGCGCGTGGGTGGAAGTCTGTGTAGAGCACTGCTACATAGTTGCCATTTGCGTCTGTTACTTCGTATGCGTCAACTTCTGGATGATATACAGGGATTTCTGTGTTTTTAGTGAAGTTTAAACCATAAAGTTTTGTTGCCAAACCAAATACGCCAGCTTTTACGCTTTCGAGTTCGAAATATGGTTTTGTCATTTCGTCATTAACATCAAATTTAGCAGTTTGGAGTTTTTCTGCATAGTAGCTCCAGTCCCATGGCATAAGTTCGAAATCTGCACCTTGAGATTTAGCAAACTCTTGCATTTCTTTAACTTCTGCTTGTGTTGCAGGTGTGTAGGCTTCGATAAGAGCGTTAAGAAGGTTTTCAACGTTCTCTGTTTTTTCTGCCATACGGTTTTTGAGTGCATATTCTGCGTATGTTTTGCAACCAAAGAGGTTAGCAATAGCAAGACGAGTGTTAATAATCTCTTTGATGTTTTCTACGTTAGAATATTCGCCATCAAGACATTGTGTGCTGAATGCACGCCAAATTTCTTCACGAAGAGCGCGGTTGTCTGCGTATGTCAAAAGTGGAGAATAGCATGTTGCTTTGAGGTCGAGCAACCAGCCTTCTTGACCTGCAGCTTTTGCGTTAGCAGCTGTCATTTCCATGAAATAAGCAGGCATGCCAGCAAGTTCTGCTGAATCTGTAACGAGGCGGCTATAAGCGTTTGTTGCTTTCAAAGAGTTTTGTTTGAAGCGCATTGAAGCAAGGCTGAGTTTTTCTGAGAGTTGTTTGTAAGTCTCTTTGTCTTCAGCCGAAAGGTTAGCGCCATTATCAGCAAAACCTTTGAATGTGTTTTCGAGCAACATAGCCTCTTCTGTGTTGAGGTTCAATGATTCACGAGTTTCGTAAACTGCTTTTACACGTTCGAAAAGTTGTTCGTTGAGGTTGATTTCGTTAGAGTGAGCTTCGATGAGAGGCATTACGTCCATCATGATTTGAGCCATCTCGTCGTTAGATTCTGCGCCGTCAAGTGCAAAGAATACAGAAGCGACGTGGTTGAAAAGTGCGCCTGAACGTTCGAGAGCAACGATAGTGTTTTCGAATGTTGGAGCTTCTGGGTTGTTGATGATAGCTTCAATTTCGGCTTTGTGTTCAGCCATAGCACGATCAAATGCAGGTTTGAAGTGCTCATTTTTCAATTGGTCGAAACGGAAAGTTCCGTGAGGAGCAGTAGATTCCACGAAGAATGGATTTTGCTCAGTTTGTTTGCAACACATTGTGAGTGCTAAAATTACAGTTAATAAAATACTTACTTTTTTCATAGTTACTAATTTTAGTTAGTTATTAATAATTTGCAATGATTTGTTTAAACGTATATATTCTGTCTTCCGTTGTAATATGAATTATATATAAGCCATTTTTTAAGTGGCTAAGATTAATTGATCTTGAATATTGGTCGGAATATAATAAAATACCATTGATATCAAAAATTGAAACTTGTAGTATTGGAACTTGTGAATTTATAAAAACAATACCAGATTTTGTTGGATTGGGATATATTTCAATAGGGGAAATGCTTATAGATATATCTGTGGATATATTTGAATATTCAAATTCTATTTGATTGCAATATGCGTATGGAGGTTTATTATTCCCATAAAT
>JAZRJN010000010.1:0-4771 GCA_045645785.1 Candidatus Aphodosoma sp. | reverse complement strand
TGAACAAGTGCGTATCCCTATGTTCAACGAAAAAGGTCGTGCTATGGATGCACGCATGTTCGCTAACCAATTGCGCAAATACTTGCGTGAGCAATCTATTGAGTGCAAGGTTATGAACAAAGGATTAGGAGAAGCGGTACTGGTTATTGGTGAAAAATAATAGGAGAAAAATAATATGAAAAAGCTTATTCTCACTTGCCTGCTTGGCATATTCACTCTGTTTGTTGTTGCACAAGATGATGCTGGTCGCGTGTCTATTAGTGCAGTGCAACCTACATACGAAAACATTTCTGAGGAAGCCCGTCAGAATTTAGAAACCAAAATGCAACGCTTAATCTCTGGTTGTGGATTGGCTAGTAGTGAATCTGATCGATTTATTATGACATCTCGTGTAGACATCACTACTAGAGAGATCAATACCGCAGGTATGGTTGTACAACGTATGGAGATAACCTTCATGATAGCCGATGTGGTTGAAGAGAAAATCTATGGCACATCCACCATCAATGCAGTCGGAATAGGCGAAACAGATACCAAATGTTTTATCAAAGCATTCCAAACTATCCGGCCAAACAATCCTGCATTGCTTGAATTTGTGAATAAAGCCAAAGAGGATATTGTATCTTACTATACCAATAATTGCCAATTCATTATTCAAGAAGCTAATCGTATGATTGGTATGCAACAATATGGCGAAGCAATTGCTACATTGGTTGCAGTACCTAAAGTTTGCACAGAATGTTATACGGCATGCCAAACGAAAGCAATTGATATTTACAAGATTCAAATTGAACATGAGGGCAAACAACTCATCCAAGAAGCAAGAAATGCTTGGTTAGTAAAACGCGATTACGATTGTGCAGAGAAAGCTTTGGATATTTTAGCCAAAGTTAATCCTGATGCACAATGCCAAAGCGAAGCGAACCTACTCATTGATGAAATCAATACACAATTACGAAAGATCGAGGCAGCAGAAGCCGCTGCGGCAAAGGCCCGTTGGGAGTTTAAGGTGAAACAGTATGAAGATAAGATGGCACTTGAACGCCAGAAACAAGCGGACAAAGCTGCTGTATTGGGCACCTTTGCAAATCGCTTTGGACGTATTGATATAGGTTTCAAAAAAGAAAAAGCCTTTAAATTAGGATCTTTAAGAAAATAACAATTAAACAATCACGAACAATATGAAAACAATTAATTTATTCTTGGTGTTTATTTTCTCTGCAGCGCTAATAAATGCACAAACGGTAGATGATGTCACATTGGTTGTTTCTGGAGATGGAGCAACCAAAGAAGAAGCGACGCATGTAGCATTGCGTAGTGCTATTGAGCAAGCGTATGGCGTATTCGTGTCTGCTAATACAGAGATTCTCAATGACGAATTAGTGAAAGACGAGATAGCTACCGTAACATCGGGTAATGTGAAGTCTTATAAAGAATTAACCGCAGTTATACTTCCAAACGGTAATCATATGGTTTCTTTGCAAGCTGTTGTATCAACAAAGAAACTATCTGCCTATGCACAAAGTAAAGGTGCAAGTTGTGAATTTGCGGGTGCTACTTTTGGTGCGAATCTTAAACTACACGAATTGAATTGCAAAAATACAGAAATTGCATTTAATAATTTAAGGAAACAAATCAAAGCATTGGCACCATATATTTTCAGTGTTAAGTTAGAACTTGGCGATCCTGTGATGGGAGATAATCAAAAAGCAGAACTTCCTTATAAAATCTTATTGTATTCAACTCCTCAAACATATGAGTTGAGCGATCTCATTATCACAACGTTGTCTGCACTAAAATTAAGTCCAGAGCAAGCCAATAGTGTAATACAAATGAATCTTCCGTATTACAGTATATTTTGTGGTACACAAAAATATGTATCAGAAGGAAAAGAGAGGGGGTGGAAAGGTAATGATGCATGGGATCAGCCATTATTTAAAAGAAAACCCTCACAAGATTTATACCTTTTCCCTTATCAGTATGAATATGATTATTACAATTATTACTATGCTCCCTTCCCTTCTAAAGAGGTTTGTTGGGAAATCTTTGAGTTGTTACCATCATATTGTATTGTGGATAATCTAGGAACTCAATATAATTATACACTGAGTGATGAGCTTATTAAATGGACAATAATTAGTGATAACGACGTACGTCTTCTTCAAGGTTGGGGAGAATATAGAGCAATAAAATTTTCTAGCTTTTCTTGTTTCACGTTTGCGGGAGATCGGATAACTTTACCATACTCTTATATTGCTCCCAAGGTAATTAAGAAAGCCACCAAAAAGAAACCTGCAGAAGTAATCTTTACTCCCCAATATATAGGACAAGTAGTAGGTGAACTAACTATACCTGTAGATGTTCTTACAAAAGTTACAAACTTTGAATTAAAGCAGATAGAATAACCAATTTGGTAGTGATAAGAACGAATATAAATATATGAAAACGAAAGGAATTATGAAAAAAATATTTTGTTTCTTACTGCTCATACTAATGCCGACTGCTTTTTACTCGCAAAGTTTTAATGCTGACAAAACGGCATTGACCAACTTTCTCATTCGTATGTATAAACATGCGCCCTTTGATGTGAAAGTGGTGAAAGACTACAATGATAATTACTTAGTGTCAGCAATAGTTCTCGATCCAGCTAAATACGGCGGCAATGAGAGTACAATGCTGCGTGTGGCAAGTGTCAAAGCCATGTCGCAAGCTAGTCGTTATTTCAATGGCAGCCAAATATCTATGGATTTGATTATTACAACTACAGAACAATCGGACGGGGAAGTCAATACAGAAGTAATTGAAAAAATCAAAGAAAATAGTATCGGCTATGTCAACCAATTGGAGCATTTGAGCAATTTTGACAACGATAGCGGGCAAAAAGTATTTTTGTACGTGAAACAAATGGAATAATTTATTTGTGCAAGGGAGTATCAAGCTCCCTTGCATTCAATTTATGAATATTATGAGCGACATATCTTTTCAACAACTATTAAGTGAGCAATGCGAAGTTATCGTTAAGAAGGTAACAGATGATATGCAAAGTGACAAGCGGTATTCGTTTTTTATAAATGAGATAGAGAGAATACCTGTTACTCATAAACCTGTTTTGTACCGTTGGTGGTTCGCAGAGGATTCAAAGCCGATGATAGCATTGAAGAAATATCTTAATGAACACCCTACTGACGAAGAAATGCTGCAACTCTTTTCTCAACTTGAAGAAAGGAAGTTTGAAGGTAAGGAACAGAAATATTACGCTCTTTATTTTGGCAAAAGCAATAATGGCTATCGTCGCTATATCCAACATTCTACTGGTAATGTTCACACTTCCACGTTGCGTCATACATTGTATGGTTTATGTTTAACTAATAATGAAGAGAGCCAATACTCTAAACAACTAGACAAGGAAGAAATAACACGCATTTTGCGAGAATGTTATTTTGAATGGCTACCTTTCAACGAAGAAGGCAAGTTAGTAGAGTGTGTAGAAGGCATTTGTATTGCACTTGGCAAATACCCATTGAATGTAGATGGTAACCCTGCTATTAGTGATAAATGGCGTAAATATGTAATGGAAATACGCAAATTAAAAGAGTAAAACTATGTATTCCTTGTTTGCAAAACGAGATACAAAATGCCAACTCCGCATAATCGGCTTAATAGTAATCAATTATGCGGAGTTGGTGTTAGATAAATAGTACTCTCTTTGATGTATTGTAGAGAAAGTCTCAAATCGCAATCCCTACATGGACGGTGTAATAAACACTCGCCATGAGCCATCCGCATCTCGCTCTACATAATGTTTATCTAGCAAAGTTTGTAACAACTTTTGCAATGCAGAACGATTTATACCGATTTCTTCTTGTAAGTAAGCCAATGTTGCTTTAGGTTCTCTGCGTAATTCTTGTAAAATTTTCCCATAACTTGGCGTGCGGAAAGCGATTCGCTCACCATCATACCACCATACATCTTGACTTTTTTCCGTTACAAACAGGACATCATTTTCTATCTCGTGGCAAATTAAATTTACCATATACTTATGGAATGGTCGTATATCCTTTAGTGAAGCATGTGCACCATCTGCGGGGGTGGAACCTACAATCAAATCCGCACGATGCAAGGCCTCTAAATAATCTTGTTTCAGACGGCTACGTACAACAATCATCGGATAGCCATGGCGCGAAAGAATGTAATTAACCATCAGTCGGGCAATACGACCATTGCCATCCTCAAATGGGTGAATACGAATATATCGATAGTGAAACAATATCGCCAAGTCAATAGGTGATAATTTGCCTTCTTGCTCTGCACGATTGTACCAATCAACCAAATCTGCCATCAATGCAGGTGTCTCTTCGGGAGAAGCATACTCAAATCGATCACCATAGCGAGTAATCACACTATTTGGGCGTGTCTTGTACTGTCCAGCATGAATCACATAGCTCGTTTGTACGCCTCCAGGTAACATACGATAAACCGTATAATCCTCTCGAAGCAATGTTCGATGAAGGGTACGAATGAAGTTTTGCGTAAGTGGAAGCTGCTTATCGGATGATTCTACCAACATCATTTGCAATCCCACATTGCTTGCTTTCATCTCTTCGCAGTCGCGGAAGTTGGCTTCGCCGATTATTTTCCCAAAGAGCAACAGCAACTCCGTTTGGCCATAGGTGAGTGTATTTCCTCCGATATGATTGCTATTGTAGTTAAAGTCAATGGTAAACCCACGACTCAACTTCTGTTGGTCGTTTTCAGTCAAGGGTTGCAGTTT
>JAZRJN010000009.1:0-6303 GCA_045645785.1 Candidatus Aphodosoma sp. | reverse complement strand
TCTTTTACACAATCCATGAAAGCCTCAACTGTTTTCAACACATCATCTTTTGCAATACCTGTGTTTTTTGAAATCTCATTTACAATGTCTGCTTTAGTCATTTTTGTAAAATTTTTAAGTAATACAATTATATTTTTGATTTATATTCGTTTACGATATTTCTTACAACCGCAATCGGAGTGCAAAATTACAACTTTTTTTTTGATTGACAAAACATTAGCAACTATTTTTTTGCTTTTTTTCAAAAAAAACACATTCCGCTATTTTAATCTACACTATATCAAATAATTATCAATTTAATTTGATTTTTTTGCTCAAAAATTTGGTAATTTGAAAAAAAAGATGTTACTTTGGCAAACTTTTCATTTCTAATTTTATACACTATGTCAGTAAACAAAGTAATTTTAATTGGTAACGTAGGAAAAGACCCTGATGTACGTTACTTGGAGAACAATGTAAGAGTAGCTAATTTCCCTTTAGCAACAACCGAACGTGGTTACACTATGTCAAACGGCACACAAGTGCCTGACCGCACAGAATGGCACACTATCGTGGTATGGCGCGGACTTGCAGAAGTAGCAGAAAAATACGTTCGCAAAGGCGCACGCGTTTATATCGAAGGTAAAATTAAATCTCGCACCTACGAGGACAAAATGGGAAATCGCCGTTACATTACAGAAATTTATGCTGAAGATATGCAGATTTTGACTCGTCCTCAAAATCAAGATGGTCAACAAACTGCTCAAAATCAACAACAATATGGAGCTAACCAATACTCTGCTCCTGCGGCACAAACATTCACTCAACCTACAGCTCCTGCACCACAACCAGCGCAACAACCTGCAGCTGAACCTGTTGCTCAACCTTTCATCGGTGCTCCTACAGGAATGGATGACGATCTTCCGTTTTAATTAACACTAATAATTAAAAAGTGATTGATTTCGTTTTGAGGTCAATCACTTTTTTTGTATAAAGTGGATTGTTTTATTTTTGCTTATGTAATATTTTTTCTGTATATTTGCACATTAATAGGAATACATTTTCCTATACCTATTGTTTAACGAAATTTTTATTATTTTGGACCCTAACCCCTTTGTATTAACGAGCATTGTTCAACCGTTTAGTATCAATGCTTTAATTGCTTTTTTTGTTACTATTGCATGCCTTTTTATTTCGGCGTTTGTATCGGCTTCGGAAGTGGCTTTTTTCTCGCTTTCGCCTAAAGATTTTGAGCGAATGGATGAAGAAAAAAATCCGGTTGATGAAAAAATCAAACTTTTATTGCAAAAACCTGAACACTTATTGGCGACTATTTTGATTACAAACAATTTGGTCAATGTGTCGATAATTGTTTTGTCGTCGTATATCATCAATCAAACTCTTGATTTTAGTGCTTTCCCTGTACTTGGTTTTATTTTTGAAACTATACTTATTACGTTCATAATCTTGCTTGTAAGCGAGATTATGCCTAAGATTTTTGCTCAACAACATGGGTTGCGTATGGCACGTTTTGGGGCTGGCACGTTAAAAGTGTTACGTAGCGTATTGAAACCATTTGTTTGGATATTAGTTAGTTCTACTTCGGTAGTAAACAGGCGTTTAGCTAAACATAAGCATGGAGCTAATTTGTCGATGGATGAATTGTCACAAGCGTTGGAATTAACATCAGATGCAATACAAGAAGATACTGATATTCTAAAAGGTATCGTGAATTTTGGTAATATCACAGCTGCTGGTGTGATGACTTCTCGCTTAGATATGGTTACGTTGGACGTTACTACCCCATTCGACAAGGTGATTGATTGCATCGTTGAGCATGAATATTCGCGTATCCCTGTGCTTCAAGGGTCGATTGACAATATTCGTGGCGTACTATATGCCAAAGATTTGATTCCTCACATCAACAAAGGTCCTTATTTCAAATGGCAAACTCTTATACGTCAGCCATATTTTGTGCCTGAAACAATGAAATTGGACGACTTGTTACAAGAATTTCAAAAGAATAAAATACATATTGCCGTTGTAGTTGATGAGTTTGGTGGTACTTCTGGTATGGTTACAATGGAAGATGTTTTAGAAGAGGTGGTTGGCGAAATCAGCGACGAATACGATGTTGATAACTCGTTGTACACCAAGCAGAATGATGGTTCTTACGTGTTTGAAGCAAAGATTATGCTCACTGACTTTTTCAAGGCTACTGACATCGATTCTGAGGACTTTGAAGATATTACAGAGGAGGTTGATACTTTGGCAGGGTTGATTTTGGAATTAAAAGGAGATTTCCCTGAACAAAACGAAGTGATTACGTATAAGAATTACGAATTTAAAATTGTGGCTATCAATGCGAGAAGGATTTTGAAAGTGAAATTTAATACAATGAGGAATGAGGAGTGAGGAATTAGGAATTAGAAATTGAAATGAAGAATTATATTTTATTTGTTTTTGTTGTTTTGGCTTTGGCAAGTTGTGGAAAGAAGGCGCAACCTAAGCCGTATGGGTATTTTAGGATTGATTTACCTGAGCATGAGTATGTTGAAGTGGATGATTTGGGTCCATATAGTATTGAAAAAAGTGTTCATTGCCACCCTGATAAGTCGGATAATACTCATGCAACGGAGGTTGACGAATGGATAAATCTTGTATATCCATCAATAAATGCCAAGATACATTTGAGTTATAAGCGTATCAATAAATCTACATTTCAACAAGTTACGGAAGAAAGTCATTCGTTGGCATACAAACATACGGTGCGCGCTGATGCAATTCAAGAAAGTTATTATGGCAACGACACCACTCGTGTGTATGGCATTCTTTATGAAATGAAAGGCAATGCTGCCTCACCTGCACAATTTTATGTAACTGATAGTGTAAACAATTTTTTGCGTGGGTCATTGTATTTCAATCATACACCAAACGCCGATTCTATCGCACCTGCAGCAAATTATGTATTACAAGACATGATACACCTAATTGAAACACTAAAATGGAAGGAGGAATGAGGAGTGAGGAGTGAGGAATTCTTAATTCTTAATTTTTAATTTTCAACTTTCAATTCTCAACTTTAAAATACTATGATTACAGAAATACAAAAATACGACAATGGATTGTCGGTGGCTTTGTGGGATATCACAGAGTCGGAAGACGAATTGATGGCATTACTAGATAATGATGCCGTTGTTGCAGAAGAGATTATCGCATTTACAAGCACTAAACGCAGACTCGAATATTTGGCTGCACGCAGTGCACTCAACGAGTTGACAGGCAAACAGCAAAGAGTGTGCTACTATGAGAATGGTGCTCCATATTTGGCTGATAATTCGTTGAATATAAGCATATCACACACAGGACACTATGCGTTGGTAGCTACTCATTCCAATAAAGCAATAGGTATAGACATCGAACGCATTGGAGACAAAGTAGAGCGCGTTAAACATAAATTCCTTAATGATGAGGAATTAAAAAACGTTGATGCACGTTCGGCTAAAATACACTTGACTATATTGTGGGCTGCAAAAGAGGCTATGTATAAAGTAATGGGTGTAGAGACTGTAGAATTTACCGAACAAATTATTATTGAACCTTTTACACCTTATATGGAAGGCGAAATCGTTGCACACGAAACTGCTTCTGCTGACAAAAAAGACTATAAATTGCAATACAAAGTATATCCTGAATTTGTAATTGTATATACAATTTGACCCTCTACGAGCAAATATTAGAGAATAAAGCAAAGGGACAGAAGATGTTTACTCTGCTAATTGACCCGGAAAAGTGTTCGGACGAATGGTTGTGTCAAATATTGTCAACTCTTAACACTAAACTCTCAATTCTCAATTCTCAATTCTCAACTTTAATATTTGTCGGAGGGAGTCAGTTAAAGGAGTCTATATACAATACAGTAGAAAAAATAAAAAAATTGACATCTGTTCCTGTGGTGATGTTTCCGGGTGATGCGTCACAATTTGCTGAAAATGTAGATGCTTTATTGTTTTTGTCATTAGCTTCAGGACGCAATGCTAAATATCTAATAGAGCAACATATAGAGGCTGCACCACTAATCAAACAGGTAGGGGTTGAAACTATTCCGACAGGATATATACTTGTTGATGGAGAAAAAGACACAGCAGTGGCTCGCGTTAGCCAAACTACTCCATATTCAACTGAAAATATAAAACTTATAGCAAATACTGCCCTTGCATGCCAATTGTTAGGACAAAAAATGGTTTATCTCGAAGCCGGTAGCGGAGCTAATCGTCCTGTGCCACAAAATGTTATTAAAGCTACACGAGAGGCTATCAACATTCCGCTAATCGTAGGTGGAGGCATAAAAACTCCTGAGATGATGCAATGTGCATTTGATGCAGGAGCAGATTTAGTTGTCGTAGGCAATCACCTCGAAAGTCACCCAGAAGACTTAACTCTAATATTAAACACTTTGACATAAATTACCGTAAATTAATCGCAAATTATTATGTCTATAAAATTAATGGATAATTTACGATTATTTGCGTTCAAAATAAATAATTTATGTTCTTATGATATTCTGTCTTATAAAACCAAAAATCAAGAATATGAAAATTAAATTTTTATCAGTTATGGCACTTGCTGCTGCACTTGTAGGGTGTTCAAACAATGGTCGCATTGACGAATCGAACGACCCTAATTATATTGGTCGTCACGAAATGACTATCTCGGATGGCAAAGTTTCGCCTGAAGTGCTTATGGCATTTGGCCGCTTGGGCGACGTACAAGTATCGCCTGACCAAAGCAAAATACTCTATGGCGTTGGTTATTATAGTGTTGCACAAAACAAAAGCAACCGCGAGTTGTTTGTAATGAATGCCGACGGCTCAGACAATCAACAAATTACCGCCACTCTCAAAGGCGAATCAGGAGCTCGTTGGGTGAAAAATGGCAAAAAAATTGCATTCCTTTCGGCTCAATCTGGCTCTATGCAATTATGGGAAATGAACCCAGATGGCACAGGTCACACACAAATATCTAACCGCGAAGGTGGCATTAGCGATTTCTTATATTCACCTGATAGCAAACAAGTTATTTTGATTGCTAACGTAAAATGGGGCGAACGCACAACCGACCGCTATCCTGATTTGGACAAAACTTCGGGCATTATCGTAGAAGACCTTATGTACAAACATTGGGACGAGTGGGTTACAACAGTGCCTCATCCATTCTTGTATGACTATAACGGTAAAGTTCTTAGTAATGAACGTGATATCATCGAAGGTGAACCATTTGAGTGTCCACTCAAACCATTTGGAGGTGCCGAACAATTGGCATTCTCGCCTGACGGAAAATTGATTGCTTATACTTGCAAAAAACTTTCGGGTCAAGCATACGCATTGTCAACTAATACAGACATTTACCTCTACGATGTAGCTGAAGGTAAGACAATTGCCAATCTTTCGAAAGACATGATGGGGTACGATATCAACCCTACATTCTCGCTTGATGGTACTAAATTGGCTTGGGAGAGCATGGAACATGACGGATACGAAAGCGACAAAAATCGCTTATTCGTAATAGATTTAGCTACTCGCACTCGCTCATATATCACTGCCGATTTCGACCAAAACGCCAACTCATTGCAATGGGACAAAGAGGGCAAACACATCTATTTCGTTAGTTGCTGGCATGGTTGCACACAAGTATATAAAGCAAATATCGAAACAAAAGAGATTAAACAACTCACTGAAGGACAACACGATTACGAACAAATTGCACTTTGTAGCAATAAGATAATCGGTGTACGTCACTCTATGTCAATGCCAAACGAAGTATATAGTATCAACCCTGAGAATGGCGAACAAACTCAAATTACATTCGAAAACAAACACTTACTTGACCAAGTAAATATGGGTAAAGTTGAGCCTCGTTGGGTACCTACAACCGATGGTAAAGAGATGCTCGTATGGGTAATTTATCCAGCTAATTTCGACCCTGCAAAAAAATATCCTACACTACTCTATTGCCAAGGTGGACCACAAAGTCCTGTAAGTCAATTCTGGAGCTATCGTTGGAACTTCCAAATCATGGCGTCTAACGATTATATTATCGTAGCACCTAACCGTCGTGGATTGGTTGGTTTCGGACAAGAATGGCTCGAAGCTATTTCGAAAGACTATGGCGGACAATGTATCGGCGACTACTTCTCGGCTATCGACAATGTTGCACAAGAACCATTTGTAGATAAAGACCGCTTGGGTTGTGTAGGTGCTTCATTTGGAGGTTATTCTGTTTATTGGATGGCAGGTCATCACGAAGGCAGATTCAAAGCATTTA
>JAZRJN010000008.1:0-4363 GCA_045645785.1 Candidatus Aphodosoma sp. | reverse complement strand
GCCTCTTTGGTAGCTTGACGTTGGCTATCGTTGAAGTAAGCTGCTACGGTGATCACAGCTTCTGTCAGCTCTTGTCCTAGGTAGTCCTGAGCGGTCTTTTTCATCTTTTGTAGGATAATAGGTGACATCTCTTGTGGGGTGTACATACGGCCGTCGATATCTACGCGTGGAGTGTTGTTGTCACCTTTTACTACTTTGTATGGTACGCGTGATACTTCGTTAGCCAAACGATCATAGGTCTCACCCATAAAGCGTTTGATTGAATATACGGTACGTGTAGGGTTGGTGATTGCTTGACGCTTAGCAGGATCTCCCACTTTGCGCTCGCCACCGTCTACGAAACCGATTACAGATGGGGTAGTGCGTTTACCCTCAGAGTTTGTGATTACTACAGGCTCATTGCCTTCCATAACTGCGACACAGGAGTTAGTTGTTCCCAAGTCGATACCAATAATTTTTCCCATTTTATTTAAGTTTTTTTTTTAATTTTCATTTTTGTTCGCTTCGCTCACGAAAGTGGTTCGTTTCACTCACGAATGATGGTTCACTTCGTTCACGAAATTGGCTCGTTGCACTCACGTGAGCCGTAGGCGAGCCATTGTTCGTAGCTTTGCTACCATTGTTCGTGCCTTTGGCACCACTATTCGTGAGCCCTACGGGCGAGCCATTGTTCGCGCAGCTTTTTGGCGAGCCACTGTTCGCGCAGCCTTGCACTATCTTATAGTCAAACACCGTGCCAAACTGTTTTCTGCCTCCTGTTTCTGCCACTGACTGACAAAATGGCAGTATCATAGAACTCTTTGTTATAATTTCTCAGAAATCTATAGGATATTAGTCTGATCTCTTCGCCTTCTCGCCTCTTCGCCTCATCTCCTGTAGGCCTTCGGCCGTCCTGTAGGACCTATGGTCCGTCCTCTAAACTGTAGGCCCCCGGCCGTCCTGTAAACGCGCGTTCCGCGCTCGTTGTACCTTCGAGGGCACCGACCTCGCTTCGTTATACTCGCTCGCCCACCTCGAAAGTACAGTCGCGCTATGCGGCACATATGCAAGTTCGCTCGTAATATTTGCAAAAAATCGGTCTGCACCTCATCATTCGACATTTAGCATCTCACTTTCAAGCGAGCTTGAGTGAGTGCCAAACATCGTATGAGATAGATAAATCTATCTTTTTTTGCAAATATTCCTCACTTTACTTGCATATGTGCATTTTTTGTTGTACCTTTGCACGCTGATATTATTGTATGAGGTTCCTAGCGACGTGTCGCTCTTTAACCTCAAACAATATACCCATCAAATTGACGCAAATTGACACTTAATTGACACTAATTGTCGTAAAAAATAAACATATGGCATTTAATATAGAGAATATCAAGGAGTATGCGTATCCGTTGGTGGGTGCGATATACGAGGTACATTCGGAGTTGGGTCCGGGGTTAAATGAGTATGTGTATCAAGAGGGGTTGGCTATGCAGTTAGAGGAGGAAGGTATACCTTTTGAGCGTGAGAAGGAGTTGACTATAAAGTATCATGGCAAGCTAATGAATGCCACATATCGTATGGATTTTTTGTGTGCGGGGACGATTGTTATAGAGTGTAAGTCGGTGGAGAGATTAACGCCAGACCATCGAGCACAGTTGTTTAATTATATGCGTTTGTCTCGTTCTGTTATAGGTATTTTGGCTAATTTCGCCCCTAAAAGTGCAGTTGTAGAGCGATATTTTTTGAATAAAGAAACCAATGAGATAGTAGGAATGGATGGTACTGTTTTGACACGTTTTGCTAGGAGTGAAGGTTAAAAGACAATCTAAATATTAATTGACACTTAATTGACACAAATTGTCGTAAAATAAAACCAAGAAAATTAACATAAAAATTGATGTTCATTGTCGTTAGAAATTGACATGAATTGTCGTTTATTTAACAAAATCATATGGCAACAGCAATTGAATTCAACCACGTAGGCAAGCAATACCGCCTGGGACTGGTGTCCACAGAATGAGTTGATAATTTGCATATGTCAAATAAAAATAGTACCTTTGTGACGCTTTAGAAAAATGCCCTAAATGGCAAAAATATTAAATACAATGCTATTCTCTCGTCAAAAATATATCGATAGATTGATTGCGCATAAACACAATCACCAGATCAAAGTCGTTACTGGCATCCGAAGGTGTGGCAAATCGTATTTGTTGTTCAATTTGTTCTACAATCATTTGTTGCAATCCGGAGTAGATGCTAATCATATCATTTGTATAGATTTGGAAAATCGCCGCAATAAAGCCTTGCGCGATCCCGATGCATTGTTAGAGCACATTGATAGTCAAATGATTGACCAACAAATGTATTACATTTTATTAGATGAGGTACAATTGGTTGATGAGTTTGAAGATGTACTCAATAGTTATCTTAAAGTGCCTAATGCGGATGTGTATGTCACTGGTTCTAACTCCAAGTTTCTCAGTAAAGATGTGATTACTGAGTTCCGCGGACGAGGAGATGAGATTCGGGTGTATCCTCTTTCGTTGCGAGAGATATGCGAAGCTCAACCTAATGTAGATTGGACAACTCATTGGGAGTTGTACTTGCATTACGGAGGATTGCCCTTGTGTGTACTGCACTCTTCCGAGGAGGAGAAGATAGATTATCTCAAGTCTTTGTTTGTTGAAACCTACTTGAAAGACATCAAAGAGCGTCATCATATTAAAAATGATATGGAGATAGAGCAGTTGCTGGATATTATCTCTTCATCAATAGGTTCATTTACCAACCCACAAAAACTAGCGAATACTTTTGACACGCTAGGCAAGATGAAATTATCGGCGGTGACTATCAAACAGTACTTGGATTATTTTGAAGATGCCTTTTTAATACATCGTAGCAAGCGGTATGATATCAAAGGAAAGAAATATATTTCAACTCCCTATAAGTGCTACTTTACGGATATGGGACTGCGCAATGCACGATTGAACTTTCGTCAAATCGAAGAAACTCATATTATGGAAAATATTATCTATAATGAGTTGTGCTTGAGAGGATATAGTGTGGATGTGGGTATTGTTGAAATCCGCGAACTTAACGAAGTGGGAAATTCGGTGCGTAAGCAGATTGAAGTGGATTTTGTGGTTAATCGCGGTAGTCAACGTTACTATATTCAATCTGCATATGCTTTACCTTCGGAGGAAAAAATCCTACAGGAAGAACGCCCATTGCGAGCTATTCCAGATTCGTTCAAAAAGATCATTGTGGTAAAAGACGATATCCTCCCACGTCGCAATGAGGATGGTATCTTAATGCTAGGTTTACGACAATTCCTGTTGGACGAACAGTGTATCAATCTATAGGACGGCAATTACCCAACCGACTCATCACCGAGAGATGCCCGAGAGAATAATTTGCAAGTTACTTGCAAAATTACAAACCGAAGTTATGAATGAAATGACGAACACACATATTGTATCCCCCTCCAAACGCCAGGAGTTGATTCAGGCGACATATGGTATTGTGGGTTGTGTGCATGAGGTGTATCGTCAGTTAGGAGGCGGTTTACCGGAGTATATTTATCAGGAGGCGCTTGCGACAGAGTTGACCATAAATGGATATACTATTCATAAAGAAATGATGTATCATCCGCTTTATCGTGGCACGGAGTTGAAGTCATATTTGAAGATGGATTTAGTGGTAGAAACTACATTAGGTAATGTGATTATAGAGTGCAAGGCATTGTCTAGGTTGACAGAAAAGGAGCATTATCAGGTATTTGGTTATCTTCGTGGTACTTCTTGGCCTATTGCTCTATTGGTTAACTTTGGTTCATCCCCTCGCGCTCAAATAGAGCGGTATTATTACAATAACGGCGTAATAGATGCGTTCTAGTTATGATATACACAAGCCAACAACAGAAAACAAAGTGTTTTTGACCTTTTTGTGAGCGTAGCGTGTTTTTTTGAGTCAATGATTAGGCTTTTATTACCCTCTTTTATGAGGTGAGTAGTAGCTTAATAGAAGATAAAAAGTTTACTTTATTAGCGCCGATTAAGTCTACTACTCATAAAGCGCCCAAGCGCTGCAAAATAAAAGACAATAATTGATGAGTTTTTGATTTAAAATATAGCAAGTAGATACTGCATTACACTCTCGTTAAAAAAATGTTTTTGACCTTTTTGTGAACGTAGCGTGTTTTTTTGAGTCAATGATTAGGCTTTTATTTACCCTCTTTTATGAGGTGAGTAGTAGCTTAATAGAAGATAAAAAAGTTTACTTTATTAGCGCCGATTAAGTCTGCTACTCATAAAGCGCCCAATCGCTGCAAAATAAAAGACGATAATTGATGAGTTTTTGATTTAAAATATAGCAAGTAGATACT
>JAZRJN010000007.1:0-8834 GCA_045645785.1 Candidatus Aphodosoma sp. | reverse complement strand
AGTGGTTTACAATGGCTTGTGCTGCAAGTACTCCGATTGTTGCTCCAAATCCGTTGGTCATCATCATAAATAACCCTTGTGCCGATGAACGCATATTAGTACTTACCTCTTTATCAACAAAAAGAGAACCTGAGATATTGAAGAAATCGAATGCCATACCATACACAATCATCGAGAGAATAAAGAGCCATACCCCACTACCTGGATTACCCATACCAAAGAATCCAAAACGAAGCATCCAAGCAAGCATCGCCATAAGCATTACATTTTTGATACCAAAACGACGCAAGAAGAATGGTATAAGAAGGATGCAAAGCGTTTCAGATATTTGGCTAAGAGAAATAAGCATGTTGGCATGTTGAACACCGAAAGTATCAGCATATTCAGGTAATGCTCCAAAGCTAGAAATGAATGGATTAGCATAACCATTGGTGATTTGAAGCATCATACCGAGCAACATCGAGAATATAAAGAAAATTGCCATTCGGTATTCCTTGAAAAGAGCGAAAGCATTCAAGCCTAAAGCCTCAGCAAGTGATTTATTGCCTTGATTTTTAGAAATTGGACATTCAGGCAATGAGAATGAATAAATGGCTAATATCAAACCCAAACCACCACTAACTGCATATTGAGCTGCAGTAGGTTGATAGCCTAATAAATCAACTGCCCACATTGAGCAAATGAAACCGATTGTTCCAAATACACGAATTGGTGGAAAGGCTTTCACAGTATCTAAGCCTGCTTTATCTAATGCATTATATGCTACCGAATTAGAGAGTGCCAAAGTAGGCATATAGAATGCAACACTAAGACTATAAAGAGTAAATAATGTGCTGAATTGTACGGCATCGGTAGTCAAACCATACCACCCTGCAGCAATCATCAAAGCACCTGCGATACCATGACAAATACCGAGAAGTTTTTGTGCTGGAATCCAACGGTCAGCCACGATACCCATAAGCGCAGGCATGAAGATTGACACTACACCTTGTATAGAATAAAACACACCAATATTAGCACCTAACCCTGCATTACCGAGATAGTTGCCCATCGATGTGAGATACGCCCCCCATACTGCGAATTGGAGGAAGTTCATTATAATTAAACGAAGTTTCATAATTTATTTATTCGGTTTTTGATTTCTTGTGCACGTTCGTAGTTTTCGGCAACGATGGCGCGTTGAAGGGCTTCTTCGAGTTCTTCTTCAAAAAGCATATATACAGGCGCATCATCGGTATGACGAATTTGAACACGGTCTTTCACCTCTTCTAATATCTTCTCTTCTACATAAATAGGTGCGTTATAGCGAATTGCAAGTGCTACCGAATCGGAAGTACGACTATTTAGTTGCAACTCTTCATTACCATTCATTATCACCAATTTAGAGAAGTATGCTTCACCCGATTTACGCACAATATCAACTCTAACAAGGTCAATATCGCACTGATTCATCATATCAAGCATAAGGTCGTAAACGATAGGTCGTTTTAATTCGACATTTTGAATACCAACAAGAATACTCCGAGCCTCAAATCCACCTATTATAATAGGCAACTTGCGACTACCATCCACCTCCTCCAACATCAAAAGATAAATATCATTGTCGGGTTTGGCTTCGCTAACCCCCATTACTCTTACTTCTCTTGGCGAAATCATTTCATATTATCAACTGCCCATTTGAGATATACAGAACCCCACGCAAAACCTGCTCCAAACGAAGAGAGAACTAGGTTGTCGCCTTTCAAGAAAAGGTGTTTGTTGTCCCAAAGGAGGATTGGAATTGTAGCAGATGATGTGTTAGCTCGTTTGTCAATGTTTACTAAAACTCGGTCAGGACGCATACCCATACGGTTACCCACAGCTTCAATGATACGCATGTTAGCTTGGTGAGGAAGGAAATAGATTTCATTTGGATTGAGTCCATTGCGCTCCATTATCTCGAGTGACACCTCAGACATTTTGCTCACTGCCCATTTAAATACGTTTTTACCATCTTGATATACAAAATGTTCGCGAGCATCGACTGTTTCGTGAGTTGCAGGTTTGATAGAACCACCGGCTTTCATGTGGAGATATTCTTTACCGATACCATCCGAACGAAGTATTGCGTCTTGAAGACCATTACCATCAGCGCATGGCTCCAACAAAACAGCAGCAGCTCCATCGCCAAATAACGGACATGTATTGCGGTCGGTATAATCGATAATAGAAGACATCTTTTCACCCGAAACTACAATCATTTTCTTGCAGAAACCACTTTCGATATAAAGAGATGCTGTTTTGAAGGCATGGATGAAACCTGCACAACCTACTTGCATATCGAATGATATACCATTGCGAATACCACAAGCATCGGAAATGATAGCTGCGGTAGAAGGGAATACCATATCAGGCGTCACGGTAGAACAAATTATACCGTCAATTTCGGATGGTTCGATATTATTTTTCTCTAAAAGAGTTTTTACTGCTTTAATAGCCATATACGACATACCTACGCCTGGCTCTTTGAGAATGCGACGCTCCTTGATACCTACGCGAGTCATAATCCACTCATCAGAAGTGTCAACCATACGGCTAAGTTCGTCATTTGTAAGTATATACTCCGGCAAATATGCCTCAATAGCCGTAATTGCGGCTCTTACTTTAGTGTCATTAATCATAAATATAGATTTAGATGCACACACTATTTCTTTTCATTACTACACATGTATGCAAATTCGATGCAAAGATAATAAAAATAATTCATAGTGCATAATTCATAATTCATAATTTTAAGATAACACACCTGTGATTTTAGTTTTTATATTATTTATCAGGAAGTTACACAAAGAATATTTTTCTTAAAAAAAGTAAAATTCTCTCTTTGTCAAATTAGAAGATTTTTGTAACTTTGCAATTCGATTTAATGCATAATTCATAATGCATAATTCATAATTAAGGATACACATTAAATCATTATATATTAACAATATAACAAAAAAATAATTGATAATTCATCGACGCGTTCAATTATGCATTATGAATTATGAATTATGAATTAACAGAAAGATGTACAACATTAAAGATGTATTTCAACCACGCATCATTCAGTGCTTGAAAAATTATGGTAAACAACAATTCACTGCCGACATGATGGCTGGTGTAATTGTGGGTATTGTGGCAATTCCATTGGCAATTGCATTTGGTATCGCTTCAGGTGTAGGTCCTACAGAGGGTCTTATCACTGCTATTATCGCTGGTTTTATTATCTCGGCATTTGGTGGTACTAAAGTTCAAATCGGTGGACCTACTGGTGCTTTCATCGTAATTATCTATGGCATTATCCAACAATTTGGATTGGTTGGCTTGATGATAGCCACTATTCTTGCTGGTATTATGCTCATAGTGATGGGTCTTACAAAAATGGGTAGCATCATTAAATTCGTGCCTTATCCTGTAATTATCGGTTTCACAGGCGGTATCGCTCTCACTATCTTCTCCACTCAAATGAACGACTTTTTCGGTATGGGCATTGAAGGTGTGCCTGCTGATTTCATCGAAAAATGGATTTGCTACTTCTCTAACATCGCTTCTATAAATTGGGGTGCATTTGCAATTGGTTTGTTGAGTCTTCTCATCATCATCTTCACTCCAAAAGTATCGAAAAAAATACCTGGTTCGCTCGTTGCAATCATCATTATGACACTCATTGTATGGGTATTGAAAGAATTCACTGACTTCGAATTCGTAAATAGCATCAAAACTATCGGTGACTTATACGAATTACCTTCAGGTATTCCTGCTCCTAAATTGCCAGAAATGAATCTCACTGAAGGTGAAACTATTTGGAGCGTAATTCGCTCACTTATGCCTGCAGCATTCACTATTGCTATGTTGGGTGCTATAGAATCATTGCTCTCTGCTATGGTAGCAGACGGTGTTATTTCAGACAAACACAACTCTAACACAGAGTTGATTGGTCAAGGTATTGCCAATGTAGTAGTTCCTTTCTTCGGCGGTATTCCTGCAACTGGTGCTATTGCTCGTACAATGACTAATATCAACAATGGCGGTCGCACACCAGTAGCTGGTATCGTTCACGCATTAATTTTGTTATTGGTATTGTTGTTTATGGGTCCTCTCGTAGGACTTATCCCTATGCCATGTCTCGCTGCTGTACTTATCATTGTGGCATATAACATGAGTGGCTGGCGCACATTCATATCGCTCTACAAGGGCCCTAAGAGCGACTTTGCAGTGTTGATGACAACATTCGTACTCACAGTAATCTTCGACCTCACTATCGCAATCGAAATTGGTCTATTGCTCGCTGTTGTATTGTTCTTGAAACGTACAAGCGAATCGGTTGAAATCCGCCACTTCCACGACGAAATCGACCCTAACCAAGAGCTTGACATCCAAATCAATTCAGAAGAAAAACTCTCTATCCCAGAAGAAGTTGATGTATATGAAATTGATGGACCTTACTTCTTTGGTATTGCAAACAAATTCGAAGAGGTTATGAGCCTTATAAGTCAAAAACCAAAAGTACGTATCATCCGTATGCGTCGCGTACCATTTATGGACTCAACTGGTATTCACAACCTTGAAGTTCTTATCGAGCAATCACACAAAGAAGGCGTACAAATCGTTCTTTCGGGTGTAAATCCACAAGTACGTAAATCCCTCGAAAAAGCAGGATTTACAAAACTGATTCCTACGGAAAATATCTGCTCAAATATCAACGTGGCACTCGAACGCTCAAAAGAACTTATCTAAATCAACTATAAATTATTAGCCCTATTGGCCCATTTGAGACCAATTGGGCTAATTTAATTTTCATAAAACAATGAATATAAACAAGATACGTCACATCATATTATCCCTACTAATCACTATATTTTGTGTTTCTTGCGATTGGTTAGAGCCAGAAACAAACGAAGTCAATACTATTTACTATTCAGCAGCAACATTAATTAACGATAGCTCATCAGGAAAAAATATATTTTTAACAGACGATAATCTACAACTCCACCCAACAGAATTAATAACAATTCCAGACGCAAAAAAAGATTCTCTTCTTAATAAACGCTATTATATTTCATTTCAAGTCAAAGAACAAATCGAAAATCGATACTCAATCAATCTCTTATCCTCACAAATGATGAGAGAAATCAAAATAATAGAAATAGAATCTAACGAGCAAATAGCCAAATATAAAAACGAAATTCTTACAATTAATAGATTATGGACATCAGGCACTTATCTAAACATAGTAAGTGAAATAAAAGGTTCTGGTAACAAATTACACAATTACCACCTACTTTACAATCCTAATATAACGACAGATACACTAAATCTAACACTACGCTACGATTACAACAATGATACGGAAGACTATAATCTTCAAGAAGCAACAACATACAATCTAAAAAATTATATCAATACACAACAAGATAGTCTTATTATACGTTTAGATTATAACTCAAAATACCCAAAATATAATACAATATACATTAAAACTGCAACACGATGAAAAAAATTATTATTATAGTACATTTTTTGATTTCTATTTTATGCACTATAAATGCTCAGTTTACAGCATCTCCATCTGGAAAAAATATAATAGAAGATGAAAATAAAAAAGAGTACAATCTTGATGCTTTATTTCTATTCAATGGAATTAATTTATCTACAACTATCACTTTCACACCTACCCTTTCAGACTCACTACCTTTTGAATGGAGATACAATATTGATGGTGAAGAATATAATTCAACTCAAAAAAGTATAAATCCAGAACCTAATATTCTCTACACCATTTATGTAGGAGGCTTGCCTAAATATTACGTGTATGCTATTGACTATAATGAATATTTAGCACAACTCAATTCGTTAGAAATCATAGAAACAGAAGAGACTCGTTGCCAAAACATAACACTCCAAATAAATGCATCTACTCCCGAAATAAAATATTTAGACAAAACAGCAACAGAGCGTATTTTACCTAGAGATTTTTATATCTCCTACGACAATGCCGTATGGCAAGATTCATCGTGGGTAGATATAACCATTGATACAACAATTTCTCAACTCTCAATTCTCAACTCACTATTCCTGCCCCATATAAATCAACCACATTCAAACTTTATGGAGACCAATGGGCTGAGCAACTGGGCGTAATGAGCGATACAATCATGACAGATTATGATGCAGTAGCCGTAAAATGCTATCCTAAAGGGACAATTGTAGAACGTGAATATCAAAACGAGAAAGACCGCTCATCAGATAGCGAGATAAAAGGTTCTGGTCCTCTCGTAGTAGAATTCGAATCTCGTGCCAATCCACTTGATATTATCTATTACGAATGGTTTATATCAAATGTAGAAACTCCAAATAACTATCAACGATACAACGATACCGACCTCCGTTACACATTCGAAAAAACAGGAGAATATAAAGTGAAACTCATTGCCACCAGCAATACATGTGAATGTGTCGATTCACTCAACGTACGAGTAATAGAATCATACATCGAAGCACCTAACGCATTCACTCCCAATGGTGATGGCATCAACGATGAATGGCGCGTAGCCTACAAATCCATAGAAAGCTATCAATGTATAATCCAAAATCGCTGGGGACGCATAGTATTCAAATCAGATGACCCAGGCAAAGGTTGGGATGGAACAATTGGAGGAAAACCTGCTGCCGAAGGCACATATTATTATGTAATCGTAGCCTATGGCTCCGACAAATTCCCAGCAACCCACAAAAAAGCAGGAGAACAAATGAAATATAAATTATCTGGAGATATCAACCTCTTTAGATACATACCCTTAGATAATTAAGAGTTGAGATATAAAAGTTTTTTATATCAAAACCCAAATATTTTCAGTTCATAATTATACACAAAAAATCTCAGACCTAAAAGATCTGAGATTTTTTTATTCTTCAAGCATGGCTTGTGTGCTATTTAAATCAAGTTCATCGCCGTTTTTATCGACAAATCGGTACTGAAGGAAGCCTAAATCTTGTACGGGCAAAATCCTTATTCCAAAACCATATTTCATCTTCCAACGCAATAGTTGTGAAGGAAACCCACTTTTGATATACGCTGCTACGTAAGGGTGCAGATGTATAGTGAAACGAGATGTATTGTACACCTCTTTTATGAGTTCGAATTTTTCCTCTAATTGGTCGGTAAAAAGAATAGATGGCTTGGCTTTGCCTGTACCGAAACAGGTAGGACATGTCTCGGTGGTATCGACTTCAAGAGCTGGACGCACACGCTGACGTGTGATTTGCATAAGTCCGAACTTACTGAGTGGCAATATGTTGTGACGAGCACGGTCAGCACTCATGAGTTGCTGCATGTGTTCATATAGCTGATTGCGATTTGATCCTTCGTTCATATCAATGAAGTCGATGACAATGATACCGCCCATATCACGAAGACGAAGTTGACGTACAATTTCGGTAGCGGCAGCCATATTGACCTCTAAGGCATTCTCTTCCTGAGTTTGAGAGGCTTTAGTACGCGTACCGCTGTTAACATCAATAACATGCATTGCCTCAGCTTTATCCATGATAAGATAAGCTCCGCGCTTGAACGAAACGGTACGACCAAAAAGAGATTTTATCTGCTTTGTAATGGCAAAATTATCAAATATTGGGAGTTCGCCATCATAGAGTTTCACTATATTTTTGAGTTCGGGAGCAATCATTTCGACATACGACACTACCTCTTCGTAGGCAGAGAGCGAATTAACATGAATTGCCTCAAATTCAGGGGTAAACAAATCGCGCAAGATAGATACGGTACGACTACTCTCCTCCATCAACAAAGAGACACCTTTGGCACGACGTAATTCATTTATGACTTTAGCCCAGCGTTTCTCCATCATTTTTAACTCATTATCGAGTTCGGCTACACGCTTGTCTTCAGCCACAGTACGAATAATCACGCCGAAAGATGGAGATTTGATGCTTTGCACTAATTTCCGAAGACGCACACGCTCTTCGTTGGATTTAATCTTTTGAGATACAGAGACTTTATCGCCCAATGGCAACAACACCATATTACGTCCTGCGATACTAATTTCGCCTGTGAGGCGTGGACCTTTGGTGTTAATTGGCTCTTTAACAATCTGAACCATTATAAATTGACCCTGTTGGAGGACATCTTTGATTTGACCGTCTTTAGGCAAATCTGGCATACGTTTCACCTTTGGGTCGTGCTTGCGGTCGTCGAGGACTTGGCGCACGTAGTTATTAAAGGTGAGAAATTGCTGTCCAAGGTCATGATAATGGATAAAAGCCTCTTTTTCAGAACCTATATCGATAAATGCGGCATTGAGTCCTGGCATCAGTTTCTTAACTCGACCAAGATAGATATTGCCCACTACGAAAGAGTGTTGCAATGTATCTTTGTTGAGTTCAACCAAACTTTTGTCCTCTAAAAGGGCAATGGCGATTTGGTCGTTCTGCGCATTTATTACTAATTCTTTTTGCATAATTCTGTTAAGTTGAAATCCTAGCCTTTCTAGAAAATCTAGATACTAGACACACAACTGCGTAAAATAAAAAAACAAATTTAAAGCACCGGCATTGGAGTGCCAAGTTTCTCTAAATTTGTTTTTATGATTCATAAGACTAACCGTAAAGATTATTTTTTCTTTTTATGACGGTCTTTTCTTAGTCTTTTTTTACGCTTGTGCGTAGACATTTTATGTCTTTTACGTTTTTTTCCGCTTGGCATAGCTTATATGTTTTTTAAATGTTAATAAAAAAATTCCTAAATTAATTGTCAATCAAAAAATTGATTATTTTACTTTAGCAGTAAATTCTTTTGA
>JAZRJN010000006.1:0-12155 GCA_045645785.1 Candidatus Aphodosoma sp. | reverse complement strand
ATCAATCGTATAGGCTATATTTTGATTATAATTACCCCCTATCGCTTCAATATTAGGCATTCTGCGTGTCAAATTCGGAATTGTACATGTATATTCCAATTTATTTGGATCAAAACCCTCAAGCATCACACCCTCTACTTTCAATCCTTTCAACAATTTATTAGTCGATTTACCACGAACAAATTTAACGCGATAATCTTGAGTTGTTCCATCTTCTGCCATAACCGTAATGGTAGCCCAACGCTCACCATTCTCTTCATCACTCCACACAATACGATGTTGTTGGTCTTGAACTTGACCTACAACTGAAATTGATGGCAACGTTTGTCGCTCTGCATCTAAAGAATAAGTATATTCATAAACTTCAGAAGAGAAACCATTTAATGCAACTCCATCAATAGTAATTGCAGACAGTAAATTATTATAATAAAACACCAAATTATCAATCCATAACGTCGAAGTAGCCTCACCTCCATTACCAAGCAGAGACCAATTACCTAAACCTTTTGCATTTTCTGTATGCGCTGCATTTAAAGTTAAATTCATGGTGTTAATTTCCATAACATTCGTAGGATACGAAATATCTATTACTTCACTTGTCCATGTATTAACATTATCCTTATCATAAACACCTGAATGTAATGTTTCTTGCATCGTATTTCCATCTCCTAAACTCAATAAAACACGCCACCCATTGACCTTCTTAACATTAGCTCCTGTTTTATAATCAAACAACAATTTTTCAGGTGTATTATGAAATTCTATACCACCCGATACAGATGATGTTGTGCCCGATGCAACTGCAGGAGAAATAGACATCGTTCCTAATGTAATCATACCTGGCAAAGAACCTCCTAATGAACTATTATACCATGTTGTTACTAACTTAGCCGCATTACCATCATTAACAACCTCTGCACCAAAATACTCCTCACTAAGAGCATCTGCCGAACCAACAATATCCGCAGGAGCTGTCCAACCTGAAGGTTTGACATGCCCTCGATCTGAATTATATGTAGTCCCTACCCAATTGTCAAAATTAGCATTAGGAATAACATCACTTGGATAGTGGAAATAAATAGTATATGTATTTTCTTCATCACCAGCAACAACATTAACCACTGCTTTATGTGCTGTCAAAACTGGTTCTTCTGCCAATTCTGCATCACCAATAGTAATAGCATCAACCATAGATGGTTTTGTTGTTACATTCATAATATAAGTAGTTTCACCTGGATCAAAATTAGGTACATCCACACCATCAATTTTAATAGATGATAATGAAGCTGCAGTCTTCTTTCCTACCTTATATTTCAAATTATAAACCGTTTGATGCTCTACTCCATCGTTAGCAAACACTACGATACGAGTACCACCAAGAATACCTTTTGAAGTGATAAATGTACTTTGCTCAGGGAAATTTTTAGCTACTGAAATTTCAGGCAATTCAGTTGTTCCGTATGGCAATTCTACTTCATAATCATATACGCCTGATGTCAATACTACTGGTATAGAGCCCACACTAATCAATTGCAACTCATTCACTTTACCACTACCCGCTACATTATAGTTAATCGTATAAGTATTTACCGAACCATCTTCTGCAATTACTTTGATAGTAGATGGTTGATAAAGATTACCAGCATGATACTCTACTATTTGTTCAGAAAGGAGTTTGCCATTATCTTCACCTAAATCCCATGTCAAAACAGGAGCAACTTTTGTACCGTATGGCAAATTGATAGTATAATTGAATGTATTTGCATCAAATGCAGGTACATCTTGAGTGTTGTTATTAAGATTGTAGTAAATAGCACTCAAAGTAGCTACAGAAGATTTGCGAGTTGTAAAATTCACTGTATATGTTTGTTGCGAAACGCCATCTTCGGCAGTTACTACAATTGTAGTTGCACCATTCACACCACCGTATGTCATCTCGATTGTTTGATCTGGCAACATAGCAACTGGATTCAATACAGACTCTATAGTTGTACGCCAAGGAAGCTCTACATCATAAACATATTTATCATTTTTGAATCCATTGATTGTAACAAACTCATGATTTTCAGCATCCCAAATTTGCAAATCTTGTAACTGAGCTATATTTGTTTTCACTATATTATAGCGAATAACATATTTACGTTGAGTACCATCTTCTGCCACAACAAGCACTTCTGCTCCATTCAATCCTGCATCGGCAAGCGCAATCATCTGTCTATCCTCTAATGCTGTATAAGTGATAGTAGGTGCTGCCACACCATCAATCCAATCAATTACTATAGTATCAGAGATAGCAAAATCTGAATTGAGTAATATTTTTTCAAAATCAACAGAACGTTGAGAAAGAACAATCTTTTCTAAATTTACATTAGACGATGGCTCAAACGCAAAATTGATAGTATATGTAGTTGTATTAGATACATCTTCAGAAACAACAATAAGTTTGGCTTCACCTTCAAGAGCAGGTGCTACAAGAGTTACATTTTGTTTTTCTTCACCTTTAACGTATGTAATATTAGGAAGAGATGTTGCATCTTTCGACAAGACATAACTATAATCAAAATTATTTACGTTAAATATTGATACTCCATCCACTTTAATATCAGCCAATGTAGCAACAGATGATTTCACTCGTTCAAATACAACCGAATATATTGTAACTGTACCATTTTCGGCTTTTACTATAAGTTTTGTATCACCCGTAATAGCATTAGTCTCAACCACAACAGTCTGTTTATCATCCCCTTGTTCGTATGTTACTACAGGAATTACATTATCCGTAAGTTGTAAACTATAATCTGTAATCTCTGGACTCCAACCCGCAATTTGAACTCCATCTACCAAGATATTTGCAAGTTTTGAATTAGCAGATTGAGGATAATTTATATTGATTGTATAAACATTCTTACTTCCCGATTCAGGCGTTACTTCAATACGAACTGTACCCGTAACACGAGGCACTGTGATAGAGACATTTTGTCCATCTTCTTTATCTACTGTGATTTCAGGACATTCTGTCACTGCCGATGTCAACACATATTGATATTCAAATTTTTCTTTTTCAAAATCAGTCAATGCCACACCATCAACATAAATCATTTTCAAAAAAGCATTTTCCGATTTCAACACACTAAATGTGATAGTATATACACGTGTTGTTCCATCTTCAGCTCTAACAAGAATTTGAGTTACACCATTCACACCACCACGAGTAACTGAAACATTTTGTGCTTCATCATCTTTTACATAGGTAATTTCTGGCAATGTTGTAGTACCTGCTGGCAATTCAAAACTATAATCTGTTGTCTGCGAATTAAAATCTGATATAGAAATTCCACCAACTTTAATATCTCGAAGATTTACATTACTATTAATCTCCACTTTAAAGATAATAGAATAAATCGTAACATCTCCAGTTTGTGCTTTAACAGTAATTTTAGTTTCGCCATTCACACCACCTTCGGCAAGACGAATTGTTTGAGAAGCATCACCTAAAGTCCAAGTAATTTTAGGCAATTGAGTTGTACCACGAGGAAGAGTAACATTATAAGTAGTAATATCAGACGCAAAGCCTTCAATCAACACACCATCAAGCATAATTGCATTAAGTGTTGAGTTTGAGGATTTTACTACAACAAACTCAATAGTATATGTTGTAACCGCACCACTTTGAGCTTTAACCACAATACGTGTAGTACCAGTCAAACCTCCCTCTGTAAAAGTTACTATTTGATAATCATCACCTTTCACAAATGTAATTTTAGGTGCAACCATTGTACCTTGTGGCAATTCTACTTTATACGATGTTTTTGCAGGATCAAAACCTACAATAGAAACACCATCAAGTTGAATATCTTTCAAAGTTGAAATTGAAGATTGAGCGATAACAAATGTTATACGATAAATTGTTTGTGCACCAGATTGAGACTTAACAGTAATTTTAGTTGGTGCATCAAATCCACCATTTTCTATTGTTACAGTTTGATATTGGTCGCCTTTTTCAAAAGCAATAACAGGCAATTTGGTTGTTCCAATAGGAAGATTTACTATATATGTCAACAATTCAGGATTAAATCCATCTATCAACTCACCATCAAGTGTAATCGCTGCCAATTTGCTATTTGTTGATTCAGTAACAACAAATTTGATTTTATATGTACGCGTATTTGTTGTACCTTTAGGAGTAACTTTAATCTCAATACCTCCATCTATACCTTTATTATTAACTACAATATCATGGTCGTTAGGATATGCTGTTGTATATTCCACTGTAGGAGTTTTGGTTGTACCCAATGGCAATTCTACTGTATAATTATTTTTTGTTGGATTGAACCCAGATATTGTTTTACCATCTAACCGAATATCAGTCAATGTATTATCAGTCAATAATCCTACTGTAAACGTAATAGCATATTCCTTCTTAGTTGTTCCATCTGGAGCAACGGTCGAAATCTTCACTGTACCTGGGAATGTCGCTGGCACCGAAACTTCCGCTTTTTGACCATCTTCCGCAAACACAGCTTCTATTGTTGGATATGTTGTTGTTCCAAATGGCAATTCTACATTATAAGATGTAATAAGCGGATTAAACCCTACAATAGAAAGGCCATCTACCAAAATATCTCCAAGATTAGGGTTTGACGACATAGCCGCCGCAAATGTAATGCTATAAGTCGATGTAGATGATCCATCTTCTGCTTTAACCGTAATAGTTGTAACTTCACCTATACCACCTTTCTTAATAGTATATTCCGACGCATCAAGCCAACGACCACTACGTTTCAACGTAATCTCTCCCACCGAAGTAGCTGTTTTCCCCATCGAACATGTATAATCAAATTGACCCGATTTACAAGACAATTTCTTACGACCATCCACATAAATCTCATCAATTCCCGATGAATAAATCAAACGAATATCATCTGCCCAAATAGTAGCATTCAACTCTACGACATTCGAACGGAAATTAGGATAATTCGCAGCCGAAATTATCATATTACACTTTTCAGGCTTTTCGTTAGAAAAATATTTGATTGGCACTTTAATCTCCGTCCATTCGGTAAATGTTTCTTTACTACGCCACATAGCCTCTGCTACCTGCGTCGCAGGTTCAGCCGTACCACACTCATTACCATCGGTTTGACGACGAATATCCGACTCTTCATCATAATGCGTAGTAGAAGAACATCCACCATTTTTATTTTTATAACTTGTACCTGTAGAAGTTCCTTTCCATGAATAAAAAACAATATGAGCATTCTCATTACCGCTCGCAGTACGCTTAATCCACACTGCCACTGTATCTGGACGATAAGAAAACTCCATTCCTCCATCAGTACCAGCAGTAGCCGAACCAGTATTTATACCATCAATATAACTCCAAGGCTTACCTAAAGTAAACCAAGCTGGACTGGTTTCTGTAATACCAGCAGCTCCAACTTCAGTATTTATAGCCTTAGCACAATATGTACCACTATGTGCTCCCCCATCAGGAAATACCATATTTGCACCAGCTGTAATACCAACAACTGTTTTCTTTATATTTGAAGTATTCCACCCTACCGGACGCTGACCATCTTCAAAATTATTCAACGCATCATGCTCCCAATTCTCAAAACCTGAATTTGGTAATTGTTGAGAGTTGAGAGTTGAAAGTTGAGAGTTAAGAGTTAAAAACAATGTAGCTAAAATAAATAGTAATTTTCTTTTCATATTCTTTTATCTTGACTTATAAACACATAAAAAAAGTTTTGCACACGACAAAACTCCGTACAAAGTTACAAAAAAACGACCAAATACAACCTATTATATATATACAACATTACTGAATAGTCATATTCCAATACTGAATTGCATTTTTATTAAATATCCCTCTGCCGACAACAATCTATTCAAAAAAAAACACACATAAAAAACAAAAAAATCAATTAAAATTCAAAAAAAAATAGTAACTTTGTAAATTAAACTAAAAGCATATAACCATACCATAAAACTCTTTATAAAACAAAGAAATACAAACATTTAAATACAAGCTTTATGAAAAAAAACAAATTCAAACAACTATTATTCATTGGATTATCAATGTTTATTTGTGCAAACGCACAAGGTCAAACCGCAGAATTACGCTCACTAATCGAAAGCGATAATGCATCTATCAATTGCATATCAGAAAATGGTGAATGGGCATGTGGTTCAGCATTTAACAATGCCGATGGTGCTGGTTTTCAAGGCAATGCATCAAAATGGAATCTATCAACTGGCGAAAGAACTTATTTAGTTCCAGAAGATGAAATAGATGCTGCTCAATCAGATGCATTCTGCATCTCTAACGATGGTACACTTGTTGGTGGTCAATACCTTAATCAACCGGCATACCATTTTAATGGCGAATGGCACACCCTCACTTTACCTAATCGCTACACAATGGGCGAAGTTAGAGATTTAGCCATAGTTGGCACAGATACAATTTTTGTAGGTCGCGTTTTTGATGGCGATGGATTCCAAAAAGCACAAGCAGTTAAATGGGTAAATCATGTATTAATAACTGCAACTGAGCTAATACCTGAAGATTTCCTCTATGACGAAAAAGGCAACATGCTGAACCAAATAACTGGTATATCTAACGATGGCAAAATAATGCTTGGTGCTACCAAACCTTTGCATTGGCCACTAGACCCAAACATTGAACAACGCGTACCTTTCATTATCAAAGATGGCGAATTCAAACTATTATCACCTAGAAACCGCGAAGAATTCAGCAAATTTGATAAAAACAGCGTTTGCTTCTTCCAAGAAGAAAAATTAAGCCACAATGGCAAATTCATTGCCCTTCAACTCTTTGCAAACCAAATGAACATCTCTTGCTATTACGATGTAGAAAAAGATAAATTCATTATCATCGAAGAGGCTCCTGCCAACACAAAATGTCTTGTTGTTGACAACGAAGGTAACCCATACTATGGTGGTCCTGTATTAACTGGTGATTTCCGCAACACATACGTATCTATTAACGGAAAAGCTACATTGATTGACGATGTACTTAAAAACAATTTTGGCATCACTCAAGCTCAAATCGATGCAACATGCCCAAATGATGACTTGCTTAAAGGCAATTTACGCTGGATTTATGACATCTCTGGCGATGCAAAAACAATAATTGGTTGCGCAGGCGAAGGTCGTGGTACTTACAACTGGGTATTAAAACTACCTTATCCTCTCACTTCCAACACTCTTCCTAGTGCTATTGAAAATACAATCAACAACAACCTTGCTGCCCTTTACAACAATGGCAATATCTCATTTACTGGCATCGTTAATCACGTTGAAATATACAACATCAATGGTCAATTGATTCAAAAACAAGACGTAGAAACTAATGCCGTAGAAGCCAACCTTGAACAAGGAATTTACATTGTAAAAATGTATAACACACAAAACAACAATATTACAACATGTAAATTAATAATCAAATAAGATTTCACTATGAAAAAACATATCACACGATTTTTAGCCGTCGCTATATTGTCTTTTATGACAATATCTAATTTGCTCGCTGCACCTACATATACTCAATATGACAAAATCAGCGACATTCGCAATTTGGAAGATGGCGCATATATTGAATACGTAGGTAACGCAACAACTACATTCTACACGTTAGATGGCATTCTCATCCAAGACGAAACAGGTGCAATTGCTATTGACAGCTACGATTTGTCTAACGCTTGTCCTATACCTGTCGATGCAGGACACCCTAACCTAAAAATCACAAAAATCAAAGGTATATTTTATAAATCTACACCAAACTCTATGTCTCGCATCGAAATTCAAAATGAAACTCATGCCGAGAATATTCAAGTGGTAGAAAGAGATGTTGATATTACAATCACCGACGTAGCCATCAGCGACTTTTTCGCTAATCCCATGCAATACGAATGTAAACCTATCAGACTTTCTCAAGCTAAAACTAGCGGAAAAAATCTTGCATTCGAAGGCCAAGAAATTCCAATCATCGGAATACATAGCATCCCTACAGAAGCAACTTTTATTGGATATTATGGATTCAATGGCTCTTTAGGTTTTAATGTTCCTGGAAACAGATACATATCTTCTTCTGAAGCATATCAAACTCTTGGCGACCTTAAAAATAGTCAACCAGTAGATCACCCAGTAAGCGTTTTAGACCCTGTGCTCGTAAACCGCGTAGTGGCTAACCCTGATGGCACAACCACATTATACATACAATACTTCTATGATGCTCCAGGGTGGTGGATTACCATTGGAACAATGTTAAATCTACCAAACAATAACGCAAACGTAGAAGCTGGCGACTCTATCGCAGGTATCAGAGGTATATATACTCCTCTCACCACTAAAGGCGATAAAGTGTTCGGCTCAATCATCAATCAATCTGAAGATAGCGAAATTGTAATTATCAACAGAAACAACACATTATCAATCGGCGAAATCCAAGAATTAGAATACATCAAAGGTCCTGGCGTCGAAAATTATGAAGCTCAATTATGCTCATCTCCTACAGGTACAATTGTAAAACATGGCGAAAAATATTTCTTACGTGTAAGAAACAGCATGTCAAAGACTATAGATTCTGTATATATTGACGGTGCCGATTTCTCAAAATACGTAGGTACCGATCATGCTGTAGTAGGTATCATTGATGCGGGCGTAGTCAATCCAGGATATGCAACATTTGTCTTAAGAGGCGAAAACGACATCCTTAAAGACAACTACCAATTCAACAATATTGCCGAATTGAAAAAAGCAGGCAGACCTCTTGCTGTAGGTGTAACATACGAATTATTAAATCCTGTTTTAGTTACCTATAAATATCAATGGTACAATGCTGACACTCAATTGACAGGTATCCACGTTCAAGACGAAACAGGTGGTATATTCATTTTCGATGAACGCGACATAGAAGTAAATCCTGGCGACTCTGTAAAAAATTTCAAAGGCACTTGTGTTTATTATGCAGAAACAGGCGCTCAGCTTAATCTTTCTGGCTCTATCAATTACGAGGTCATTTCTGAAAACAACGCAATTGATGCTAATGTAGAAGAAGTTACTATTGCCGATTTAGCAAAAAATCGTAGCAAATACTCAAGCACTGTAGTAAAACTTATGGGTGTTAAACACGGTACTCGCACAGTATCTAACTACGGGCAAACTACAACAGAAAAATACCTCTACGATGGCAACTACGAAATGGTATATACTGTATGGGATTATGAACTCTACGAAGTAAGCAACATTGTAGGTATTTTTGATGATGGTGGTTACGCTAATGCATTTTCATTCGTTGCACTTAGCCAAAAACATATCACTGAAGGTACGGTTTCCAACCCAACTTCATCTAACAATATAAAAGAGGATGAAATTACTATAATACTCCATAACAACAATTTAATATTCTCTTCTATTGTTAACCAAGTAGAAATTTACACTGTAAACGGACAGTTAATATCTCAAAAAGAGATAAATTCAACAACAATGCCTATAAATTTAAACAAAGGTTTATACATTATTAAAGTTGTGAATTTTGATACAAATTCAATATCTATTAACAAGTTTATAGTTAAATAAAACCAACGCAAACAAAAAAATGCAAAGTATGATTGTACTTTGCATTTTTTTTTATATCTTTGCAGTCCCAAAATTATAATGGAGTATTATTTTTAAACCCGAGTGCTAACACACTAAAAACCAACAATTAAAATGAAAAAATTCTCAATGACATTATGCGCAATATTATGCGCAATTTGTGCAATTACTGCGCAAAATAAACCAACTGGCGTATTTATGAATCTATATGCCAAAGATATGGCACAACCTCATGCTATATCAGAAAATGGCAAATGGGCTTGTGGTTCTGCAACACAAGAAGATGCAACTACTATCAATGCATCAAAATGGAATCTCGAAACTGGCGAACGCATCTACCTCTCTAACGATGAAACTGAACCTTGCGATGCTCGCTGCATCAACAACGATGGTACTATTGTTGGTGGCTCATATAATGGACAACCTGCTTATTGGCTTGAAAAAGACCAATTATGGCACGAGGTCGAAATGCCACGTGGCTATACTTCTGCAAGTGGCGACATCATGGCTATGGCTTTCGTTAATGGAGACACTATCATGATTGGTTATCTTTTCAAAAGCGAAACTGAAGGTAAAATCGTTCGTTGGATAAACGGCAAAGAAGACACAAATTTCAAATATCGTAACTATACTCGTTACAAAGAAATTTTAAATAAAGAAATCCCTGCTCAAATGGAAAAACTCCGTGGCATGTCTTCTGATGCTCAACGCTATCTCATCTCACTTGATTACAACCTTCTTCCTACTGCAGGTAACAGCAATCTCCCTACAACATTCGTTCAAATTGGAGATACTGAGAACTATACTACTACTGTTATTGAACGTGAATTTGGCAACTATGACTTAGTATCATTCGTTGAAGATGCTACAATGAGCCACAATGGTAAATTCGTTTGTGGTCGTATTTTTGGTGTACCTCGCGAAGGAATAGATGCTAAAAATGCACCAGCAATTGCATTCACATACGATGTAGATAATAACATTTTCACTCACTATAACTACATTGAACAAACTCAAAAATTTTCAGCCGCATCTTGCATCGACAACGAAGGTCGTGTATATTTCAAAAGTGTAAATGGCCAAGACCCTCTTGGTAAACCATACATCTATCACAACGACCAATATATCGAATTAGAGAGCGTTCTCCTTCAATACGAAGGTATCACTGCAGAACAAATCGATGCTATTGCCGAAGAGGTAGTTGGTTCTGACGCAGACGACCTTGGCATGGTTTGGTGCGTATCAGGCGATGGTAAAACACTTATCGGTGCAGGTGATGCTCTTAAAGGCAACATTTGGTGCGCTAAATTAAGCTGTTCTCCTTACGACCTTGTAGCTGGTAATGCAGGAACAGGCACAGACAACATCACTTACAACAATCTTGCAGCTTACTACTCTAATGGTGTTATCACCATCGAAGGTGTTGCTGCTGATATGATTGAAGTATATAGCATCACTGGCGCAAAAGTTATGAGCCAAGTAGTTGAAAACAGCACTATCAAAGCAGACCTCAACAATGGTATCTATGTAGTGAAAGTTTACAATGGTGAAAATGTTGCTACAAGCAAAATCATTGTAAAATAAAAAACTTGATAATCGTTATTCTAGTTACTCTAGAAAGTCTAGTTATTCTAGTAGTTATCATAGGAATAAAAAAACTCCCAATCTCGATTGAGGTTGGGAGTTTTTTATTTTGAAGATTTTTATTTTTAGTCTTCGTTTTGAGTAGCTTCGTATTCTTTGAGGAGTTTGTCTTGAACATCGCCTGGGCAGAGTTCGTAAGAAGCAAATTTCATTGAGAATGAAGCACGACCACCAGAAAGTGAACTCAATGCAGTTGAGTAGTTAGAAAGCTCTTTCAAAGGTACTTTAGCCATAAGTTTTTCGAAACCTTTAACAGATTCCATACCCATGATGATAGCGCGACGACCTTGGAGCTCAGACATTACATCACCCATACGTTCAGATGGAACCAATACCTCTACATCGTAAACAGGTTCGAGGATTTTAGGATTAGCTTCTTTGAAGGCTTGAGCAAATGCGTTACGACCTGCAAGACGGAAAGAGATTTCGTTAGAGTCAACTGGGTGCATTTTACCATCGTAAACGATAACGCGTACGTCGCGAGCGTAAGAGCCAGTAAGAGGGCCTTGTTCCATACGGTCCATGAGACCTTTCATGATAGCTGGCATGAAACGAGCATCAATAGCACCACCAACGATAGAGTTAACCATAACGAGTTTGCCACCCCAATCGAGTTCAACTTCTTGAACGTCGCGAGATTGAATACGATATTCTTGATCGTTGAATTTATAGATTTCTTTAGAGTCAACTGGGTGCATTTTACCATCGTAAACGATAACGCGTACGTCGCGAGCGTATGAGCCAGTAAGAGGACCTTGTTCCATACGGTCCATGAGACCTTTCATAATAGCAGGCATGAACCGAGCATCGATAGCACGACCAACGATAGAGTTAACCATCACGAGTTTGCCACCCCAATCGAGTTCAAGTTCTTGAACGTCGCGAGATTG
>JAZRJN010000005.1:0-3425 GCA_045645785.1 Candidatus Aphodosoma sp. | reverse complement strand
AGGGATGCAGCGTGTTGCGTCCTAAAGATACACAAAAAAGGCGACCAATCGGTCGCCTTTTTTGTTTTCTAGAAAATCTAGAGAAACTAGAAAAACTAGAAGGTCTAGAAAAACTAGAATTATTTTAGTTTTTCTATGTTTTATTTCACAACTACTTTAGTAGTAGCGTTAGCAGATTTAATGATATATACACCATTTTCGAGGTTGCCGTTGAGGTCAGTTATGTTTTGACCAGTGATAGTGAAGATAGAGATTTCTTCGTTAGCAACGATCATACCATTTTGAGTGTAGATATTTGCGATAGTTGTATTTTCGAGAGCAACAGGTGTGTCGTTAACTACTGGTTCAGCTACAGCATTGATTGTTTTGTCGTTAGCATTAAATGTGAATGTAATATCGTAGTTTCCATTGGCAGGGATATTTAATTTTGCATTATTTTCATAGCCTTCAGGGTATTCACCTGCGCTATAGTTGTGATTTTTAACGATTTTGTATTGAATTTCACCAGCAGAAAGAGTTACATTAGTATAAACTTTTGTCCAAATGCCATTTTCTCCTTCTATAAGGTCGTTGTTTGAGTTTGTTACATCCCATTCTTGACCAAACAATGTAGCAGAATTACCAACGATAGTCCAAGTTGTTGTTGTTGGCATATTTGGCAGATTGAAAGAAATTTTAGAACCATCGAAAGTAATTGTAAGATTATTAGTTTCTGTAATATTTAAAATAATATTATTGTCATCGTTACCGCTACCTCTTGTTACACCTTGGTAATTAGTTACAAGATTATCATAGCCAAAAGTAACATCCCATGTACCATTTGTGATTTTAAATTGATATTCTCCAGCACTTAGATCTGCGAAAGTATGTGTGTATGAGTCGTCTACTTTTGTCATTTTTATTTCATTGGCTTTCCAACCATTTCCACCAACTAGATTAGAAGTGCCTGTGATATAATAGTCCATTTGAACTTCTTCAGTTGGGTATGTTACAGAAAGTTTATGTTCATTTGTATTCCATGTAAATACATAGTCCCCTGTGATTGTTGTTTTTATTTGTGCATCGTTTTTGTTTTCTTCAAAGACCCAATTTGTACAATTACCAGAATCCATTGTTCCATTATTTCCGTACCATTTGCCATTATCTTCAACTTTAAAAAAATAAGTAGTATTGGCAAGTAATCGGACTGTAGTTTTTCCGTTTTCGAGTGAGTTATTTCCACCCCAATTATTGAAAGAACCTTTTAAATAAGGAACAGCATTGATTGATATAACAGATATCAATGCAAGGAAAAGAAGTGTAATTTTTTTCATAATTGAAAAGATTTAATAAATTAGTTATTTAATGATTAATTTTGAAGTTGCGTTTTGAGTTTTGATGATATATACACCTTGTGAGAGGTTGCCGTTTTGAGATGTTACGTCTTGGCCAGTGATGGTGTAGATTGTGATGTTAGTGTCGGCATGAACGTAGCCGTTGATAGCATAGATGTTGTTGATAGTTATGTTTTCAACCCCAACTATGTATTCGAAAGAAACTTTGAGTTCTGGTATGGTTGGGTCGAATGCAAATTTTATGTTGTATATACCATCTTTTGTGATATATAATGTCATGTTAGTGTCATCTGAAGGGTATTTGCCTGGTGTTTCCCAATTGTGACTTGCTACGACTTTATATTCGTATGTGCCTTTAGATAGAGTTAAATCTTTATATTCCTTCACCCAAACACCATCTTCGCCTTTTGTCATGTCGTTGTTGGTATCAGTTTCGTCCCAAGAGGTTCCGAAGATAATAGAATCGCCACATAGAGTGTAAACATCAGCTTCAGGTTGAGGTTTTTCAGGGTCATCATTGCCACCATTGCCACCATTACCACCATTATTGCCTCCGAAAATACTCCAATTGCCACTATTATCCCATCCAGTGATGTTGTACTGGTTGTTTGTGCCATCGTATGTTAAATTGTCAGTTTGATTCCATTTGTTATCCCAAGTGTTGTCGGTTGATGCAGGATTCATACGGCAGAAAATTATTTTTTCGTGATTACCTTGGCAAGTAACTTCGTAGATTCCATCACCGTTAGAGTCGGACATACTAATCCAAAGTTCGCCATCACCACCGAATAGATAAGCAGCAAAACGAGCGCCGTCAGATTTCCATTCGTTATTTGGATTGAGGTATAATTGTGTTCCGTTAGTGATATTTGTCGTAGGTTTATCTGGATTGTTGTTGCCACCTTCGTTGTTGTATGTACTCCATACACCAGTGTTCCAATCGGTGATGGTAAACATATTATTTGTGCCATCGTATGTTAGGTCATTAGTTTCATTCCATTTATTATCCCAATTGTGGATATCTCCATCTGGGTTCATACGAACAAATTTAAGACCAGTCCATGAACCATTTGGTGCAGTAGTTTCGAATATGCCATCGTTGTCAGAATCGTTGAAATCAGACCATTGATCTCCATTAGCATCACCCCAATAGTAGGCAACGAATTTGGCATTGTCAACATTCCAAACGCCTGGTTTGAGGTATAGTTTTGTGCCTCCTGTGAGGGTAGCTGCAAATGAAGTTATTGTAACTAATAATGTAGCAAATAAAAGAGTAATTTTTTTCATAAGGTATTTTTGTTTATGTTGTTATTATAATATGTATTTAATTTGCAAAGTTACTAAAATATAATTAATTGAACAAAGAAAAACAAAAAAATCTCTTGTTTTTGTACAAAACAAGAGATTTTTTTGTTTTATGATTTTAAAATTGATAATTACAATTTTGGACCTGCAGTTACGAGAGCTTTACCTGCTTCGTTGCCTGTAAATTTCTCGAAGTTTTTGATGAAACGACCAGCGAGGTCTTTTGCTTTTTCTTCCCATTGGCAAGCGCAAGGATAAGTGTCGCGTGGGTCGAGGATTTTTGGATCTACGTTAGGCAATTCTGTAGGTACGACAAAGTTGAACATTGGGATTGTTTTTGTTGGAGCTTTGTCGATTGAACCGTCGAGGATTGCGTCGATGATACCACGTGTATCTTTGATAGAGATACGTTTGCCTGTGCCGTTCCAGCCAGTGTTTACGAGGTAAGCAGTTGCGCCAGAAGCTTGCATTTTCTTAACGAGTTCTTCACCGTATTTAGTTGGGTGGAGAGAAAGGAATGCAGCACCGAAGCAAGCTGAGAATGTAGGAGTTGGTTCAGTGATACCACGTTCAGTACCAGCCAATTTAGCTGTGAAACCAGAAAGGAAGTAGTATTGAGTTTGTTCTGGAGACAAGATAGATACAGGAGGCAACACACCGAATGCGTCAGCAGAAAGGAAGATAACTTTCTTAGCAGCAGGAGCTTTAGAACCTGGTTGGATGTTGTTGATGTGGTGGATTGGGTAAGAAACGCGAGTGTTTTCAGTTACGCTCTTATCAGCGAAG
>JAZRJN010000004.1:0-2231 GCA_045645785.1 Candidatus Aphodosoma sp. | reverse complement strand
TGCTACGGCAATGGATGTTATAAGACTAAAACAACAGATATTTAATGCACATGTAACAGTGGGTGCTTCGGGTGCTTTGTTCGGAATATTGTTGGCATTCGGATGGTTGTTCCCTGAAGCAAAAATGGGACTTTTGTTTGTACCATTCATGATTCCAGCAAGAATATTTGTTGCTATATATGCTGCCTTTGAATTATTCTTCGGAGTAACGGGATTTGCATTTGATAATGTAGCTCATTTTGCACACTTGGGAGGTATGTTATTTGGTGCTGGAATATTGTTGATGTGGCAAAGGCAAGGCAAACTTTATTGATATGAAGTTGGGAATAATAATGTAGACACTTTTGAATTATGAATTGGAACGATATAAAAGCTTTTTATTTAAGGGAAACTTCGTTGATGCGATTAATTTACATCAACGTGGGTGTCTTTGTATTGATTAAAGTGATTTCGCTATTTTTAATATTATTTAATATCAACACTACATTGTTCACCACGTATTTAGAACTACCATCTAATTTGACGACTTTGCTATATCAACCATGGGGTGTAATTACGTATATGTTTTTACATGCTGATGTGATGCATATATTCTTTAATATGATTTCGCTCTATTGGTTTGGACGCATTGCATTAGAACGTATATCTCAAAAACAATTAGTTGCACTATATATATTAGGTGGATTGGCCGGAGCTGCATTATATCTATTATCGTACAATTTGTTTCCTTATTTCTCAGTGGCAGTACATAATAGTTACCTGTTAGGTGCATCGGGAGCAGTTGTTGCAATCTGCGTAGCTGCAGCAACTTTACAACCTAACTACCCTATCAGATTGATGTTTATTGGCGAAGTGAAATTAGTTTGGTTAGCAATAGGCATGGTTGCAATCAGCTTATTCGGTATCACAGGCAACAATGCAGGCGGTGAATTTGCACATATCGGAGGGGCTATATTAGGCTACTTCTATGCTAAAGCATGGATGAAAGGTAAAGATTATTCACGTCCTGTTACATCGGTAATCAATTGGCTAACAAATTTGTTTAAACGCACACCTAAGATGAAAGTAAATCAAGGTGGCCGTCAAACCGCTACTCGAATGAAAACTGATGCAGAATACAATAAAGAAAAACGAGCTAATGAAGCTGCTATTGATGCTATCTTAGATAAAATCAAACAACGTGGGTATGAGAGTTTGACTGCAGATGAGAAGAGAGAGTTATTTGATAGAAGCAAGAAATAATAAGGAATGAGGAATGAGGAGTGAGGAATGAGGAATGAAACTAATAACTACTAACTAGTAACTAATAACTACTAACTACTAACTAGTAACTAAAATAAAATGCTGCGTAGTTTTGTGAAATATATAATGGTTGTCGTGACTGGAACGATAGTGCTATGCTATGGCTTAGGGTTATTGGCAGGATGGGTATCGCCAGAAAAGTGGGCATTACCTACCTATTTTGTCATGGCTATGCCTATATGGATTTTATTGATGTGGTTTATTACAATATTTTGGGCTTTGTTCAAAAAATGGGGATATATGTTGATTTTGTGCGGTGTAATGGTGTTGACATTCGGACAATGGAGAAAGGTGATTACTATAAATAAGCCTTTTAAACAGTCAACAGTCAACAGTCAACAGTCAACAGTCAATGGTCAACGGTCAACGGTCAAAATATTAACTTTCAACACTCACATATTCAATGACCAGAAAGATGAAGGATTTCAGAGGATTGCCGATTTTATAAAGGAAAGCGATGCAGATATAGTGTGCTTGCAAGAATTTGGGCATTTCTATCGGTATGGGGCATCGAAACAAGAGATATTGAAATTCTTTGATTCGATATATCCTTACCGTCATTTGTGGTTCAAGAATCAACATAAATGGGGAGAGAATGGTTTGGCTACTTTCAGCCGTTATCCTATCATAAATAAGAAAAAGATTGATTATCAGTCGAATTACAATATAAGCATCTATTCCGACGTTGTGATTGGAAATGACACAATAAGGGTTATAAACAACCATTTAGAGTCGAATAAATTCAATCAGGCAGACCACAAAATAGCGCAAAAACTGATGGATAGCGACAATAGTAAAGAGGAAATAATAACAGCAGGGAAGAGGTTTAGCGATAGATTAGTTACAGGGGCAAAACAGAGAACTCAACAAATTGGGGCTGTGAGGATTGCCCAAAATACTCATCATAAAATAATAGTTGTTGGCGATTT
>JAZRJN010000003.1:0-15042 GCA_045645785.1 Candidatus Aphodosoma sp. | reverse complement strand
GGACAACATACAATATTATTGGCACCAACAGGAAGGGCTGCAAAAGTATTAAGTAATTATTCAAATCATAGTGCTTATAGTATTCATAAAATAATATATCGCCAAAAATCGGCTGGCGATTTTACATTTAACCTCAATTATAATTCTCACCAAAACACACTATTTATTGTAGATGAGGCTTCGATGATTGCCAATCAAAGTGGGTCAGGCGTTGAGTTTGGGTCGGGACGATTATTGGATGATTTGGTTGAGTATGTATATTCGGGCGATAACTGCTCAATGATTTTGGTTGGTGATACGGCTCAATTGTTACCAATAGGACAAAGTTCATCACCTGCATTGAATAAAAGCATTATAGAAGGATATGGTTTGGAGGTGATGGAATATCAGTTGACTCAAGTGATACGTCAAGCTGGTGAAAGTGGAATACTATTCAACGCCACAAAAATACGACAAGCAATAGAAAAAGAACCTTTTACACCAATAAAATTAAATCCGAATTTTGATGATGTAAAAGTGGTGAGTGGAGAAAATTTAGTAGAAGAATTAGAAACATCATATAGCAAAGTCGGCGAAGAAAATACAATAATACTCACCTACTCCAACAAACGAGCAGTACTATATAATCGCGGAGTAAGAGGACAAGTGATGATGAAAGAAGATGAATTGTCAACAGGGGATTATCTGATTGTTACAAAAAACAATTATTATTGGTCAAAACCATACGACAATCTTGATTTTATTGCAAATGGCGATATTGCAGAGATAATTAGAGTTGGTAAACATTATGAATTATACGGAGCAAGATTTGCAGATTTGACTCTACGTCTTATAGATTATGACATTGAAATAACTGCAAGAATATTGATTGACTCATTATATACCGAAACACCAGCGGCTCAAAATGCACTAAATGAGCGTTTAATAAACACTATTGCTGAAGATTATGCCGATATAACAAATAAAAGACAATTCTGGCAAGAGATGCAGAAAAACGAGTTTTATAATGCTCTACAAGTCAAATTCGCATACGCCATAACAGGCCATAAATCGCAAGGTGGATCATGGGACCATGTTTATATTGACCAAGGATATATTACAGAAGAGATGATTACGCGCGAATATTATCAATGGCTATACACTGCCATAACTCGAGCTAAAGAAAAAGTATTCCTTGTAAATTTTTCAAAATATTTCTTAAAATAATTGTAAATATCAAAATATATAGGTAACTTTGCAAATTAAACATAAAAATAATATAAATATGAAAAAACTATTAACTTTTATTTTACTATGCGGTTTATTATCAAGCTGCATAACAGACATTAATCTAAAAGACGCAAATACAGATATTTCATTGAATCCTGCATTAGCACTACCTATCGGAAGCGTACATGCTCACATGACAGATTTGCTAACATTAGTAGATTCTTCTTACATAAAAGAAGATACTTCTAATGGTATATATGTATATTACAAAGAAGATAACCATGATATGCATTTTCATATAGATGAATTTACAAATGGTGAAACATTGAATGAAACATTAACATTACGCACTGTTAACGAACTATCTGATATTTTTAATTTATTAGACAGATTTGGATTAGATGAAGCCCCTCTACCAAGTGGTAATTATGCTTTTAAAAAAGAAACATTATATCATTTTGGATTCAACGAATATATTGAAGGAGAAAAAGATGTCCATATTGACTCTGCAATTATACAACATGCAGAGATTTATTTCGATGTATGGGTAGAAGGTATAGAATTGACAGAAAATACTTATTTGGAATTTGATTTCAATTTCCCAGGATTATTAGACGATGAATATGCTAATAGATTCGAGAACATACAGGTAAAAACACCTCATTATGAGTATAGAAATACAATGGACCATTTTATGGCACACTTTGACATTGAAAAAGCTACGTCTAATTCAGTGGATTTAGTTTTAGATTTCAGAATAATATCTGATGGTAATTCAACAATAACTTCAGATGCTAAAATTAAATTCAAAACAGATATTAAATTTATAAATTTCGATGAAATTTACGGTCATGTATGGCAAAGAGAAAAATACAAAAGTGAAGCTGTTTCATTTGATTTACCTACAGATTTGTTTACTTCTGATATATTAAAAAATAATAAAATATTATTCTCAGATCCACGATTAGGAATCAATCTTACAAGTAATATTGGGGTTCCTATGTTATTACAAATAGAAAATTTCCATTACACAAAAGACGGAGAAGAACATGTAATAAACACAAAAGAGACTTGTAATTTCCCAATAGATATTCCTAAAAATGTTGGTGATAATTATACAACTCATTTTGAGATAAATAAAGATAATAGCCCTATCGCAGAAATATTAAGTGCAATGCCTGAAAACATAAAGCTGGATTGGGCTGTATATGCAAATGATTCAATTAGAGAACATATGCACTATTTCATAAATCCAATTGTTACAAATATGGACTTTGAAGTAACTGTACCTTTCCAATTTGATCCTACAACACAAATCTTTTATAAAGATACTATTGCCGCTGACTTAGAAGAGACTTTAAGTACTATAACCAATATTGTCAATATAGACACTGTAAGTCTATACCTCGACATAACAAGCTCATTACCAGCAACAGCTATAGTCAAACTATGCTATCTTGATGAAAATAATAATTTATTATTCGAATCAAAAGAATTTACAGTTGAAGCTGCAGAAGTAGATGGAGATGGTCGTGTTTTAAATCCAACAATACAAAATAAAGAAATTGGCTTTAGCTCTAACTTAGCTAAAGAAATTATGGATACAAAAAATATAGCATTTGAAATAGGATTAAAAACAAAAGACGATAATTCAAAACTATATATCCAAACAACAGACAAACTTGACATTACGTTAAGTGCTTACGCAAAAGCAAAAATTAATTTAACAACCAATACTCAAGAATAATCTAAGTACTATGAAAAAAACAATAAAATATATCGTTACACTTTTACTTATATTTACAATAACAAATATAGGTAAAGCTCAAAATACAAACACATTATATTTTATGGATAATATTGCAGAACGCAATAATATCAACCCTGCATTTACTCCTAATTGTAATTTCTACTTAGATTTTATATTTTTACCAAACCTCTATATGAATTTTGGTAATAATAATTTCATTTTCAACGATTTCATATATAATCAAAATGGAACACCTTCTCTGTTCTTAAACTCTCAACAAAATATTGACCAATTTTATAATAGTTTAAATCCATCAACAGAAATTAAATTTAATTTTGGTTTAAATATATTATCTTTTGGCTTTAAAGTAAAAAAACATTATTTTACTTTTGATATGGGTGTTAATGCTGAAACATATGCATATATGCCACGAGATATATTCAAATTGGCACTATATGGAGCGCAAGACCCTCATGGTGTCAATAAATTTGATTTCAGCACTCTTGGAATAGACGCTTCTTTATATTCAAAAGTGGGATTAGGTTACATGTATCAAATCAACAATAAATGGCAAATTGGTGTTAAAGCAAAATTCTTGATGGGCTATGCCAATATCAGTACACAAATAAACCAAATGGAATTAGGGATTTCTCGCCAATCATGGACTTTAGAGACTGACGGTGCTATAAAAGCTTCCCTACCACTTCACATAAGCACAAATGAAGATGGAAGTTTCGATGCTTCTTCTATAAATATGTTAACTACAAAAGAGTTGATTTCTCTACTTTATAACCCTGCTGGTATTGGTGGTGCAATTGACCTTGGTTTTACATATAACCCTATAAAAAATCTTACAATTTCTGCTTCTATTACTGATTTAGGTTTTATATATTGGAAACGAAACACTCTTTCTGGTAGTATGAAAGGGTCTCATGAAATAACCGAACTAATAGATTACACCGTCGGTGATTCACTGAACACTGAAAAAATTACTGATATGTTTACTCAGTTAGGAGAAGATATTATTGGTTCTGTAAAAACAAATAATGCTGAACAGGCTTACACAACAATGTTACATGCTAATTTCTATACTGGCATTGAATATGGTATCCTAAAAAATAAAATATCGTTTGGTGCTGTAAACAGATTGACTTTTAACAACAAAAGAATTACAGACGAAGTAACATTAGCATTAAATCTACGCCCGCTAAATTGGTTAAAAGCTACTGTTGATTATTCTTTCATAAATGGACGTTGGGGTAATTTTGGCCTTGGTTTAAATTTGCGCGCTGGTATATTCAATATGTACTTATTGGCAGATTACATTCCTATAAGTTTTGCTCGATTAAATTTAGGAGATATGATGGATAATGGAAAAGATTTGAAATTACCAATCCCAAATAAATCACAATGCTTTAATCTCCAAGTTGGTTGGACTTGGAATATAGGAAATTATTCTACAGACCCTGACCGCGATAGAATTAAAGGAAAAAAAGACCATTGTCCTAATACAGATTTAGATTTTCTAAGAAGCAAATGTCCTGACATCAAAAAACGCAAAAATTTTGTAGATAAACATGGCTGTGATTTAGATGACGATAAAGACGGTGTTCATAATTGCTATGACCAGTGTCCTAATACCCCTCTTGGCGTAGAAGTTGATTCTATTGGTTGCCCATTTGATACAGACAAAGATGGTGTTTACGACTATCAAGACCATTGTCCTGACACTCCAGAAGGAGTAGAAGTGAATGCTATGGGTTGTCCTTTGGATAATGATGAAGACGGTGTGCCAGATTATTTAGATGCATGTCCTGAAACACCAGCAAATGTATTAGTTGACTCAATCGGTTGTCCTGTTGACACCGACAAAGACGGCATTGTTGATTATCTCGATTTATGTCCAGAAACACCTGCTAATGTAGAAGTTGATGCTAATGGATGTCCTATTGATACAGATGGTGATGGTGTAGCGGATTATTTGGATAAATGTCCAGATACTACTCCTGACATTGCTGTAAATGAAGAAGGATGTCCTCTTGATTCTGATGGAGATGGTGTTCTTGACACTGAAGATAAATGCCCAACCAAACCTGGTTCTGCTGACAATTTTGGCTGCCCTGAATTGAAAAAAGAAGTGCGTAACCTATTTAAAAAAGCAATGACTGGTATTCAATTTGAATCAGGTAAAGATATAATCAAAAAATCATCATACCCTATCCTTGATCAAATTGTTGCTGTAATGGAACTCAATCCTGAGTATCATTTAACAATTAGTGGACACACCGATGATTTAGGCGACGACAACAAGAACATGCAATTATCGAATGATCGTGCTGCTGCTGTTGGTAAATATATAACAAATAAAGGCATAGACACTCAAAGAATAACAACGCAAGGTTTTGGCGAAACTAAACCTATCGCAACCAATCAAACATCTAAAGGTAGAGCTGAAAATCGCCGCGTTGAATTCGAAATCAGCTATGAAAAAATTTCATACGAAAAAATTATAAACCCAGAACTTCAAAATCCAATTCAATCTACAGATAGTATCAATATCATACAAACAACAGATTCAATAAAATAATTTTTTATCTAAATTATGAAACTAAAATTCATTTCTATGATTGCAATTGTAGCAACATTAATGTCAGCTTGCTGCAACAAACCTAAAACTTACAATTCAGTTGATGAATATCCTGAATATAAAGGTACTGATTTAGGTGTTACTTACTCTCCTAAACAATCTTTCTTCCGAACTTGGTCTCCAGCTGCACAAGAGGTTCGTCTTAATATCTACGAAGACGGATTAAAAGGTGCACCATCTCAAGTATTTGACATGAAATATGACATTGATGGTACTTGGACTTACACCGTAAAAGAAAATCTCGTCAACAAATTCTACACTTTCCAAATCAAACAAAATGATCAATGGCTCGAGCCTACTCCTGGTATTTGGGCTAAAGCCGTAGGTGTCAACGGTGTACGTGCTGCTATTATCGATTGGAATACAACTAACCCTGAAGGTTGGGAAAACGATGTTCGTCCTGAAATGAAATCTTTCACTGATGCTATCATCTATGAAGTACACATGCGCGACTACACTATTCACCCTTCTTCTGGTAGCTCATACCCTGGCAAATTCCTTGGTCTCAGCGAAGCTGGCACAAAAACTATTGATGGCTTAACTTCTGGTATTGACCACCTTAAAGAACTCGGTATCACTCACGTACAAATACTCCCAAGCTACGACTACGGCTCAATCGATGAAACTACTCTCGCAGACAACAAATACAACTGGGGATATGACCCTAAAAACTACAACGTTCCTGAAGGTGGCTATTCAACAGACCCTTACAACCCTACTGCACGTATCATCGAACTCAAAACTATGATTCAACAACTCCACGCAGCAGGCATCCGCGTGATTATGGACGTTGTTTATAACCACACTTTCGTAGGCGACAACTCTCACCTCAACCTCCAAGCTCCTGGCTATTTCTACCGTTTCAACGAAGACGGCACATGGGGCAATGGTTCTGGTTGTGGCAACGAAACTGCTTCAGAACGTGCTATGATGCGTCGTTTTATGGTCGAATCTATCAAATATTGGGTAAACGAATACCACATCGACGGCTTCCGTTTCGACTTGATGGGTATCCACGACATCGAAACAATGAACCAAATTCGTGCTGCTGTTGATGCTATCGACCCAACAATCTCTATTCACGGAGAAGGCTGGGCTGCAGGCGGTTGTGGTATCGCAGAAGAACTCCGCGCTGTGAAAAACAATGCCGATCAATTCGCTCCTATCGGCGTATTCAGCGACGATATCCGCGATGGCCTACGTGGCAAATGGACTGATGGCAACAAAGGCGGTTTCGTTTCTGGCAAAGGTCTTGACGAATCAATCAAATTTGGTGTTGTAGGTGCTACTGCTCACCCTCAAATCGACCTTACACAAGTAGCTCATACTAACAAAGCTTACGCTACTACTCCAGCTCAAGTCATCAACTACTTCTCTTGCCACGACGACCCATGCGTAGTTGACAAACTCAAAGCTATCAACCCTAATTACACAACCGAAGAAATCATCCGTATGGACCTCCTCGGACAAACAATCGTATTCACCGCACAAGGCGTTCCATTTATCTATGCTGGCGAAGAACTTCTACGTGATAAAAAAGGCGTTCACAACACATACCAATCGCCAGACTCAATCAACCAAATCGATTGGACCAACAAAGTAAAATATGCCGAAGTTTACGACTACTATCGCAACCTCATCGCCCTTCGCAAAGCTCACCCAGCATTCCGCATGAGCGATGCATCAATGGTAGCACAAGCCATCAACTTCGTCGAAACTCCTGCAAATGTAGTTGCATACACCCTCGACGGCACTCCTACTAACGACACTTGGAACCAAATTTTCGTTATCTACAATGGTAACACTACCAATGTCGAAATCAACCTTCCTAAAGGCACTTGGACAGCCGTATGCTACGATGGCAAAATCAATGAAAACGGTTTGAGTAAATTCACAGAAAAAATCAATGTTCCTTACACTTCAGCAGTAATTTTATACCAATAAAATTTGGATAATTCAAAAAAAAATTGCAACTTTGCATGTAATTTGCATGTAAAGTTGCAATTTTTTTTATTTATAAATAAACTATACAAAATATGAAAAAAATAAAACTAATTCTATTACTTGTTGCTTTATTTGCAACTCTTTCTTCATTCGCTCAAAAACGTCCACTTAACTCCTATGTTATAGGATTTTACAACCTCGAAAACCTATTCGACACTATCGACGACCCAATCAAAAACGATGCTCAATTCCTCCCTGATGGTGACTACGCATGGGGCACAATGAAATATACCAACAAACAACAAAAAATGGCATACGCAATATCACAAATGCCCAAAAATTTAGCTATTCTTGGTGTTTCTGAAATCGAAAATATCAATGTCCTTGAAGATTTAGTCAAAGAACCTGCAATCTCTGACCGCAATCTCAAACCTATTCTCGTCGAAGGTCCTGACCGTCGTGGCGTTGACGTGGGATTACTTTACAATCCAAAACTATTTACTCCAACCAACGTCACCTCTACACGCATAATCACTGAATTAGAGAACTTCTTCACTCGCGACCAACTCTGCGTATCTGGTATTCTTGATGGAGAAGAGATTCATGTAATCGTAAACCACTGGCCTTCACGCTCTGGTGGCGAAAAACGCTCAAAACCACGTCGTGCCGAAGCTGCTCGCACCACAAAACACATCTGCGACTCTCTCTTCGCACTCAATCCTAATGCTAAAATCGTAGTTATGGGCGACTTAAACGACGACCCTATCGATCCTTCAGTAACAAAAGAACTCGGGGCAAAACCCAAAATCGAACAAACCAATCCAGGCGAACTCTTCAATACCACATACGCCTTCTACAAACAAGGTATTGGCACCCTCGCCTATCAAGACCAATGGAATCTTTTCGACCAAATTATTATATCATACGCTTGGCTCAATAAAGACCGCGAAACACTAAGTTATTGGAAAACCGAAATTTTCAATAAAGATTTCCTCAAACAACAAGAAGGTCGCTACAAAGGCTACCCTCTTCGTACTCACGCAAGTGGCGTTTGGAGCAATGGTTATTCTGACCACTTCCCTTGTCTCATTTGGGTAGTAAAATACAAATAATCACAAAGAATCATTACAGCCACCACAAAATAATAAAATGGCAAAAAAGAAAGTAAAATTACAATTCAACCCAGAAACACTCTCCTTTGAACGCGTAGAAACTTCAATAGGAAAAACTCTGAAGAAACTGACTTTGCACCTATTCTCAAGTGCTTTCATCGGTTTCCTGTTCTTCATTGTTTTTACTATCATAATTGACTCTCCCGACGAAAAACGATTAAAAGCAGAAAACGAGCGAATGGAAATCCAATACGATTTACTCAATCGCCGATTAGAACAAATGAACAATGTTTTAGCCGACATCAAACAACGCGACAACAATCTATACCGCGTAATATTCCAAGCCGACTCTATCCCCGAAAACGTTCGTCATAGCACTGCCCTCAACAACCACCGCTACGAAGAACTCTCAAAAATGAATACTTCTGCTATTTTGATTGAAACTACTCGCAAAGCTGACGACATCAGCAAACAACTCTACATCCAATCAAAATCTTACGACGATTTGATGTTGCTTGTGAGAAGCAACGAACAAAAACTCCAACACATACCAGCCATCCAACCTATTCTAAACAAAGACCTTACTCGCGTAGCTTCTGGCTTTGGCTATCGTATCGACCCCGTATATCGTACTCGCAAATTCCATCAAGGCATGGACTTCACTGCCCCAATTGGCACCGACATCTATGCCACAGGCAACGGAGTCGTAGAATTCGTAGGTTGGAAACAAGGCTACGGCAACACAGTCATAATCGACCATGGCTTTGAATACAAAACTCTATATGCCCACATGCACAAATTCAAAGTAAAAAAAGGGCAAAAACTCACTCGTGCCGAAATAATCGGCTCAGTCGGCAACACAGGCAAAAGTACTGGTCCTCACCTTCACTACGAGGTTGAATACAAAGGAAAAAATGTTGACCCTCTCAACTACTACTTCCTTGACCTCTCTCCCGAAGAATACGATCGTATGATACAACTTGCTGCCAACGCCGGACAAGTAATGGACTAAAAAACAATGAATAATGAGTAGTTATTAATGATTAACAAGCAGATAACAATCTCATCGTTAATAACTAATAACTAATAACTAATCATTAAATTATGATTGACTATCACAACCTAACACCCGAACAAGAAGAAGAGATGATTCAATCCGAATTCAAAGCTCTTCTACGGGACTATGCCGCAACTGCACACAAACAAAAGGTAGAAATTATCACAAAAGCTTTCGAATTTGCCAATAAAGCTCATGGTGGAGTAAAACGCCGTTCTGGCGAACCTTACATCATGCACCCCCTTGCTGTTGCCCGCATCGTTGTAAACGAAATAGGTTTAGGATCCACATCTATATGCGCTGCCCTACTCCACGATGTTGTCGAAGACACCGACTACACAGTCGAAGACATTGCCAACGAATTCAACCCTAAAATTGCATCTATCGTTGCTGGTCTTACCAAAATTTCTGGTGGTATATTCGGAGAAGGCGCATCTGCACAAGCCGAAAATTTCCGCAAACTAATTCTCACTATCCCCGAAGACGTTCGCGTCATTCTCATCAAAATGGCTGACCGTCTCCACAACATGCGCACTCTCGGCTCTATGCCTCCTGCCAAACAACTCAAAATCACTGGCGAAACTCAATACATATATGCTCCTCTCGCTCAACGACTTGGTTTCTTCCTAATCAAAACTGAATTAGAAAACCTCAGTTTCAAATACGAACAACCAAGTATCTATGCCAAACTCGAACGCCAAATAATGCAGGCTACCCCTATGTTAGAGGACGCTTTCCGCATTTTCATTCAACCAATCACAAAAATTCTTGACACTTACGGCTACGACTACGAAATTGTAAAACGCATAAAATCCCCTTATAGCGTCTTCAAAAAGATGCAAACCAAGCATATCACTTTTGAAGAAGTCTATGATTTGTTAGCTATTCGCATCATTCTCAAACCAAAACCAAACGAAAACGAAAAAGCTAATTGCTGGGTAACTTATTCTGCCATTACAAGCATCTACACTCCTCATCCCGATCGTACTCGCGACTGGATTAACACGCCTAAATCAAATGGTTACGAGGCTCTTCACGTCACGGTTATGGGTCCTGGTGGCAATTGGATTGAAGTTCAAATTCGTAGCCAACGTATGAACGATATTGCCGAAAAAGGCTTGGCTGCTCACTGGAAATACAAAACTGGCGAACAAGAAGAATCCGACCTCGACAAGTGGTTTAAATCCATCAAAGAGATGCTTGACACAAGCGACTTCACTAATGCTGTCGAGTTCATGGACACCTTCAAACTCAATCTATATTCAACCGAAATATTTGTATTTACACCGAAAGGCGACATCAAAAAGATGCCAGCCCGCTCTACTGCGCTCGACTTTGCCTTCCATCTCCACTCTGATATTGGCTCTCACTGCATTGGCGCAAAAGTCGACCACCGTCTTGTACCTGTCAGCTACGAACTTCAAAGTGGCGACCAAATAGAAATCCTCACTTCCAAAAGCCAAAAACCTCAAATGGAATGGCTCGATTTCTGTACTACAGGTAAAGCAAAAGCACAACTCCGTACAATCCTAAAAAAAGAACTCAAAGCAATTGTTAAACGTGGTCAAGAAGCTGTAGAACAAGCCATTAACTCAGTAGGTCAACCAGTCAACAATCAAACTCTACAAGTCGTTCTCGACCACTTCAAAATCACTGACGTAAACAATCTCTATTCTGCCATAGGTAAAGGCAAAATAGACACTTCTGTCATACCTTCTCTTTTCTTGAACAAAACTAAAAACAAATGGATGCGAATTTGGAAACTCCAATTCGGTAGCGACGATAAAAAGGAAGAGACAACTTCTCAACCAACTCAACACAACACTAAAAAAACACTCCATATCACCGATGCCGATGTCGGATCTGGCTACAAAATTGCCGACTGCTGCCAACCTATTCCAGGCGACAACGTGCTCGGCTTCATCGAAACTGGTGGCGATGTGATTGTGCATAAATGCGATTGCCCTGTTGCCCAAAAACTCCAAGCAAGTTACGGCAACCGCATCCTCTCTGCCAAATGGGAAACTCAAAAGGTTCTATCTTTCCTCACAACTATCGAAATATCGGGTGTTGACCAAACTGGACTCTTAAAACAAATCGTCCAAGTCATCAGCGATGACTATGCAATCAACATCAAAAACATCAATATCGATACTACCGATGGCGTATTCCTTGGCACCCTCGATATTTATGTCTATAGCGCAGAAGATATCGACAATCTATGCAAAAACCTACTAAAAATCAAAGCATTAAAATCTGTAAAACGTATAAAATAACATGAAAAAACTATTATTTGCATTAGTTACAATCTCTGTCATACTTTTCAGCGGTTGCAAAGATAATGGCAAAAAAGGTGTATATCTACCATCTATATCTGGTGCAGCATACGAAGTTCTACTCGTCATCGACGATAGCCTCTATCGCACTCCTGCAGGTGAAGCTATGTACTATGTACTCAACGCTCCTACCCCAATTCTTCCTCAACCTGAACCTATGTTCAAAATGTCAAAAGTAACTCCTGCTCATTTCGACAACCTACTTAAAGCTACTCGCAATATTGTCTTCGTCGAAGTAAATCCCAACAAATACACTCAAGCTAAAATAAACCTTAGTCGCAATCGTTGGGCTAACACACAGGCTCTTGCCAATGTAGTCGCTCCTGATGAAGAATCTCTAAAAACTCTTTTGGAAACAAGCGGAACAACTATCTCCGACTATTTTATTATGGCAGAACGCGAACGTATGATTGATTTTTATCGTAGCAATATCAATGCCGAAGCTCTACGTCGTGTCTATCAACAATTTGGATGCAAAATCGCAGTCCCAACGTCAATGAACAAATACGAGAAAAAAGACAATTTCCTTTGGATTACCAATGGCAGTGCTCTCACTCGTCAAGACATCGTAATATACACAACCCCATACTACTCAACCGACCAACTCACCCACGAAGCCATCATGGCTCGTCGCGATTCTGTCATGAAAGCCAATATGCCTGGCGGAGTTGAAGGCTCGTATATGGGTACTGAATACCGCTACCTCCCTCCTGTAACCAATTTTGTCACTCACAACAATGCATGGTGTGCCGAAACTCGCGGACTTTGGAAAATGAAAGAGGGCGAACACATGGGCGGTCCTTTCGTATCTCTCACTCGCGTTGACGAAATGAATATGCAAATCATCACTATCGAAGGTTTCGTATTCGCTCCAAAATACGACAAACGCAACCCACTACGTCAATTAGAGGCTATGATTTACTCTCTTCTCCTCCCTCATGAAGTAAACGAAGTAATCATAACTGCAAAAAAATAAATTATAAATTGTGCATTATGCACTAAAAAATTATAAACATGGAAAAAAAACTTAAAATAGGTATCACTCAAGGCGACATCAATGGCATTGGCTACGAAGTAATCCTTAAAGCATTGACCGACCAACACATCCTCGAACAATGCACTCCTATCATCTATGGCTCAGCCAAAGCTGCAAGTTACCACAAAAAATCTCTCGGCATTGATTCTTACACTATCAGCGTAGCTCGTTCAGCCGACGATGTCAACCCTCACAAAATCAGTATCGTCAACACATCTGCCGACGAACCTAAAGTCGAACTCGGACAACCTACTCCCGAAGCTGGCAAATCGGCTCTCGAAGCCCTCGAAGCTGCTACAGCCGACCTCCTCGCAGGCAAAATTGATGCTGTAGTTACTGCCCCTATCAACAAAGCAACTATCCAAAGCGAAACATTCAAATTCCCTGGTCATACCGAATATCTCGAAAACCGAGCTGGCTCTGAATCACTTATGATTCTCGCAAGCGATCGACTTCGCGTTGCTTTGGTTACAACCCACATGCCTATAACTAAAGTATCTCAAGCCATAACTAAAGAGTCTATTCTCCACAAACTCCGTCTTCTCAACAAATCTCTACGAGAAGATTTCAGCATTGTTCGCCCTCGCATCGCAGTGCTCGGTCTCAACCCTCACGCAGGCGACAACGGACTTCTTGGCACTGAAGAACTCGAAGTTATCAAACCAGCCATCGAAGAAGCTATCGCCGAAGGTATTGTTTGCGTAGGTCCTCTTGCTGCCGATGGTCTATTTGGCTCAGGCAAATTCCAACACTATGATGCCGTACTCGCTATGTATCACGACCAAGGCCTCGCTCCTTTCAAAGCCCTCACAACCGAAAAAGGCGTAAATATCACAGCAGGTCTCAAATTCGTACGCACATCTCCAGCTCATGGCACAGGCTACGACATCTCTGGTAAAAACATCGCCAACGAACTCTCTATGCGCGAAGCCATCTACGAAGCTGTGCATATCGTACGCAACCGAGAAACCTACAAACGTATGCACGCTAACCCACTACCATTCCCTAAACAAGAAGAACGCAAACCTCGCGAAATCAAACTATTCGACCCTGTTGCTCACGACGCACAAAAAGCCTACGAAGCTCAACAAGCTAAACTCCAACAACAGCAACAACAAGCTCAAATTCAAGAATCTGCTGAATAATAAATGCAAAAAATCATTGACTATATCATTCAATTCCTAATCCGTGACGAGCATAACGCCCACCACGTAGGTTATTGCAATGATAAAAACCAATGGTCAAAATACAAAGTCGTAATTGTCCCATCAAACTTCTTCGATGACGACATCTACGGCACACAAAAAAGTATGCCTTCACTCCCTCTTCAAGAGATTGAAGGCATACCTCTTTTATTTGGCACTCCCAAAATCGAGAAATTCGAAAACACTATCATCTGCCATGCCGACCTCATCGCAAGCACCTATTTCCTAATATCGCGCTACGAAGAGTTCATCAATCCCAACACCAATCGCGACACCCATGGCAGATACATCGGCAAACAATCCATCCCCGCAAAAGCCAACTTCATACATCGCCCAATCATCGAAGAATACGGAGAATTACTAAGAAAACTACTATCGCCCGAAATATTTAATCAGTCCGACACGTCTGACAAATCTGACACGTCCGCTCCAATATCATTCCCCTCTATTCCTCAAAAAATCAACCACATCTACCTAACCCACGATGTTGATTCCATAACAAACTATCGCCGCCTACGCGGACTAATAGGAGGAATACTCCGCCGTGAAAATCTAACCACAATACTCAAATCTCTCATCAACATCAAAAACGACCCTGCCTACACATTCTCTTGGATTCTACGTCAAGACAACTTATTGCCTACTGCAACTCAAATATATTTTATCAAAGCAACTCGTAATGCCACAGGTTTCGACCGCCCAGCATACAATCTACAAGGCAAAAACTTCAAATATTTAATAAAAGA
>JAZRJN010000002.1:0-11778 GCA_045645785.1 Candidatus Aphodosoma sp. | reverse complement strand
CTTGTGGTACTTGTATTGGTGAGTGCCCTGTTGAAGCTATCTCTGAGGGCGATATCTACAAAATCGACCCAGAAGTATGTACAGAATGTGGCACTTGTGCTTCAGTTTGTCCATCAGAAGCAATTCATCTTGGCGAATAATATTCGCTTAACGAATTAAATTTTAAAAACCGCTTGACTTGATGTTGAGCGGTTTATTTTTTTATAGGAAAAGAGGATTATACTAAAAAAACAGAATAACAAAAGGACATAATCAATTTTTATGTTATTTTGCTATTCTGTCTTTAGTATAGAGTGTGTTATTATTTTACGATATCAAGTAATTCAACTTCGAAGATTAGGGCTTCGCATGGGCCGATGAGTTCGCCAGCACCACGTTCGCCGTAAGCTAATTGGTAAGGGATGTAAAGGATGAATTTTGAGCCTACAGGCATGAGTTGAAGACCTTCTGTCCAACCTTTGATTACGCCGTTGAGTGGGAATTCGATTGGTTCGCCACGATCTACTGAGCTGTCGAATACTGTGCCGTCGATGAGTGTACCGTGATAGTGTACTTTAACTGTGTTTTCGGCAGTTGGTTTTTCACCTTCGCCCATAGTTACGACTTCATATTGGAGACCGCTTTCTGTTACGAATACGCCTTCGCGTTTTGCATTTTCAGCTAAGAAAGCTTCGCCTTTTTCTATTGCTTTAGCGTTGCGAGCTTTAGATTTAGCTTCCATTATTATGTTGATGTATTCGATAGCTTCTTGAGCTGTAAAGATTGCAGAATCTGATTTTTTCAAACCATCAATAAGACCAAGTTGGATGAGTTCTACTTTTTGTTCGATAGTTGAATCGTTGAAAAGATATGTAGTTGTGCTCATTTGGCGATACATATTTTTTCCTATTTCGATACCTTTTAAGTAGAGGGCTTTGTCTTCAGAATTGTTTAAACCATTGTCGAAACCTTTTACAAAAATTTCAATGTCTTTGTTAGTTGTATCTTTTGCAAGGATATATTTACGAGCACCATCTGCATTGAGAAGACCGATAAGCATATTTATAGTATCGACTTGTTCTGGAGTAAGGTTAGCAGGTTCGCCTGTGTTTAAAGATTGACCTAAAATAGTTTGGAAGTATTGTTGACCTTCTTCTGATGTCATGAAGCAATTTTCACCTTTGAGAGCTTTTTCGAATGTTGACACGATAAGGTCGTGTTTTGCAGGGAGGGTAGAGTCGTTCAAGAGGAAACCAGTTGCTATCTCTTCTTTCATCGAAACACCCAAGCGGAAACCTTCGATTGTTAGTCTTTCTTTTGTAGTTTGTTTTTTCAAAGCATCTTTTATGCCTTCGCAAAATTGGTTTACTTTGTCCATGTCGGCAGTGTCTGCCATTAATACGTATTGGCGTATGCCATTAGCATTGGCAATACCGAAAGCGTAGTTGATAGAGTCATTTTGAGTTTTTACGTTTGCTGTGTTTCCTCCGCAAGAGATAAACATTGTTGCTGCTATTGTTGCAAACAAAAATAGTCCAAATATTTTTTTCATTATAGTAAAGATTAATTATTTAACAATTTCGAGGAGTTCTACTTCGAAGATAAGAGCAGAATAAGGAGCAATCATTTGACCTGCGCCTTGTTCGCCGTAAGCGAGGTTGTAAGGGATGTAGAGTTTCCATTTTGAGCCTACAGGCATGAGTTGGAGACCTTCTACCCAACCTTGAATTACTTGAGTTACACCGAATGTAGCTGGTTCGCCACGACGTACTGAACTGTCGAATACTGTGCCATCGATGAGAGTACCATGGTAGTGTACTTTGACTTTGTCTGTTGCAACTGGTTTTTGACCGATTGCTTCAGTGATGATTTCGTATTGGAGACCACTTGGAAGGGTTACGACGTTTGCACGTTTTGCGTTTTCTTCGAGGAATTTTTCGCCTGCTTCGCGAACTTGTGCGAATTGAGCTTTTGCTTCTTCTTCGAGTTTAGTGAAGAATTTATTTAATAACTCTTGTGCTTCTTTGAGATCAATTTCTGGTTGTTTGCCTTCGCACATTGCTTCTACACCTTTTGCAAAAGATTGGTAGTCAAGACCTTTGATTTTGCTTTGAGCAAGATGTTGACCGAAACTGAGGCCAACTGCATAACTTGTTTTATCCATTGTTTTTTAGTTTAAAATTTGACTTGCAAAGTTAGTTATTTTAATTCATAATTCATAATTTAGAATTCATAATTTTTGTTAAATAAGGGTCTGTTTAGTGATTTTTTTTGATTGGATTTGTTTGTAATTTGGAGAAAAAAATGTAACTTTGTATATTATTATTTTATTTTATGAAATTGAAATATTTGATATTATTATTGTTGTTTTTTTGTGAGGCTTGCGAGCGGTATGAGCAACAAGAAGGGGTGTTGGCATATACGGATAGTTGGGATGTGGATTTTGGATTGGCTTCGGGGAATGGTGTTGTGTATGGCGATACGTTGTATGTGTTGTTTGGTCGAGAGGAGGATGGAAGTGCTGAGAAACCATCAAGGGTGTGGCGATGTGCGCCGATGTCGGATTTGAGTGATTGGAGAGAGAGAGAATTGCCTATGGTTTCGCGAGTAAGTGCGACGGCGATTGTTGTGGAAAATAAGTTGTATGCGGGGTTGGGATTTTGTGGCAAAGTTTATAGTGGAACTTCTTTGTTGCGCGATTGGTGGGCGTATGATTTTGCTTCGCATAGGTGGTCGCGATTGGCGGATTTCCCTATGGATGATGTTGTGGCTCCTGTTGTTTGGGAGGTTGAGGGTTGTATTTATGTGGCATTGGGTTTTGCTGAAAATTTTGCGAAAAATGTGTATCGTTATGATATATTGGATGATAGGTGGGAGCAAGTTGATAAGTTAGAGGATTTGTTGGTTCGAGCTGATGCAGTGGGGGCAAGAGTTGGTGATTGTGTTTATTTTGGATTGGGTTATGGCATTGAGATGAAAAATGATTGGTGGCGATATGATTGGACGAAAAAGGAGTTGCTGAAGTGTGGAAAGATGCCTGATCGAGGTAGAGTGTTTGCATCGGCGGTTGCGGTTGATGATAATGTTTATGTTTTGGGTGGTCGTTATTTTGGTGGAACTGAGACTCGTGAACATTTTTATGAAACAATCATTTTTTATAATACAGCGAATGATGCGTGGCATACTTTGGGGCGTATGGAACAGGCTGCGGAAAATATGATTGCGTTTGAGTATAATGGTGATTTGTTTTGGGGATTAGGACAATGCCAAGACGGATCGTTTGTGGAGAAAATTTATAGGAGGGGAATGAAATGAGGAATGAGGAATTAGGAATGTGGAATTGTAGATTACTATATTTATTGTTTTTGTGGGTTGTTGCTATGCCTTGTTGGGCATGGCGGGCATGGCCGTTGCCTATGGATTCGGTTGATGAGGGTAGGGATACGTTGAGCTATTCGGTTGAGTTGATGGGTTTGGCATCATCAGGTAGATTTGCGCCTTTTTGGTTGTCGGCTAATAGTGATGGAGTTGTGGGGGTGGCGCCGTTTAGTGCATATTTGCGTGGGAGGATAGAGAAGCGGGCTGTGCGTGAGTCGAGATGGTGGGATTATTCGTATGGCGTGGATTACAGATTACAGATTGCAGATTACAGATTGCGTGGTGTGGATTATGGGTCGCAGATTGTGAAGTTGTATTGTCATGCGCGTTTGTGGTGTTTTGATATTACACTAGGGGTTAAGCCTTGGGGTGTTGGTAATCAGGATTATGAGTTGTCGTCGGGTGGTTTTTTGTTTTCGCGAAATGCGCCTGCGATGCCTCGAGTTACGATTGGGATAGATAGATATACGTCGTTTCCGTTTACGTATGGCTATATGGAGATAAAGGGCGGTATTACGCAAGGGTGGTTTGTGGATGATGTAGGGGTGAGGCGTGCGATGTTGCATCATAAATTTTTGGGAGTCAGATTGGGAGGGAAGTTGCCTATAAATATTAATTACGAGTTTCATCATGCGGCACAGTGGGGTGGAGTGTCGGGTGTGTATGGAGAGTTGGGGTCGTCGTTGCGAGATTGGTGGACTGTGTTTAAGGCATCGTCGGGAGGAGTGATGGGTAATGACCAGATAAATGCTATGGGTAATCACATAGGTTCGCAGATGTTGGGTTTGGAGGTGAAACATGCAGGGTGGTATGTGAATGCATATTGGCAGTCGTTGTTTGAGGATGGGCCAGTGCGTTATATTTGGAACGCGAAAAATGCAGTAGATGGGTTGTGGGGAGTGGCAATAAAGCAGTCGCATTGGCGTTTTATAGATGCCTTGACCTATGAGTTTTTGGCGACGACAGATCAGTCGGGACCTTGTCATGATATAGATGGGATTATTTTTGGCGGTGGGGATGATTATTTTAATAATGGGATTTATACTCAGGGTTGGAGTCATTGTGGTATGACTATTGGGACTCCGTTTATTACATCGCCAATATATTCTTCGGCGATTCAGACAATGAATAATAGGACATTTACGCACCATGTGGCAGTGAAGGGCGATGTGTATGGATTTAATTATCTCGTTAGATATAGTCATTCTGATAATTATGGAACATACGATTTACCTCTGAGGTCATATAATAATACAGTGTATTGTTCGGTGCAAAAGTTGGTGCCTCAGGCATGGAATCTTAGTTTTGGGGTGGCAGTTGGAGCTGATTGGGGTTCGCAGTTTGGTAATTCGTTTGGCGCAATGATAACTATTGCGCGTAGTGGAATAATATGGAAATCAAAGAGATGAAAGATTTGTTGATTATAACACCTGTAAAAAATTCGATAGAACTAACTGAGCAAACTATTCGTTCGGTGATAAGTTCGGTGGATAAACAGCAATGTAAATATGTTGTTTATGATGATTTTTCGGATGTTGAAGTTGCGCAGAAATTAGATAATTTGGCAAGAGAGTTGGATTTTATAGTGGTGCATTTGGCTGATGTTATTGATACACCATCACCTAATTATAGATATGTTTTACAAGAGGCGCAACGATTGGCACTTGAAAATGATGAACATTTGGTGATTGTAGAGTCGGATGTTGTGATTAATAAAGATACATTTGTGAAATTGAATGAGGCGGTGAATGAGGGTGTAGGTTTAGTAGCTTCGGTTACTGCGGATGAAAGCGGAGAGGTGAATTTTCCTTATTTATATGCGCAAAAATGGGGAAATGAGGATAGAGTGACTAAGAAGCGTATTAGCTTTTGTTGTACATTGTTGACTAATGAATTTTTGAAATCATACGATTTTGGAAATCTTGATTCTGGAAAAAATTGGTACGATGTTTTTATTTCGCATAAAAGTGTTGAATTGGGATTCAGGAATATTATCTTGATGTCGGATAGGGTGTTGCATCGACCTCATAGTAGTCGTCCGTGGAAATTGTTGAAATATACCAATCCATTGAAATATTATTGGATTAAATATACAAAAGGATTTGATAAGATTTGATATATGCTAGTATCAGTAGTTGTACCTGTATATAATTCAGAAAAATATATTGCTGAAGCGTTAGATTCTATATTGGCATCGGATTATGCTGATATAGAGGTGATTTGTGTTGATGATGGTTCGTCTGATTTGTCATTGCAGATACTTCAAGAGTATGCGTTGCGAGATAATCGTGTGAAGGTTTATTCTCAAAAAAACGCAGGGGCTTGTATCGCTCGCAATTATGCTATTTCGCTTGCTGCAGGAGAATTTATTTTGCCAGTAGATTCTGATAATAAAATCACATCTACATTTATTTCTCGGGCGGTGGCAGTTATGCTTTCTGATGAGGAAATAAAAGTTGTTGCTCCTCGTGCTGAGTATTTTGGCGATAAATCGGGTGAGTGGAAGTTGCCTAAGTTTTCGTTGAATTTATTGGCTCGTAAGAATATAATAGACACTTGCGCTTTGTTTAGAAAATCAGATTGGAAGCGAGTAGGCGGCTATTGCAATGAAATAAAGACACGTGAAGATTGGGCGTTTTGGATAGCTGTGCTTAAAGATGGTGGACGAGTTGTTCGATTGCCTGAGATTGAGTTTTATTATCGAGTTCGTGCAACATCCAAACGGGCAACTAATCGACATCTTAAATTTGATGTGATAGACACACTTAATAGATTGCATCCTGAATTTTTCGAGCGAGAATTGGGTGGACCTTTGCAGCATAGACGTAGCTGGTCGAAATTTATAAATTGTATCAATCGAATAGTTCATCCCCGAAAAGTGAAGGTGTCTGAAGAATATAAGGCTTTGGAATATTGGGTGAAGTCTTTGCCTGTGAGGTGGAGCGATAAAGAGGGTAGAGTGATTCATTGCCGACGTAACGAATTGCGAGATATGGCTTTTGGGGATGTTAATATGGTAGTGAAATCGTTTGCTATTCCTAATTTGGTTAATCGTTGGGTTTATGGAGTTTTTCGTAAATCAAAGGCTCAGCGCTCGTATGAATATGCCGAAAAATTAAATAGTTTAGGTATAAAATCTCCTGCGCCAATTGCCTATTATACTGAGCGATGTGGTCTTTTGTTTTCTCATAGTTATTATGTATCTAAGAAGAGTTCTTGTCGCCATACCTTTTATGATGTGATTGGCAATGTGGAGTTAGAAAATAGAGAATTGTATTTGCGTTGTGTAGGTCGTATGACGGCAAAGATGCATGAAGCAGGTATTTTTCCGCTTGATTATTCGGGTGGCAATATTTTGCTTGATGTAGTAGATGGTGAAGTGCAATTTGAATTGGTCGATTTGAATCGTATGTCATTTGGTAAAATTGATATGGATAGGGGGTGTCGTGGGTTTGAACGCTTAAATGTTGAACCTTCGGCATTGGCAATTATGGCACAAGAATATGCTAAAGAGCGAGGATTTGAAGAGACGGAATGTGTTGAATTAGTTCAAAAATATCGTTGGCGTAAACATCAGAAATAATATGAAAGCAACAATAATAATATCTGTATATAAGAACACTAAGGCTTTATTTTGGGTTTTAGAGTCGTTGCGTTGTCAGACTTGTAAGGATTTTGAAATAATTGTTTCAGAAGATGGCGAGTGTGATGAGATGCGTAGTTTTGTGGAGCAGTATGATTGGTTTTGTGAACATCAACATTTAACACAAGAAGATGATGGTTGGCGTAAAAATAGAGCTCTCAATCGTGCTATTTTGGCAGCAAATAATGATTGGCTTATTTTTATTGATGGTGATTGTGTTGTTCATCATCGGTTTGTAGAGATGCACCTTCGCTATGCTAGACCTAATAGAATTTTGTTGGGGCGTCGTGTGAAACTTATGAAGGCGATAACTGAAAAAATAATGGATGGCACAATTACTTTGTCTGAAATAGGTTGTGCTATGATAAAATATCTTTTTGTTTCTGGTGCGAAGCAAGTTGAAGATGGTATATTTATTCCTTTATTTTTGAATAGAGAAATTCATAAAGCTAGTCGTTTGATAGGATGTAATATGTCATTTTCAAAAGAGACAATCGTGTCAATCAATGGTTTTGATGAAGATTATATAAAGCCTTGTGTTGGTGAAGATTCGGATATAAATTGGAGGTTTAAGGCTATGGGGTATGAGTTTTATAGTGTGCGAAATCGTGCTATTTTGTATCATTTGTATCACAAAGAAAATTGGGTTGAATTCTCTGAAAATAAAGCAATGATGAAACAAAAACAGATTGTAGGGAAAGTTCAGTGTGAAAGAGGTATAAATTTACATAAATAGACTTATGATTTCAATCGTAATTTGTTCTCGTTCTAATAATATTCCTTTATCTTTGCAACATAGTATTTCAATTACTATTGGGGTTGAATATGAATTGGTTGTGATTGATAACTCAAAGAGTCAATTTTCGATATATCAAGCCTATAATGTTGGAGTACAAAAAGCAAAGTATCCGTATATTTGTTTTTTGCATGAAGATGTTGAGTTTGCAGACTGTACAGATTGGGGAAAATCTTTAATTGAAATTCTTTCTGTTGAAAATACAGGAGTTGTTGGTGTAGCTGGAAGTGATATTGTTACTCGAATACCTGCTCCTTGGTCGTTTTATCGACCTGCTAAAAAGATGAATATTATTCAAGGAATTAAGAATAATCAGGGAGAGTTGTTTTTTGAGCAAAGATGTTTGCCTCGTGGGAATAGAGAAAAATTTTTGCCTGTTGTTTTATTAGATGGTGTATTCCTTGCAATGAGGAAACAATTTTTTGATGAAATACATTTTGATGAAAAAATTTTAGGTTTTCATGGTTATGATTTTGATATAACACTGCAGAGTTATTTTCGTGGTTATCAAAATTATGTGATGTATGATAATATACGATTAAAACATCTTTCTTTGGGAAATATTGATAAGAAATATTATGAAAATCTAATAAAGGTTTTTTCGAAATATGAAGATAATTTGTCAATAGTGATTGTTGAAAATAAAAAAAAATGGCACAATATATGTGCCATTGAGCGTAAACAATTAAGGCGTTTTTGTTTAAATTTGTTGAAAAATAAATTTTCTACAAAAGATGTTTTGAATATTTTTAAATACTATTCAGATAGTATTAAATTGCCTATTTTTATTTATTATCCGTTGTTTGTATATCTTCTAATTTGTTCTTTGTTTCGGAACAAGTAGTTGGTGTTAATATTAAAATATATAAAAACCACGATAATATAAATATGGATAAATGTGAACCAGGGCTTTCTGTTAATCCTTGAAGTGTAAAAATTAGGACAAACAAGGATAAGAACATTTGTTTTCGTCCTTTGTTTAGTAATAATGGTAAAAATAAAATAAGTGAAATCAATACAAAGCCAATAATGCCAAATTCGATAGTAGATTCTAAAAATATATTATGGGCATGCAGACTATATTTATTGTAATGAGGAAAACAATGAAACCATGGATTTAGAAATTGTTGTTTTATTTCTGTGTTATCAAACATTCGTTCTACAAATTTTGATCTACCATCACTGACGCCATAACCAAAAATTGGTTTTTCTTTGATTATATCAATCGATAATTCCCATATATCTATTCGTGGGTCTTCAAATCCTCTCTCTCTTACTTTGTAGTGGCTAGAAAATATGATAAAAGTAGTTATTATCATGAAAGTTGTAAGTGGAATTAATAATTGTTTTGCATATTTACTAATCCAATAAAAACCTATTATACAAAGTAGTACCAATATTGTTAAGAAACCAGTTCTACCTTCTGATGTTATAACCGCAAATACTGATGGAATTATAAATATTGAATAGACTATTTTTTTCCATAAATTTTGACTTGTTATTATACCATAAATACCAAATATAATTGCACAATTCATGTAAAAATTAAATGTCATGTGCGAGATTTTTAGTGTGATTCCTCTATATGCGGCTATTGTTTCTTGGTATATTTTTAGAGAGTCGTACGTTGTATGCCAGAAATCAATTTTAAATAATGTATATGTTAATGTGATAATGCCAGTTATCATCATAGGTATAGCAAAATATTGAGGTTTTAAGCGAGGGTTTATATTCGTGAAAATTCCCAATAATCCTGCAATTAATAATCCAACTCTTTTTTCTGCTGTTGTTATAAAGTAAGGTAGGTTTGTTTCTTCAAATATGTGCCAAATCCATATACATAAGTAGAATAATATCATTACAACAAAAGTCCATTTTGCATTAAACCATTTTACATTTTTATATCGTTTATTTACAATAATGTCGGTTAATAATGATATAGAATATGCATAGAATGCTGGGCGTTGGTAATTAAATGAAAATAATAAAGTGCAAATAAGATATATAGCACATAACACATTAATCCATTCTACCAATGTTGGTAGAATGGATTTAATGTTATTATATGTACATATTGTTTTCATTAAAGTCCAAATTCAGCTTTCACTTTATCCACAAAGTCTAATTTCTCCCAAGTGAATAACTCTACTTCGTAGCAGCGATATGGTTCATAGCGAGTTTCATAGCATTTTGTCACTGTGCGAGGCGTACGACCCATGTGTCCGTATGATGCAGTTTCAGCGTAAATAGGATTACGAAGTTTCAATCTCTGCTCGATTGCGTATGGGCGCATATCAAATATTTTCAATACACGTTCAGCAATTTCACCATCGCTCATTGCCACTTTCGATTTGCCGTATGTGTTGATATACAAGCTTACTGGCTCAGCCACACCGATAGCGTATGCCACTTGTACTAATATCTCGTCTGAAACACTTGCAGCTACAAGGTTCTTCGCGATGTGGCGTGCTGCGTATGCTGCCGAACGGTCCACCTTCGATGGGTCTTTACCTGAGAATGCACCACCACCATGAGCACCTTTACCGCCGTAAGTATCAACAATAATTTTGCGACCAGTCAAACCTGTATCGCCGTGAGGACCACCAATTACGAATTTGCCTGTTGGATTCACGTGTAGAATAATATCGCCTTTGAAGTATTTTGCCAAATAAGGATATTTCGCCAACACATGAGGTAATAATATATTCTCCACATCTTCATGAATTTGTTTCACCATTGCTTTGTCAGCCTCCTCTTGCGATATGAAGTCGTTAGCAGTGATAAATTCGTCATGTTGAGTTGAAACAACGATAGTATGCACTCTCTCAGGATAGCCATTATCATCGTATTCGATTGTTACTTGGCTTTTTGAGTCAGGGCGAAGATAAGTCATCTCTTTTCCCTCTTTGCGAATAGCAGCCAACTCAATAAGGAGTATATGGCTCAATGCCAATGACAAAGGCATATAATCATCTGTCTCATTACAAGCGTAACCAAACATCATACCTTGGTCGCCTGCACCCTGATTTTCAGCCTCTGCGCGTTCAACTCCACGATTTATGTCTGCCGATTGTTCGTGTATTGCCGACAAAACACCACACGAATTTCCCTCAAACATATATTCGCTCTTAGTATAACCAATGCGGTTAATCACTTTACGTGCAACATCTTGCACATCAACGTATGCCTTACTTTTTACTTCACCGCCGAGCACCACTTGTCCTGTAGTAACAAATGTTTCACATGCTACTTTTGATTGTGGATCGAAAGCCAAGAATTCGTCCAAAATAGCATCACTGATTTGGTCAGCCACTTTGTCTGGATGACCTTCCGAAACAGATTCGGATGTAAATAAATAACCCATAATAATTAAGAATTAATAATTAAAAATTAATAATTAGGGGATTAATTTGACTTACGAAAAAAAGAGGAAAATAATTAGCACAGACATGTGCACAGATATTTCCGTTTTAGCATTTTTTTCTGTGGTTGCAAGCAGTCAAATCTCTCCACATTTTCACGAGGCAAAGTTACAAAAAAATTAGAATATAGGCAAAAATACATTGATTTTGTTTCAAAACACAGGCAAATTTTTGGTAGAGTATAAAAAAAGATACCTTAGGCATCTTTTTTTAATCTTTCTACAAAACAATTTATTAACTCATTCACTATATCAGGCGCATCAGTGTTAGAATTATGTCCTGCACCTTTAATCCATTCAAGGGGAATGTCAGTATCCCTATGCCAAGCTTTGTTGTATCTAATAGATGAGCCAGCCCTATCCTTCTCGCCACAAATCAACATTGCAGGGCATTTAATCTCGTATGGTAAGTTCATCTCCATTGCTTCTGCAAGCATCCGCATGCCATGCCCTGATATCCGTGCATATCTCTCTTTATCACCATCATATTCCATCATGATACTACGCATCAACTCTCTTCCATATTTCGATGTTGCAACGCCATTGGTACCCGATTGCAAC
>JAZRJN010000001.1:0-2418 GCA_045645785.1 Candidatus Aphodosoma sp. | reverse complement strand
AATTTATCCATTGGTGTTGAGTTCGATAAAATTTAATATTAATACTGACATGGAGAAGAAAAATCATGTGGTAGATATTAAATCTCTTCAGTTAATTTATGATGAGAATTTTGTGGTTGAAATTGATGATATTACAAAAGCGAATGAATTAATTATCTATCCAAATCCAGCAAAAGATTATATAATTGTGGAAGGTAAAGAGGGAGATGAGGTGAGAGTGTATGATTTGGAAGGAAAAGTTTTAAGTCAATTCATAATTCATAATGCAAAATTCATAATTAATACCTCATCGTGGAAAGTTGGCACTTATATTATTAAATCGAATAGTGCATCTTGTAAGGTGATTATTAAATAATTTATATTTCTATGAAAAAACTCATAAATATATTCTGTATATTAAGTATTGCGCATTGTGTATTTTCTCAAGGTAAGATGGATATCTATGGTGTAATGCGTCAAATTGATACCATAGAGTATAAGCAGGTAGGTCCGGGTACGATGTATTGTTATGCAAAAATGCCAGAATTGCCACAGGATATTCATGTATTGACAATAGATTTGGAGAATAAATATGCAGAAATAGAGACATTTTTAGGAAAAGATTGTATTGCTGGGACTGAATTGGTAACATCGGCATGTAATCGTCATACTCGAGAGGGGCATGATGCATATTGTGGTGTGAATGGTGATTTTTTCAATGTGTCGGCTAATAATGAGTATCCTCTTGGTATGCCTCGAGGAGGTAGTATTCAGAATGGAGAGGTGCAAGTAGCACCTTCGAATGAATCATGGTTTTGGGCATTCGCTACTATGGATGTGAATAAGAAACCTGTACTTGATTATATGATATTTAATGCGCGTGTAATTATTGATGAAAATAACACATATCATTTCAATCGTGTGAATCAAGCATGGGAAACTTGCGATTTGACGCTCTATAATCGTTTTGCAGGTTCTACAACTCGTCCGTATGAAAATCACAAAGGCTTTGATACTATGGAGCGTACTGAGGTGGTAGTTGAATTGGTTAAAGGTGAAAGGTGGGGGTTAAATAAACGGACTAAGGTGAGAGTGCGTCGTATTGTGAAAAATATTGATGGGGGTGAACCAATTGCTGAAGATGAAACAGTACTTTCGGGGGTTCGTGCTGCAGCAACATTCTTAAATCAATTATCCGTTGGTCAAGAGTTGGAGGTTGAAATGGCAATTTTCCGTCCAGATTCTTCGCAGCCTTTGGTTGAACAACTTATAGGTGGTAACGCAATGATTTTGCAAAATGGAGAGTTGACAGAACGGAATACAGGTGATTCGTATAATGTTAGTCGTTATCCTCGTACGGCTATTGGAGCATCGAAGGATGGTCGTTGGTTGTATTTGTTTGTGTGTGACGGTAAGGGTACAGGTGGCTCTGTTGGGCTATCTACAACTGAAGTTTGTGGTATTTTGAAAAATATTGGTGCTTATAATATTGTTGGTATGGATGGTGGCGGTTCCAGCGAAATGGTGGTTAATCATGCTATTGTCAATAAACCTGCAGATGGTACTGAACGCTCGGTTGGTAATGGATGGATGTTGGTTTCTACTGCTCCAACCGATAGTATAATTTCTTATTTGCGTTTTTATAAGCATAAATTAGAGATTCCGATGTATGCAAGTTTTACTCCTCGAGTTATGGCATATAATCAATACGGCGTATTATTGGATGATAATGTGCAAGATTTTACACTTGAATGTGATGAGAATATAGGTGTTTGTAATGGTAAAACATTTGTTGCTACTTCTTCAACCGCAAATGGTAATTTGACGGTGAAAGTTGGTGATGTAAAATATATAGCACCTTTGCAAGTGGTTGTTGCTGACGTTAAGATGCGTTTGGATTCTGTGGTTGTTGATCAAAATGTAGATTATCCAATTGAGGTGTTGAGTGGCGATATGTTGGTAAATCCAGCGGCATTTGATTGGACAATTGATAATCCAGATATTGTTGCGATAGATGAAAATGGTTTTATGAATGGTTTGCAAAATGGTCGCACTATTGTTCGTTGCGATTTGGATGGAAAACAAGATAGTTTGTTAGTTATTTCGGAAATAAATGAGCCAATGTTGGATATTGATTTAGAAGGTTGGAGGGTAAAAAGTTCATCAACTAAATGGAATGCAACGTTGCAACCTGCTACAAGCGAATGTAATGCAAAATTGACATTTTCATATACATCTGCTCGTGCTCCATATATTCAATTAGTATCAAATTTGCGGTTGTATAGTTTGCCTAAAAAAGTAGCGTTTACATTTAATCCAAACGAAGCATTGTTTGATAATGTAACTATTTCAGTTAAAGCTAACAATGCAAATCGCGCCATATTTGTTGAGTATCTCGATGTTAAACAAAATAAAGAACAAACTTTTATGATTGATTTG